>NZ_JBHXRK010000004.1:0-307575 GCF_042716875.1 Streptomyces sp. NPDC058646 | reverse complement strand
CGGTGGTGGGTCTGGCCCCGGCGGCCCCCGCGCGCCCCCCCCCTCCCGTGGGCCCGCCCCCCCCCGCCGGGGCCCCCGCCGCGCCCCCTCCCGGCCCCACCGCCCACCCCGGGGGTTATCCATGTCCGCGAACGACGCGCGCGCCCAGCTGGCCGACGCCCGGCTCTACCTGTGCACCGACGCACGCAAGCGACAGGGGGACCTCCCCGAATTCCTCGACGCCGTCCTGGCCGCAGGCGTGGACATCGTCCAGCTCCGGGACAAGGGCATGGAAGCCGGCGAGGAGCTCGAACACCTCCAGGTCTTCGCCGACGCCGCCCGCCGCCACGGCAAGCTCCTCGCCGTGAACGACCGCGCCGACGTCGCCCACGCCATCGGCTCCGACGTCCTGCACCTCGGCCAGGGCGACATACCCGTCCCCGCCGCCCGCGCCGTCCTCGGCGAGGACCTGCTCATCGGCCGGTCCTGCCACGCCGAGAGCGAGGTCGACGCGGCCGCCGCCGAGCCGGGCGTGGACTACTTCTGCACCGGCCCCTGCTGGCCGACCCCCACCAAGCCGGGCCGGTTCGCCCCCGGCCTCGGGCTCGTCCGGTACGCGGCCTCCCTGGAGCAGGACCGGCCCTGGTTCGCCATCGGCGGCATCGACGGCACGAATCTGGACGAGGTGCTCGACGCGGGCGCCACCCGGGTCGTCGTAGTCCGCGCGCTCACCGAGGCCACCGATCCCGGCTCGGCCGCGGCCGACCTCGCCCGGCGCGTCCGCGCCCGCCTCACCCACCCGTAGGGCCTACCGCCCACCAGGTGTCCAAAAACGTGTCCAAAAACGTGTCCAATGGGTGGACGCGGCTTCGGTGTCCGCAAGGCCGCGTCTAACCTGCCCGTATGGCCCTTGGAACCTCCTCCACCTGGTCGGATCGTGCACACACGGTCCGCGACCTCCTCGCGTCCGGGCACTCCTACTCCTTCGAGTTCTGGGCCCCGAAGACCGAGAAGGGCGAGCGCAACCTCTGGAACGCGCTCCGCCGGGTCGAGGCGGTCGCCCCCAGCTTCGTCTCCGTGACCTACGGGGCCGGCGGCACCACCCGCGGCGGGACCGTCCGCGCCACCCAGCAGATCGCCGCCGACACCACCCTGACCCCCGTCGCGCACCTCACCGCCGTGGACCACTCGGTCGCCGAGCTGCGCAACGTCATCGGGCAGTTCGCCGACGCCGGCATCCGCAACATGCTCGTCCTGCGCGGCGACCCGCCGGGCGACCCGATGGGCGAGTGGGTGGCCCACCCGGAAGGCGTCCACTACGCGGCCGACCTGGTCCGGCTGGTCAAGGAGTCCGGCGACTTCTGCGTGGGCGTCGCGGCCTTCCCCGAGATGCACCCGCGATCGACGGACTGGGATACGGACATCCGGCACTTCGTGGACAAGTGCCGCGCGGGTGCCGACTATGCGATCACCCAGATGTTCTTCGACGAGGAAAACTATCTGCGGCTGCGCGACAGTGTCGAGAAGGCGGGCTGCGAGACCCCGATCATCCCCGAGATCATGCCTGTTGTGGGCATCAAGCAGCTCGACCGGCTGCCGCAACTCAGCAACGCGGTCTTCCCGGCCGCTGTAAAAGAACGCATGCTCGCGGTCAAGGACGACCCGGCCGCTGTACGCTCCATTGGCATCGAGTTCGCCACGGAGTTCTGCGCGCGGCTGCTGTCCGAGGGTGTCCCGGGGCTGCACTTCATCACGCTGAACAATTCCACGGCGACTCTCGAGATCTACGAGAACCTGGGCCTGCACCAGCGGGCCTGATCGGCCGACCCCGTTGCCGGGGGGTCGGCCGCACCGAGAGGGGCCACGCGTGGGAATGACGGTCCTCTACATCGCGTTCGGATTCGTCGCGCTGTGGCTGCTTGCCGAGGTCCTGATGCAGTACAAGGCCCGGCTCCGCTGGCGCCTGCTCGCCTTCACCGGCTTCGTGGGCGTGGTCGCCGGAGTGGTGCTGCCGTCCGTGCTGGTCATCGGGGTCGGCGCGACCGCGTTCGCGGTGGGCCAGACCCTGGTGACGCTCTCCTTCCGCAAGGGATTCGTGGCCGGCTGGGCGCTGCGCCGGGGCGGGGAACCCGTACGGAAGAGCGGACGGCGCCGTGCCGGGGGCGAAGCGCGTCCGGAAGCGGCGCTCCAGGTGACCGCGCTGGAGTACGGCGCCGGGGGCGTGGACGCGGACGAGGCCGAACGGCCCGCCTCGGAGCGGGAGTTCCGGGACACCGCCGAGGACGTCTACAGCCCTGAGCCGGTGCCCGAGGAGACCGGGTCCTACGGGATCCAGAGCTTCACCGCCGCACCGCCCGCCATCGGCGTGCCCGAGGCCTTCGCCTCGCCGTTCACCACGGCGGAGCAGGACGCCCACCAGTACGCCGCGTACTACGACCAGCAGGGCCAGGGCGGCTCCGGCGGCTACGACTACACCGCGGGCTACCCGGCGGGCGGCCAGCAGGTCTACGCCGCCTACTCGGACCCGTACATCGGCACCACCGGCGGGGTGGTGCCGCAGCCCGGCGGCGACTACTCCGGCTACGCGCCCTACGGCGACTACGGGCAGCAGCAGTACTCCACCGACACCCCGCCCGGCGGGGTCTGGGTCCCGCAGCAGCGCGACGTCACCCAGCCCTACCCCGCGGAGGAGCAGGGCGACGCGCCGCAGCAGTACCCGTACCCCCACCAGGGCACGGGGGAGTACGAGCAGTACCGCTACTGACCGCTTCCGCCGGGCCGCCCCGGCCGCCCGGCGCGGCGGGCGGTCACCGGGAGCCGCGGAACTGCGCGCCCTCCACGATCAGCCCGGCCACCAGGGCCCCGGTCATCCCGGCGTGCGCCAGCCCGCCGCCGGGATGGGCCCAGCCGCCGGCCAGGTACAGCCCGGGCACGGCCGTGAGGTTCGCCGGGTAGAGGAACCGCCCCTCCGCCCCCGCGAGAGCCGGAGCGGGCACCGCTCCGCCCGCAGCGCCCGTGGCCTCCTCGATGTCCGCGGGCGTACGCACCTCCTGCCACAGCAGCCGCTCCCGCAGCCCGGGGACGGCGTGTGCGGCGAGGTCCAGCAGCTCTTCGGGCCCGGGGGCCGCGGCCGCGCCGCCGGGAGCCCCGGGGCCGCACACCGCGCTCACGGTCACCGCTTCGTGGTCGGCGTCGGGCCGGGTGGCCGGGTCGTCGGGCCGCAGCACGGTGACGACCGGACCGGCGGGGGAGTGCACGAGGGTGCGGTGGACGGCATCCGCGGGGCGGGGGCCGCTCAGCGCGAGGAACAGGGTGAGTCGCGACGGCATCCCGGCCCCGCGGAGCGGAGCGGCGCCGTCCGGCCGGTCAGCGGTGGCCGCCAGCAGCCGGGGGTCCACGCCGCACACGACGGAATCGGCGGCCGCTTCGCCGCCGTCGGACAGCAGCAGCCCGGCCGCCCGGCCGTCCCGGACGAGGACGTCCTCCACCCCGGCCCCGAAGACGAACTCCACCTTCCGTTCCAGGCACCGCTCGTACACGGCGGTCGCCAGCGCCCGCATCCCGCCGCGCGGGTACCAGCTGCCGAAGGTCTGCTCCATGTACGGCAGTACGGCCGCCGCGGCGGGCGCCCGGCCCGGGTCGACGCCGTACGAGGCGACCCGGGCGGTCAGCAGCTCGCCGAGGCCCCCGCCCAGCTCGCGGCCGGCCACCTCGGCCAAGGTCGGCGGGCGGCGGCGCAGCAGGCCGCTCCTGCGCAGCGCGGGGTACGGGTCGCGGCCGAGGACCTGCCAGTCGGGGCGCAGCGGTTCCTCCAGCAGGGGGCGGCGGGTGGCGTCCCAGGCGTCCCGGGCCCGGCCCAGCATGCCGTTCCAGCGCTCGCCCGCCCCCTGGCCGAAGGCCCCGTCCAAGGAGGCGGCGACGCCCCCGCGGGAGGCGCCCGGGAGGGTGACGTCGATGCCGTGCCCGGGCAGGACGTGCCGCAGGGCCGGATCCACCTGGACCAGGTCGAGGCAGTCCTCCAGGGGCCGCTTGCCGGTCTTCACGAACAGGTCCCGGTAGACGGCGGGCAGGTGCAGCAGCCCCGGCCCGGTGTCGAAGGAGAAGCCCTCGCATTCGCGCAGGCCGACCGCCCCTCCGTAGGTGGAGCCGCGCTCGTACACCGTCACCCGGTGCCCCGCCACCGCCAGCCGGGCCGCCGTCGCCATCGCGCCCATGCCGGCGCCGATCACCGCAATTCGTGCCATGGGGTGAGCCTATCGAGGCTGCGGGCGGCCCTCAGCGGGGTGGTGGCCCGGTGATCCGGCGGGCCTCGGCGGCGAGCCGCTTCTCCTCGCGGCGCTGGGCGCGGCGGCGAAGGAAGCGGCGGATCCGGGTCCAGAGGTACACCAGCAGGGCCAGCCCCGCGGCCAGCAGCACTGCCGCGATGACCGCCGCGGCCTCGGGGTTGAACATCGCGAAGGTGACGAGGGCGCCCACCCCCAGGTCCTCGGCGGTGCTCATCACGACGTTGGTGAACGGCTCGGGCGAGGTGTTGATCGCCATCCGGGTGCCGGCCTTGACGAAGTGGCTGGCCAGAGCGGTGGAGCCGCCGACCGCAGCGGCAGTGATGTCGGACAGCGAACCGCTCTGCCCCGCCAGCAGGGCGCCGACCACCGCACCCGCGACCGGGCGGATCACGGTGTGGACGGCGTCCCACGCCGAGTCCAGGTACGGGATCTTGTCGGCCACCGCCTCGCAGAGGAACAGCACGCCCGCGGCGATCAGCACGTCGGTGCGCTGGAGGGACTCGGGGACCTCGTCGGTCAGGCCCGCCGCGCCGAAGATGCCGAGCAGCAGGACCACCGCGTAGGCGTTGATCCCGCTGGCCCAGCCGCTGGTGAAGACCAGGGGGAGCACACTCACCGGATCATCATGGCGCAGAAAGGGTGATCCGGCAGGAGCCGCGGCGCACTGCGGCGGGCACGCGGGGAGCAGGGAGGGGACGGCCGCCGTCCGGCGGCCGTCCCCTCATCCGTGCTCATGTCTGTCGGGGTCACTGCCCCTGTTCGTCACGGCGGCGCTGCCACCGTTCCTCGATGCGGGTCATCATCGACCGACGCTGCCGGTTCTGGCCATCGGCAGAACCGCCTGTACTGCCGGAGACGGGCTGCTCGCCAGGCTTGGGTGCCTTGCGCCAACCGGTGACCACGAGGACCGTACAGCCCAGCATGACGAGGAACCCCACCACACTGACCCAGAGTACGTTCGGAATGATCACACCGGTCATGAGGAGCGCGATACCCACCACAATGCCTGCGACTGCTTGGTAGACCCGTCGCCGGGTATACGTACGCAGTCCGCTTCCCTCAAGCGCTGTCGCGAACTTGGGATCTTCGGCGTACAGCGCTCGCTCCATCTGCTCGAGCATGCGCTGCTCGTGCTCCGAGAGCGGCACGGGAGTCCTCCTCATCCGTCGGTCGCGGGGGGTAGCGACCAGGGGTCCCCTTCAGGATAGGCGGGGAATCGCCCCCGTGATACCCGCCCTCTACGCCACGTTCCGATTGACACGACGCAGAAACCGTACCGTCGCGGGAGGGGTCGCTGAGGCGGTTATTCCCCAGTGGCCCGTTCACCATGCCGGTCACTGCCCCCGATCATACGGGGCGGAGTGCCGGAGCGGAGGGTCTTGTGGCTCACTGCATCCGAGGAAGAACGCAGATCAGGACTGCTTCTCGCCCAGAACGTGCAGTTGCGTCGCGACCGCGTGGAAGGCGGGCAGCTCGGCGGCGGCCTCCTCCAGACGCAGCAGCGCCTCGACCGCACCCGGCTCGGTGTCCACCAGGACTCCGGGGACGAGGTCCGCGAAGACGCGGACGCCGTGCACCGCACCGACCGCCAGACCGGCGCCGCCGACCAGCTCGGCGAGCTGTTCGGCGGTGAACCGCCGCGGCACCGGGTCGCCCGCGCCCCAGCGGCCGGCCGGGTCGGTGAGGGCCGTACGGGCCTCGGTGAAGTGCCCGGCCAGCGCGCGGGCGAGCACGGCGCCGCCGAGGCCGGCGGCCAGCAGGCTCAGCGTGCCGCCGGGCCGCAGGGCGGCCTCCGCGTTGGCCACGCCCTCCGCCGGGTCGTCCACGTACTCCAGCACGCCGTGGCAGAGCACCACGTCGTAGGCACCGCGGTCGACGACGTCCAGCAGGCCCTGGGCGTCGCCCTGGACACCGCGGACCAGGTCGGCGACGCCGGCCTCGGCCACCCGGCGCTCCAGCCCGAACAGGGCGTTCGGGCTGGGGTCGACCACGGTGACCCGGTGGCCCAGACGGGCCACCGGCACGGCGAACTTGCCGGTGCCGCCGCCCGTGTCCAGCACGTCCAGCACGTCCCGCCCGGTCGCCTTCACCCGGCGGTCGAGTGCCTCCTTGAGGACCTCCCACACCACGGCGGTGCGAAGGGAGGCTCGGGGGCGGGAAGTGTCCGACACGGCAGATGGCTCCTCGGCGCGGTAGGAAAGGAAGGGGGTGAGCGGTGCGCGCCCCACCCGTCCCCCACCTTAGGGCCTTCCGCTGCCGGGCAGCTCATCCCGCGTCCGGACGCTCCGGACGCTGCTGCGGCACG
This sequence comes from Streptomyces sp. NPDC058646, assembly GCF_042716875.1. Taxonomy (NCBI): domain Bacteria; kingdom Bacillati; phylum Actinomycetota; class Actinomycetes; order Kitasatosporales; family Streptomycetaceae; genus Streptomyces; species Streptomyces sp. NPDC058646. Next base: position 301,005 of record NZ_JBHXRK010000004.1, on the reverse strand, counting down.
GCCTGCGGTACGGGGTGCGGCCCGGTCGGGAGCGGCCCCGGCCCCGGCGCCTGGAGGGCGAGCATCCGCTCCACCAGGCGCACGAACATCGCGACGGCGCGCACCAGGTCGTCCGCCTCGCGGTCGCTCGCCGCGTCGGCTATGCCCGCCTCGGCCCGGGCCCGGCGCGCGGCGCCGGAGGCGAACAGCGCGCTCCACTCGGCGAGCTCCGGGGCCAGCTCCGGCAGCAGCTCCCAGGTGCTGCGGATCCGGGGCCGCCGCCGCGGGTTGACCGGCTCGGCCCGGCCGCGCGCGGCGAGCACCGAGGCGGCGGCGCGCAGGGCGGCGAGGTGGGCCGTGGCGTACCGCTCGCCGGGCCGGGGCAGGCCCGCGGCCTCGGCCAGACCGGCACGGGCCTTGGCGAGCAGGTCGAGAGCGGCCGGTGGAGCGGCGGACCTCCGCAGGACGGGATGGACAGGGGACGGGGACGGTGTGGCCATGACGAACCTCCTGTCGTTGCGTTGCCTTCGGCGCGTGGTGTTCATCGCCTTGTCCCCATCGTGACGGGCGCCACTGACAATCGCGCTGACCTGCACTTCTGCGGTCCTGGACCGGACAACTTCCCCCCGCTGCGCGCCTGGTGCTCCGGAGGCTGGTAGTTTTTGAACTGACTGGTCAGTTCAAAAAGAAGGGGGACGGCGTGGACAGCCCGCACGGCGCGGCCGTCAGGGCCGAGGACTTCGGACTCAAGGGCCCGCGCGGCTGGGCCTTCCAGGGAGTCGGCATCGACGCGGCACCCGGCTCGCTCATCGCGGTCGAGGGCCCCTCCGGCAGTGGCCGGACCTGCCTGCTCCTCGCGCTCACCGGCCGCATGAAGCCCACCGCGGGCCGCGCCGAGATCGGCGGCCACCGGCTGCCGAAGCACATGGCGGCGGTCCGCAGGATCGCCGCCCTCGGCCCGGTGCCCGGGGTCAACGACCTCGACCAGGCCCTCACCGTCGCCGAACAGCTGCGTGAGGGGGCCCTGCTCCACCGCCGCTACGACGGCCCGGTCCGCGCCCTGCTGCGCCCGCGCGCCGAACGCCGCGCCGCGGCCACGGCCCGGATCGAAGCCGCCCTCGCCGCCGCGGGGCTGGACCTCGCCGCGCTGCCCAAGGGCGGGCGCACCTCCGTACGGGACCTGGAACGCCTGGAAGCCGTACGGCTGTCCGTTGCCATCGCCCTGCTGGGGACCCCGCGGCTGCTCGCCTTCGACGACCTCGACCTGAAGCTCTCGGACGCGGAACGCGAAGAGGCCTGGGTCCTGCTGCGCTCGATCACCGCGACCGGGATCACCGTCCTCGCCGTCTGCAGCGAGGCACCCGCCGACGCGACGATCCTGCGCACCGTGCCCGCCGAGGCCCCGGCCGGATCCGCGAAGGATCCGGCTTCCACCCCGGCCGGCGACTCCGCGGACGAAGACGGCGAACCGCCCGCCGACCCCGCCGACTCCGCGGACGCGGACATGGACACGGACGCGGACATGGACACGGACGCGGACACGGACACGGACGCGGACGCGGACGCGGACACGGGCGAGAACGAGAACGAGAACGACGACGACACGAAGGGGGAGGACGATGCGCTCGCCGAAGCTGGCCGCGCTTGAGATGAAGCGGTTCGGGCGGGGGAAGCTGCCCCGGGCCGCACTCGTCTCACTGCTCCTGCTGCCGCTGCTGTACGGAGCCCTGTACCTGTGGTCCTTCTGGGACCCCTACAGCCGCCTCGACAAGGTGCCCGTGGCCCTCGTGAACGCCGACCGCGGCACCACGGTCGACGGCGAACGCATCGACGCGGGCGACGAGATCACCAAGAAGCTCCGCGACAGCAAGACCTTCGACTGGCGCGAGGTCGGCGCCGAAGAGGCGGCCGAGGGGCTGGAGGACGGGAAGTACTACCTCACCCTCACGATGCCCGCCGACTTCAGCGAGAAGATCGCCTCCAGCTCCGGCGAGGACCCCACGACGGGAGCCCTCCAGGTCCGCACGAACGACGCCAACAACTACATCGTCGGCTCGATCTCCCGCACCGTCTTCGCCGAGGTCCGCACGGCGGCGTCCACCAACGCCTCCCGCGGCTTCCTCGACAAGATCTTCGTCAACTTCTCCGACCTGCACGACAAGACCGCCGAGGCCGCCGACGGGGCCGACAAGCTCAAGGACGGCGCCGACAAGGCCAAGCAGGGCGCCAAGGACCTCGCGGCCGGCCTCGACACCGCCAAGGAGAAGACCGGCGAGCTCAACGGCGGCCTGAAGAAGCTGAACACCGCCTCCGGCCAGCTGAAGACCGGCTCCAAGAGCGTCGCCGACGGCACCCAGGCCCTGGCCGACAAGGTCAACGGCGCCGCCGCCAAGGCCCGCCCCTTCGTCAGCGACCCCAAGAACCTGGCCGACACCGCCGAGCTGGTCGCCGACACCGCGAAGGTCGTGAAGAACCACCTCGACACGTTCGCCCAGAAGGCCCCGGCCGCGGCCACCGCCGCCAAGAAGGCCGCCTCCGGCTCGGACGCCTACTACACCCGGCACTGCGTCACCCCCGGCGCGGAGCCGCACCTGGCCACCTGCCCCGACCTGAAGAAGATCAAGGACGACGCGGCCGAGGCCGCCGAACTCACCGGCGACGTCAGCACCCTGGCCCAGAACGCCAACGGCGACGTCGGCAAGCTCCGGACCCAGCTGACCGACCTGGAGAACAAGGCCCGCGAGCTCGTCGTCAAGGCGCCCGGCCTGGCCGGGGACCTCGACGCGGCCGTCTCCCAGGTCAACGCCCTCAACACCGGCGCCCACAAGGTCGCCACCGGCATGGCCCAGCTGCACACCGGCCTCGGCTCCGCCACCAGCGGCTCCGGCGCCATCGACGAGGGCGTCGGCAAGCTCGGCGACGGGGCGCACAGCCTCGACGGCGGCATGTACAAGCTCGTCGACGGAAACCGGGACCTCGCCGACGGCCTGCACGAAGGCGCCGGCAAGATCCCCGACTACGACCAGCAGCAGCGCGACGCCCGCACCGAGGTCATGTCCGACCCGATCCGGCTCGCCAACCAGTCCCTGCACAAGGCGCCCAACTACGGCACCGGCTTCGCCCCCTACTTCATCCCGCTCTCCCTGTGGGTCGGCGCGATGGTCGCCTACATGCTGATCGCGCCCATGAACCGGCGGGCCCTGTCCGCCGGCGCCTCGCCCTGGCGGATCGCCCTCGCGGGCTGGCTGCCCGTGGTGGGCATCGGCGCCGCCCAGGTGGGCCTGCTGATGGCGGTGCTCCACTGGGCCCCGGGCCTCGGCCTGGAGATGTCCCGGCCGGCGCTGACCGTCGCCTTCCTGGTGCTCGTCAGCGGCTGCTTCGCGGCGATCGTCCAATGGCTGAACGCCAAGTTCGGTGCGGCCGGACGCATCCTGGTGCTCGCCTTCCTGATGCTCCAGCTGACCTCGGCGGGCGGCACGTACCCCGTCCAGACCAGCCCGGACTTCTTCAACGCCGTCCACCCCTACCTGCCGATGTCCTACGTCGTCGAGAGCCTGCGCCGCCTCATCACCGGCGGCGACCTCGGCCCGGTCTGGCAGGGCTGCGCGGTCCTGACCGCATTCACCGTCGGAGCCCTGGCCCTGACCGCCCTCGCCGCCCGCGGCAAGCAGGTCTGGACGATGGACCGGCTGCACCCGGAACTGAGCCTGTAGGCCTGAGCCCGTGAGGGACGTGTTGACCTGTGACAATCAGCGCCATGGAAAGCAGCAGCACCGGTACGGGCACCGGCGGCGCCCGACGCCGGGCCACCCGGCAGAAGCTCTACGAAGCAGCCGTGACGCTCATCGCCGAGCAGGGCTTCTCCGCGACCACGGTCGAGGAGATCGCCGAACGGGCGGGAGTGGCGAAGGGCACCGTCTACTACAACTTCGCGAGCAAGAACGACCTCTTCGAGGAGCTGCTGCGGCACGGCGTCGGCCTGCTCACCGTCTCGCTGCGCACCGCGGCGGAGGAGACGGAGGCCCGGGGCGGCAGCCGCGTCGAGGCGCTCGACGCGATGATCCGGGCGGGGCTCGTCTTCATCGACCGCTACCCGGCCTTCACCCAGCTGTACGTCGCGGAGCTGTGGCGGACCAACCGGGCCTGGCAGTCCACCCTGATGGTGGTCCGCCGGGAAGCGGTGGCCGTGGTGGAGACCGTGCTGCGCGAGGGGGTCGAACGCGGTGAACTGAGCGGCGAGATCGACGTGCCGCTCACCGCCGCCGCGCTGGTGGGGATGGTGCTGGTGGCCGCCCTGGACTGGCAGTCCTTCCAGAGCGAACGCTCCCTGGACGACGTGCACTCGGCGCTGTCCCTGCTGCTGCGCGGCCGGGTCAGCGGAAACCGCTGACGGCACCCCCCGGTCGGCGGTGCCGTCCGGGCCCGCCGGCCCGTACAACTGGTGGGGCCGCCGCGCGACTGAGTACCCGTACCCAGGCGCGGAGATGAGTACGCGCGCGGATGGCCCCCGCCGGCGCGGACGCCAGACTGGGGGCAACGGGCAGGAGGCCCGGTCCGTACCGCGGACACGGGGCCGCGGAGCGGACCGGGAACCTCCGCCCGTGACCGGGAGGGGAACGAGGGACCCGGTGACGCAGTGAGCAGTGCGGCGGGGCTCGGGGGGATCGAGCCTCGCCGCACTGTCGCGTCCACGGGCCGCAGGGGCCGCTCCCGTCAGCCGCGGCCCCGCAGCGGAAGCCGCAGGCGTACGGCGGCCAGCCGCGCCGAGACCGCCGGGGCCACGCCCGCCCAGCGGGCCGACACCGCCCAGGAGACGCGCGCCGCCGAACGCGGCAGCAGCAGGGCGCGCAGCCGCGTACCGCGGCCCACCCCGGCCAGCAGACCCGCACGGGCCGTCAGCACGTCCCGCGCCAGCTCCGGGTAGGCGACCGTGGTGCCCGCCCGGGCGTACAGGGTCCGCTCCAGCGCTGCCGTGATCCGGTGGACGGCCCCGGCGGCCTCCGCCTCCAGGCGGCCCAGCTCCACGATCCGGGTAGCCGCCCGGCGCGGGGACAGGGCCTCGTCCGGGGCGACGCCCACGTCCCAGGCGGCGTCGCCCAGCTCCCGCCAGGCCCGCGTCACCTCCCCGGCCGCCAGCCGCCGGGTCCGTACGCGGGTGCGCCACAGCAGCGGCAGGAGCGGCAGGCCGACCAGCGCCAGGGCCGCCGCGGTCCAGCCGAGGACGGACGTCAGCGAGGGACCGCCGCCCCCGGACCCGGCCTCCTGCGTGAGCGCCGGGCCGCCGCACTCGCCGAGCTTCTTCATCTCCGGCGGGCAGTCCTCGGCCTGCGAGGGCGCCGCCGAGGGCTGCGCGGCGTTCTGCGAGGGCAGCGGTGCCGGGGCGGACGGCTGGGCCGCCGGCGCCTGCGGCCGGGTGTAGTCCGGCACCGAGATGCCCGCGCGGGGCGTCGGCTCGAACCGGGTCCAGCCCACGCCCTCGAAGTAGAGCTCCGGCCACGCGTGCGCGTCGCGCATCCACACGTTCACCGTGCCGTCCGACTGCTTCTCGCCGGGGGTGAAGCCCACCGCGACCCGCGCCGGGATGCCCAGCGAGCGGGACATCGCCGCCATGGAGAACGCGAAGTGGACGCAGAAGCCCTCCTTGTCGGCGAGGAAACGCGCGACCGCGTCCGGACCGGTACCCGAGGCCGTCTTCGTGTCGTAGCGGAATCCGCCGTTCACGGCGAAGAAGTCCTGGAGCTTCACGGCCCGCGTGTAGTCGTCCTTCGCGCCCTGCGTCACCTTGCGAGCCGTCTCGGCGACCACCGGCGGCAGGTTGTCCGGCAGCTTCGTGTACTCGGCCCGCACCGCGGGATCGGGCTGCGGGGCGTTCTGGAGCTGCGCCACCGTCGGCCGGAGCAGCAGGCTCCGCACCCGGTACTGCGCGCCCTGGACGTTCTGGAACCTGTCCTTGCCGAGCTGGTCCCCGACCAGCGTCCGGCCGGCCGGCTCGAAACGCCACTTCCCGCTGATGTCCACGCTCGTCGCCGGGTACGGCATGGGCAGGTAGCGCTGGGTGTAGCCGTCCGCCGCCGACACGTTCGTCGACACCTCGGTCGCGGTCCCGCGGACCTGGTCACCGAGGCCGGGCGGATTCGGCATCCGCGTCGGGACGTCGGCCAGCGACCGCCCGGAGGCCTCCCACTTCACCCCGTTGAACTCGTCCAGCGCCAGGAACCGCAGGTACTGCTCGCTCTGCTGGGGGCTGTCCGTCACGTACTTGAGCACGACCCGGTTGTCCTGCGCGTTCAGGTTGCTCTGCAGGGAGACCAGCGGGTTGACCGCGGAGATCGTCCCGCCCACCCCGCTGCCGCCCTCGCCGTTGCCCTGCCCGCCCAGCATCCCGCCGCCGAGCGAGGGGAGCGCTGCCGGCACCACCAGCGCCAGGCCCAGCGCCACCACGCCGATCCGCCGCCCGGTGCGTACCGGAGCCGTCGCGTGCCCGCCGGTGGCGCTGAGGCCGGAGGAGGACGGGCCGCGGTCCCGCGAGCCCGTGCCGAAGACCCGGCCCCACTGCGCCAGCCGGTCGCGGCCCTCGGCCAGCAGCATCATCAGGTACCCGCAGCCCGCGAGCACGAAGGAGACCCAGGAGGCCTCCCCGCCGCCCGACAGGCCCGCGGCCACCGAGTACAGCGCGAGCAGCGGCAGACCGGCCGCGGCGGCCGTCCGTACGGTCACCGCCAGCACGTCCACCAGCAGCCCGATCAGCAGCACCCCGGACACCAGCAGCAGCCGGATGCCGTCCGTCAGCGGGGCCGGGATCGCGTACTCGCCCACGTCCTGGACGCCCTGCCGGAACAGCGCGCCGAAGTCCGTCACCAGGTACGCCAGCGGGCCGCTCCCCGTGGAACCGCCCTTCCCCGCGAACAGGAGCACGAGCAGGAGCAGCGACACCAGCAGCTGCGACGCCACCGTCAGCGACCGCCCCAGCGGCAGCCGCCGGGCACCCGCCCCCACCGCACTCTGCACGCCCAGCAGCAGCGCCGCCTGGAGCATCCAGCCCTGCGCCTCCACCAGCGGGACCAGCGACCAGGAGGTCAGCAGCGTCGCCAGCAGCGCGAACAGCGTCAGTCTCGCGCGCCCGCTCATCGCAGCCCTCCGGTGGTACCCGTGCCGATCGGGGCGGTCCCGGCCTGTCTCCACAGCTCGCCGAAGGCGACCCCGGGCGGGGCGGCCAGCGCCGTCCAGCCCGCGTCGCGCAGCCGGCGCAGCCGCTCCTCCAGCGCCGGCACGTCCTGCGCCCGCGCCGGCTGCCCGGCCCAGGCCGCGGAGTCCAGTACGAAGGCCACGGCGCCCGCCGCCCGCTGGCGCAGCTTGGCCGCCAGCTCGGTCTGTACGTCGTCCAGATCGCCGAAGAAGGCGATGAGGAGCCCGTCACCGCCGGCTCCGCCGAAGCCGCCGCCCCCGCCGCGCACCGCGTCGTAGGCCCGCGAGAGGCCCGCGCCGTCGGAGTGGCCGACGACCGCGAGGGTGTCCATCATCAGTCCGGCGGCGGCTGCGGAGTCGTGTCCGCCGGACGAGCTGTAGTTGTCGGATCCGCCGGCACCGCCGGGCACCGAGTCCCCGGTGTCCGTCAGCAGGCGCACCGCGAAGCCCTGTTCGAGGAGGTGCACCAGCGTGGAGGCGGCGCCCGACACGGCCCACTCGAAGGCGGAGTCCGGGCCGGCCCCCTCGAAGGCCAGGCGCCGGGTGTCCAGCAGCACGGTCGCCCGGCTGCGCTGCGGCTGCTCCTCGCGGCGCACCATCAGCTCGCCGTAGCGGGCGGTGGATCGCCAGTGCACCCGGCGCAGGTCGTCGCCGCGCCGGTAGCCGCGCGGGATCACGTCGTCGTCACCGGCGAGGGCCAGCGACCGGCGGCTGCCGTCGCCGTAGCCGGAGGATTCGCCGGCCAGCCGGACCGGCGGCAGCGGTTCGGTGCGCGGGACGACGGTGAGGGTGTCGTAGGCGCTGAACGACCGCGTCAGCTCGACCAGCCCGAAGGGGTCGGTCAGCCGCAGCTGGAGCGGGCCCAGCGGATAGCGTCCGCGCAGGTCGGAGCGGACCCGGTAGGACACCTCCCGGCGGCCGCCCGGCTCGACCCGGTCCAGGACGAAGCGGGGCCGCGGCCCGAGCACGTAGGGCACCCGGTCCTGGAGCATCAGCAGGCCCGTGGGCAGCCGGGAGACGTTGTCCATCCGCAGCTGCACCCGGGCCTCGGAGCCCGCGGAGACCCGGCCCGGGGTCAGCCGGCGGCTGCCCGAGACCCGGTAGCGGGTGCGGTGCAGGGCGTAGACGCAGATCAGGGGCAGCAGGGCCAGCAGCAGCCCGACCCGGAGCAGTTCGCCCTGGCCCAGGACGTACGCGCACGCGGCGGCGGCCGTCCCGGCGGCCAGGAACGAGCGGCCGCGGGTCGTCAGCCCCGACAGCGAGGCGCGCAGCCCGCCGGCGTCGTGGCCGCGGTCGGTCCCGTCGCCGTCGGGCCGGCCGCCGGCGCCGCGCGGGGCACCGGCGTTCATCAGAAGCCCCGGATGCCCGCGCCGGGCGGCATCTCGCCGCGGACGTGCGCGGCGGGGACGGGGGTGCGCTGGAGGATGTCGTGGACGACCTGCTCGGCGCTGCGCCGGTTCAGCTGGGCCTGCGCGGTCGGCAGCAGCCGGTGCGCGAGGACGGGCCCGGCCAGCGCCTGGACGTCGTCGGGCAGCACGTAGTCGCGGCCGGAGAGCGCGGCGGAGGCCTTCACGGCCCGCAGCAGGTGCAGGGTGGCGCGGGGCGAGGCGCCCAGGCGCAGGTCCGGGTGGCTGCGGGTGGCGGAGACCAGGTCGACGACGTAGCGCCGGACCGGGTCGGCCACGTACACCTCGCGCACGGCCTCGATCAGCTTGACGATGTCGTGGGCGTGCGCGACCGCCGTCAGGTCGTCGAGCGGGGAGAGTCCGCCGTGCACGTCGAGCATCTGGAGCTCCGCCTCGGCGCTGGGGTAGCCGACGGAGACCCGGGCCATGAAGCGGTCGCGCTGGGCCTCGGGCAGCGGGTACGTGCCCTCCATCTCCACCGGGTTCTGGGTGGCGACGACCATGAAGGGGCTCGGCAGCGCGTAGGTGGTGCCGTCGATGGTGACCTGGCGCTCCTCCATCGACTCCAGCAGTGCGGACTGGGTCTTGGGGGAGGCGCGGTTGATCTCGTCGCCGATGACGATCTGCGCGAAGATCGCGCCCGGCTTGAACTCGAACTCGCGGCGCTGCTGGTCGTAGATGCTGACGCCGGTGATGTCGGAGGGCAGCAGGTCCGGGGTGAACTGGATGCGCTGCACCGAGCAGTCGATCGACTTGGCGAGGGTCTTGGCGAGCATGGTCTTGCCGACGCCGGGGACGTCCTCGATCAGCAGGTGCCCCTCGGCGAGCAGCACGGTCAGCGCGAGGCGGACGACCTCGGGCTTGCCCTCGATCACGCTCTCGACCGAGTGGCGCACCCGCTCCGCCGTGCTGGTCAGATCCGCGAGGCTCGCTCGGTCGTCGTACGTGGTCACCTGGTTCTCCTCGGCCCTAGCTCAGGGCCGACGCCCTTGGCGCATGACCGGCCCACCCCAAACACGGACACCGCCCCGGAGGGTTCCCGGGGGGTGTCACCCCGCATTGTTGACGGCTTTACGGGCTTGTGTCACTCAGGAGCTGGGATCGATCTCCCGCAGGAGTCCGGTGTGCACGTCGAAGACGAAGCCTCGCACATCGTCCTTGTGCGGCAGGAAGGGGTTCGTGCGGACCCGCTGCATGGACTGGCGGACGTCCTGGTCGACGTCCCGGAAGGCCTCGACGGCCCAGGCGGGGCGCTGGCCGACCTCGTCCTCCAGCTCGTGCCGGAAGTCCTCGGTCAGGCTTTCGAGGCCGCAGCCGGTGTGGTGGATGAGTATGACCGTGCGGGTGCCGAGGGCCCGCTGGCTGATCGTGAGGGAGCGGATGGTGTCGTCGGTGACCACGCCGCCCGCATTGCGGATCGTGTGGCAGTCACCGAGTTCGAGGCCCAGAGCGGCGTGCAGGTCGAGGCGGGCGTCCATGCACGCCACCACGGCCACCCGGAGGACCGGCCGGGCGTCCATGCCGGGGTCCGTGAACTCGGCCGCGTAGGAGCGGTTCGCCTCGACCAGTCGGTCGGTGACGGAGCCGCCGCCGGATGCCCCGGGCGTGGACGCGGCAGGCAGGGATGCGGAAGTCGTCATGGGTACGACGGTAGTGGTCACCGCGGGCAAAGGTCTCGCGTGAGGGTGGACAAAGAAGGTCAACAAGTCAGGTTGTGAGCTAACCCACAGGGGTGGGAGGGGGTCGCCGTCCGGGTGATTCACGGCATCTGCCGGTTCCGCAGGAGAGGCGGCGACGGCGCGCGGGGCGGTTCGTTGACCGCGGCGACCGTTGCACTAAAGTGGCGCGAACCGGCCGGAGCCCGGCCCTCACCGGCCGCCCGGCCCCCGACGAACACTCCGCGTGCGCGGCGCGTACGTACGGCCCGGCCATCTTCCGCTCACCGGCCGGCCGGCGCCACCTCAACGGCGCCGGCGCACCGGTCGCCCTTCCGGGGCACCTCCCGGCGACAGCCGGGGGAGGGCGGGCAGCCGGCGGTGCGTACGCCTGCCGCGCCGTTATCTGAGAGGGCGCTTTGACTAGCGAGTCCCGACACGTCCCGGTGATGCTCCAGCGGTGCCTGGACCTGTTGGCCCCGGCGCTGGAGAGGCCCGGGGCCGTCGTCGTCGACTGCACCCTCGGCCTCGGCGGCCACAGCGAGGCCCTGCTGACCCGGTTCCCCGAGGCGCGCCTGATCGGCCTCGACCGCGACAAGGAGGCCCTGCGGCTCTCCGGCGAGCGGCTCGCCCCCTTCGGGGACCGGGCCACCCTGGTCCACGCGATCTACGCCGACCTGGCCGAGGTGCTCGACGGGCTGGGCATCCCGGCCGTCCAGGGCATCCTCTTCGACCTCGGCGTCTCCTCCATGCAGCTGGACGAGGCCGACCGCGGCTTCGCCTACGCCCAGGACGCACCCCTGGACATGCGGATGGACCAGACGACGGGCATCAGCGCGGCCGAGGTGCTCAACACCTATGCGCCCGGCGAGCTGGTCCGGATCCTGCGCCAGTACGGCGAGGAGAAGCAGGCCAAGCGGATCGTGTCCGCGATCGTCCGGGAGCGGGACAAGGAACCCTTCACCGACAGCGCCCGGCTGGTCGAGCTGATCCGCGACTCCCTGCCGCAGGCCGCGAAGCGGACCGGGGGCAATCCGGCCAAGCGGACCTTCCAGGCCCTGCGGATCGAGGTCAACGGCGAGCTGTCCGGGCTGGAGCGGGCCATTCCGGCGGCGGTCGACCGGATCGCGGTCGGCGGCCGGATCGCCGTGCTCTCGTACCACTCGCTGGAGGACCGCCTGGTCAAGCAGGTCTTCGCGGCCGGTGCCGCCTCCACGGCCCCGCCCGGCCTGCCCGTGGTCCCGGAGAAGTACCAGCCGAAGCTGAAGCTGCTGACGCGCGGCGCGGAACTGCCGACCGAGGAGGAGATCGCCGAGAACCGGCGGGCCGCCCCGGCCAGGTTCCGCGGGGTCGAACGCATCCGGGAGGCCCACCTGTGACCGCCGGGGGCGGCGGGACCGGGAAGGCGGGGAAGGTCGCCACTCTGACGCGCGGCCGGGCGGCCCGCCTCGGCCGGGCGCTCGGCAGCCGGCCGGCTCCCCCGAGCCGTCCCGGCGGGCCGGGGCGCCCGGGCGGCTCCGCGGGCCAGGCGGCGCGGATGCCCTTCGTCCTGCTGGTCGTCGCCCTCCTGGGCGGCGGCCTGATCAGCCTGCTGCTGCTGAACTCGGCGCTGAACGAGGGCTCCTTCCAGCTCAGCAAGCTCAAGAAGGAGACCACCGCGCTCACCGACGAGGAGCAGGCGCTCCAGCGGGACGTGGACGGCTACTCCGCCCCCGACGCGCTCCAGCGCCGGGCGCACGAGCTGGGCCTGGTCCCGGGCGGCAGCCCCGTCTTCCTCGCCCCCGACGGCAAGGTCAGCGGGGCCGTCTCGGTGGCCGAGGTCCCGCCGCCCCCGTCGACGCCTGCGGCCCCGCCCGCGGCCCCCGCCCCGGCGTCCCCCGAGGCCTCCGCCCCGGCGTCGGCCCCCGCGTCCGCCCCCGCGTCGGAGCCGGGGCGGTCCCCGGCGGCCGGCCCCGCGCCCGGCGGCTCCGCCGCGCCGGCGCCGCAGCCCTCACCCCCGCAGCAGCCCACCCCCAACCCAGGCAGGTGACGTCGTGACGCCGATGGCAGGTTCCGCGGTGCCGGTGCGCAGCCCTGCGGGGCCCTTCCCCACCCCGCCCCCCCGCCGCCCCCGGACGCGGGCGGTGACGGCGTGAGCCCGCAGGAGCCGCCGCGCAGGCGGGTGCCCGGGCCGGGGAGGCCGCGCGGCGCCACCGCCCGCCCGGCGGGCGCGCGCCCCGGGGCCCGGCGGCCCGCCGCGTCGCGCGGGCCCCACACCATCCGGCTCGGCAGCCCCCGGCCCCGGCTGCGCCTGGTCAGCGTCGGCCTGACCCTCGTCATGCTCGTCTTCGTGGTCCGGCTCCTCCAGGTGCAGGCGGTCGACGCCCGCGCCTTCTCCGCCGAGGCCTCGAAGAACAGGTACACCAGCGTCAAGCTGGCCGCCGAGCGCGGCGAGATCACCGACCGCAAGGGCGTGGCCCTGGCCACCAGCGTGGACGCGTACGACATCACGGCCGACCCGAAGATGTTCACCCCGCAGGACAGCAAGGCCCCGGACGCCCCCGAGCAGGCGGCCGCCCTCCTCGCGCCGATCCTGGGCAAGGACGCCAAGGAGATCGCCGACCGGCTGAAGACGAAGAACACCCGGTACGTCGTCCTCGCCCAGCGCCAGACCCCGCAGGTCTGGAACCAGATCAAGGACCTCAAGCGGGTCTTCGCGGACAAGGCGGCGGCCGACAAGAAGAACAACGGCCCCGGCGCCAACGTCCTCGCCGGCGTGTTCAACGAGAACAGCAGCAAGCGCGTGTATCCCGGCGGCGACCTCGCCGCCGGGATACTGGGTTACGTCAACGCCGAGGGCAAGGGCGGCGGAGGGCTGGAGTCCTCCCTCGACAAGAAGCTGTCCGGCAAGGACGGCGAGGTCACCTACGCCCAGTCCGGCGGCCGCCGGGTGCCCACGGCCGGTTCCAGCGAGAAGCCCGCCGTCCCCGGCGAGGACATCGAGCTGACCATCGACCGCGACATCCAGTGGGCGGCGCAGAGCGCCATCGCCGAGCAGGTCCAGAAGTCCGAGGCCGACCGCGGCTACGTGATCGTCCAGGACACCCGCACCGGCGAGGTGCTGGCCATGGCCAACGCCCCCGGCTTCGACCCCAACGACCTGACCCGGGCCCGCTCCGCCGCCATGGGCAACGCCGCCCTCCAGGACGTGTACGAGCCCGGCTCCACCGCCAAGGTGATGTCGATGGCCGCCGTGCTGGAGGAGAAGAAGGCCACGCCGGAGACCCACGTCGAGGTCCCCAACCGGCTGCACCGGGGCGACCGGCTGTTCAAGGACGACATCGACCACCCGACCTGGTACCTGACCCTCAACGGGGTCCTCGCCAAGTCCTCCAACATCGGCACCATCCTGGCCACCGGCCAGCTCGGGCCCACCCAGCCCGAGGCCAACAAGGTGCTGCACTCCTACCTGACCAAGTTCGGGATGGGGCAGCCCACCGGCCTGGACTACCCCGGCGAGTCCCGGGGCATCCTCGCCGAGCCCCAGGACTGGTCCACCTCCCAGCAGTACACGATCCCCTTCGGCCAGGGCCTGTCCGTGAACGCCATGCAGGCGGCCTCCGTGTACTCGACCATCGCCAACGGGGGCGTCCGCATCGAGCCCACCCTGGTCCGCGGCACCAAGGGTCCCGACGGCCGCTTCACCCCGGCCCCGGCGCCCGAACGCAGGCAGGTGGTCAGCCCGGAGACCGCCAAGACCCTCGCCGAGATGCTCGAATCGGTGGTCGACGACCAGGAGGGCACCGGCACCAAGGCCCGCATCCCCGGCTACCGGGTCGGCGGCAAGACCGGCACCTCCAACCGGGTGGATCCGGCCACCGGCCGCTACAAGGGCTACACCGCCTCCTTCGCCGGCTTCGCGCCCGCCGACGACCCGCGGATCACCGTCTACTGCGCCATCCAGAACCCGACGAAGGGCAGCTACTTCGGCGGCCAGATCTGCGGCCCCATCTACAAGAAGGTCATGGAGTTCGCGCTCAAGACCCTTCAGATCGCCCCCACCGGAACCGCCCCCGCAGGGCTCCCGGTCACCTTCGAACCCGGCCCGCAGCCCGCCGCCCGGCCCGGCTCGCAGCCCAGTCCGCAGCCCGGTCCGTGATCCACGACCCGGCCAGAAGAGCGTGAGGCACCATCAGTGACAACGATCACCCCGAAACCGGCGAACCAGGGGGCCACCGGCGCGGAGACCGGGCCCTCACTTCGCGAGCGGCCCGCCGCGCCGGGTACGCTCACCGCCGTGCCCCACGCTGATCAGCCCAGAACCACCCAGAAGGACGCCCCGGCAGCGCCGCCGCGAGCGCCGCGCCCCGCGTCCGTGCGACCGACCCCGCTTCCCGAGCTCGCGGCCCTGGTGGACCTCGAAGCCGCCGGCGAGGCGACGGGTCCGACGATCACCGGCATCACGCACGACTCCCGTGCCGTGCGCCCCGGTGACCTCTACGCGGCCCTTCCGGGAGCCCGGGCGCACGGCGCCGACTTCGCCGCCCAGGCGGCCGGTCTCGGCGCCGCGGCCGTGCTGACCGACCCCGCGGGCGCCGAACGCGCGGCCGCGACCGGGCTGCCGGTGCTCGCCGTCGCCGACCCGCGCGGCCGGATGGGCGAGCTCGCTGCCGCGATCTACGGCCACCCCGGCGAGGGCCTGCTCCAGATCGGCATCACCGGGACCTCCGGGAAGACCACCACCGCGTACCTCGTCGAAGGCGGACTGCGCGCGGCGGGACGCAGCACCGGGCTCATCGGCACCGTCGAGATGCGCGTCGGTGACGAGCGCATCAAGTCCGAGCGCACCACCCCCGAGGCCACCGACCTCCAGGCCCTCTTCGCGGTCATGCGCGAACGCGGGGTCGAGGCCGTCGCCATGGAGGTCTCCAGCCACGCCCTGGTCCTCGGCCGGGTCGACGGATGCGTCTTCGACGTCGCCGTCTTCAACAACCTGAGCCCGGAACACATGGAGTTCCACTCCGGCATGGAGGACTACTTCCAGGCCAAGGCACAGCTCTTCACCGAGCGCCGCGCCCGCCTCGCAGTGGTCAACACCGACGACGAGTACGGCCGCCGCCTCGCCAAGGAGGCGACCATCCCGGTCGTCACCTTCTCCGCCGCGGGTGACCCGGCCGCCGACTGGCGTGCCGAGGACGTGGTCTTCGGGCACATGGACTCCACGCTGACCCTGCTGGGCCCGGACGGACAGCGGGTCTCGGCCACCGCCCCGCTGCCCGGCCCGTTCAACGTCGCCAACACCGTCGCCGCCATCGTGACGCTCGCCGCCGCCGGCCTCGACCCGCAGACCGCCGCCGACGGCGTCGCCGCCGTCCCCGGGGTCCCCGGCCGGCTGGAGCGGGTCGACGCGGGACAGCCGTACCTCGCCGTCGTGGACTACGCCCACAAGACGGACGCCGTCGAATCGGTGCTGCGCGCACTGCGCGAGGTCACCACCGGCCGGCTGCACGTCGTGCTCGGCTGCGGCGGCGACCGCGACACGACCAAGCGCGCCCCGATGGGCGCCGCCGCGGCCCGGTTCGCCGACGTCGCCGTGCTGACCTCCGACAACCCCCGCTCCGAGGACCCGCTCGCGATCCTCGCCGCCATGCTCGAAGGCGCCGTGTCCGTACCGCCCGCCGAGCGCGCCGCCGTCCTCGTCGACGCCGACCGGGCGGCGGCCATCGCCGCGGCCGTCGCACGCGCCGGAGCCGGTGACACCGTGCTGGTGGCGGGCAAGGGTCACGAGCAGGGCCAGGACACCGCCGGTGTCGTACGGCCCTTCGACGACCGCACGGTGCTCCGCGCGGCGATCGAGCGCCGGCAGCGGGCCGAGCAGGCCGACTCCCCCGAGCAGGTCCGACAGGCCGAGGTGAACCAGTGATCGACCTCTCCCTCGCCGAGATCGCCGACATCACCGGCGGGCGGCCCCACGACATACCGGATCCGTCGGTGCGGATCAGCGGGCCGGTCGTCATCGACTCCCGCCAGGTGGAGGCGGGCAGCCTCTTCGCCGCCTTCGACGGCGAGCACGTCGACGGCCACGACTACGCGGAACGCGCCGTCGCCGCCGGCGCCGCGGCCGTCCTCGCGGCCCGGCCGGTCGGCGTACCCGCCGTCGTCGTCCCCGACGTGGAGAAGGCGCTCGGCGCCCTGGCCCGGGCCGTCGTCGAGCGCCTCGGCACCGACGTGGTGGCCCTGACCGGCTCCGCCGGCAAGACCTCCACCAAGGACCTCGTCGCGCAGGTGCTCCAGGCCCACGCGCCCACGGTGTGGACACCCGGCTCCCTCAACAACGAGATCGGCCTGCCCCTCACCGCCCTGAAGGCCACCGCCGAAACCCGGCACCTGGTACTGGAGATGGGGGCCCGCGGGATCGGCCACATCGCGTACCTGACCGGGCTGACCCCGCCGCGCATCGGCGTCGTCCTCAACGTGGGCACCGCCCACATCGGCGAGTTCGGCGGCCGCGAGCAGATCGCCCAGGCCAAGGGGGAACTGGTCGAGGCCCTGCCGACCGCGGCCGAGGGCGGCATCGCCGTACTCAACGCCGACGACCCGCTGGTGCGTGCGATGGCCGCCCGTACGAAGGCCCGTACGGTCCTCTTCGGAGAGGCCGAGGACGCCGACGTACGGGCCACCGACGTACGGATGGCCCCGGGGGGACAGCCCGCCTTCACACTCCACACACCGGCCGGGTGCAGTGATGTGACCTTGCGGCTGTACGGTGAGCACCACGTGTCGAACGCGCTCGCCGCGGCCGCCGTCGCCCATGTACTGGGCATGTCCACATCGGAGATCGCCACCGCGCTCTCCGGGGCGGGCACCCTGTCCCGGTGGCGGATGGAGGTCACCGAGCGGGCGGACGGCGTGACGATCGTCAACGACGCCTACAACGCGAATCCCGAGTCCATGCGGGCCGCTCTGCGCGCGCTTGCCGCGATGGGCGGCCCCGCAAGGGCCAACGGGGGACGTACGTGGGCGGTGCTCGGCCCCATGGCCGAGCTCGGTGACGCATCACTCGCCGAGCACGACGCGGTGGGACGGCTTGCCGTCCGGCTCAACGTGAGCAAGCTCGTCGCAGTCGGGGGCAGGGAAGCGTCCTGGCTGCAACTGGGCGCATATAACGAGGGTTCGTGGGGTGAGGAGTCGGTGGTCGTGTCCGACGCGCAAGCGGCGGTCGACCTGTTGCGCAGTGAACTGCGCCCGGGTGACGTCGTGCTGGTGAAGGCTTCGAGGTCGATCGGTCTGGAGCGGGTCGCGCTTGCGTTGCTGGAGCGCGAGGGCGAGGTCGCCGACCGATGAGGCAGATCCTGTTCGCCGGAGTCATCGGACTCTTCCTGACGCTCGTCGGCACCCCGCTGCTGATCAAGCTCCTGGCCCGCAAGGGCTACGGCCAGTTCATCCGCGACGACGGCCCCCGCGGCCACGCCGGGAAGAAGGGCACGCCCACCATGGGCGGCATCTCCTTCATCCTGGCGACGCTCATCGCGTACGCCCTGACGAAGGTCATCACCGGCAGCGAGCCGACCTTCTCCGGCCTGCTCGTGCTGTTCCTGATGGCGGGCATGGGCCTGGTCGGCTACCTGGACGACTACATCAAGATCGTCAAGCGGCGGTCGCTGGGCCTGCGCGCCAAGGCCAAGATGTCCGGCCAGCTGATCGTCGGCATCGCGTTCGCGGTGCTCGCGCTCCAGTTCAAGGACTCGCGCGGACTCACCCCGGCCTCCACCAAGCTGTCGTTCGTCACGGACTTCGGCTGGTCGATCGGCCCGGTGCTGTTCGTGGTCTGGGCCCTGTTCATGATCCTGGCGATGTCCAACGGCGTGAACCTCACCGACGGTCTGGACGGCCTCGCCACGGGCGCCGCGGTGATGGTCTTCGGCGCCTACACCTTCATCGGCGTCTGGCAGTACCAGGAGTCCTGCGTGAACGCGCAGGACCTGACCAACCCGGGCGCCTGCTTCGAGGTGCGCGACCCGCTGGACCTCGCGGTCGTCGCCTCCGCCCTGATGGGCGCCTGCTTCGGCTTCCTGTGGTGGAACACCTCGCCCGCCAAGATCTTCATGGGTGACACCGGTTCGCTGGCCCTCGGCGGCGCGCTCGCCGGTCTCGCGATCTGCTCCCGCACGGAGTTCCTGATCGCCCTGCTCGGCGGCCTCTTCGTCCTCATCACCATGTCGGTCGTCATCCAGGTCGGCTCCTTCAAGATGACCGGGAAGCGGGTCTTCCGGATGGCGCCGCTCCAGCACCACTTCGAACTCAAGGGGTGGTCCGAGGTCCTTGTCGTGGTCCGCTTCTGGATCATCCAGGGCATGTGCGTGATCGTGGGTCTCGGTATCTTCTACGCGGGATGGGCAGCCGACAAGTGACCTCCTGGCAGGGCAAGAACATCACCGTCGCCGGCCTCGGCGTGAGCGGCATCAGCGCCGCCCGCGCCCTGGCCGGCCTCGGCGCGTCGGTGACCGTCGTCGACGGCGGCGACAGCGAGGGCCACCGCGCCCGCGCCGCCGAACTCGCCGGCCCGGGGATCTCCGTACGCCTCGCGGACGCGGACACCCTCCCCGAGGGCACCGACCTGGTCGTCACCTCGCCCGGCTGGAAGCCCGACAGCCCGCTCTTCGCGGCCGCCGGACGGGCGGGCGTCGAGGTGGTCGGGGACGTGGAGATCGCCTGGCAGCTGCGCGGGGAGAACGCCGCGCCGTGGCTGGCCGTCACCGGCACCAACGGCAAGACCACCACCACCCAGATGCTGGCGTCCATCCTGAGGGCCGCAGGCCTGCGGACCGCGGCCGTCGGCAACATCGGCACCCCGATCATCGACGTGGTGCTCGGCGAGCAGCAGTACGATGTCCTCGCCGTCGAACTCTCCAGCTACCAGCTGCACTGGGCGCCCTCCGTACGCGCCCACTCGGCGGCCGTCCTCAACCTGGCCCCGGACCACCTCGACTGGCACGGCTCCATGGAGGCGTACGCCGCCGACAAGGGCCGGATCTACGAGGGCAACACCGTCGCCTGCGTCTACAACGTCGCCGACCCGGCCACCGAGAAGCTGGTCGAGGACGCCGACGTCGAAGAGGGCTGCCGGGCGATCGGTTTCACCCTCGGCGCCCCCGGCCCCTCCATGCTCGGCGTGGTCGACGGGATCCTCGTGGACCGGGCCTTCGTGGAGAACCGGCAGAAGAACGCCCAGGAGCTCGCCGAGGTCAAGGACGTCAACCCGCCCGCCCCGCACAACATCGCCAACGCGCTCGCCGCGGCGGCCCTGGCCCGCGCCTTCGGCGTGGAGCCGCGCGCGGTCCGCGACGGGCTGCGCGACTTCCGCCCGGACGCCCACCGGGTCGCGCACGTGGACGAGGTGGACGCGGTCGTGTACGTCGACGACTCCAAGGCCACGAACACGCACGCGGCCGAGGCCTCCCTCGCGGCCTTCGAGCCGGTCGTCTGGATCGCGGGCGGCCTCGCCAAGGGAGCCACCTTCGACGAGCTGGTACAGAAGTCGGCGAAGCGGCTGCGCGGCGTGGTGCTGATCGGCGCCGACCGGGCGCTGATCGCCGAGGCGCTGGCGCGACACGCCCCTGAGGTCCCGGTGGTCGACCTCGACCGGACCGACACTGGGGCGATGCTCGCGGCGGTCCGGGAAGCGGCCCGGCTCGCCGAGCCCGGCGACACGGTCCTGCTGGCGCCTGCCTGTGCCTCGATGGACATGTTCGCGAACTACAACAAGCGCGGGGACGCATTCGCCGACGCGGTGCGCGAACTGGCCGCCGGGAGCGCTGCGGACGCGGCCAAGGCCTAGGGCTCCGGAACGGTTCCCTCCGGTCGGCTGCTCGCCTCGTACGAGTGGAGGGGAAGATCACAGATGCCGGCCAAGCAAATGCTGCCGGGGCGGCGGCCGTCCGCGGCCAGGACCAGGGGCCGGGTCCGCCCGGTGGTGAGCGTGAGGCGGCCCGCCGGGCGGGGGCCCCTGGCGGGGGTGCGGCGCACGCAGCAGCAGCTGCGCAAGGCTTGGGACCGGCCGCTCACCGCGTACTACCTCATCTTCGGCAGCTCGCTGCTCATCACCGTGCTCGGCCTCGTGATGGTCTACTCGGCCTCCATGATCAAGGCGCTCCAGCTCGGCCTCGGCGACGCATACTTCTTCAAGAAGCAGTTCCTGGCAGCCCTGCTGGGCGGCGGGCTCCTGCTGATCGCCTCCCGGATGCCGGTCAAGCTGCACCGCGCGCTCTCCTACCCGGTCCTCGCCGGAACGCTCTTCCTGATGGTCCTGGTCCAGGTCCCCGGGATAGGGGTCTCGATCAACGGCAACCAGAACTGGATCGCCCTCGGCGGTCCGTTCATGCTCCAGCCCAGTGAGTTCGGCAAGCTGGCCCTGATCCTGTGGGGGGCCGACCTGCTGGCGCGCAAGGGCGACAAGGGGCTGCTGAGCCAGTGGAAGCACCTGCTGGTGCCGCTGGTCCCGGTGGCCTTCCTGCTGCTCGGGCTCATCATGCTGGGCGGGGACATGGGCACCGCGATGATCCTCGGCGCCATCCTGTTCGGCCTGCTGTGGCTGGCCGGGGCGCCGACGCGGCTGTTCGTGGGGGTGCTGGCGTTCGCGGGTGTGATCGTCGCACTGCTCATCAAGACGAGCCCGCACCGGATGGACCGGCTGCAGTGCCTCGGCGCGACCGAACCCGGCAAGAACGACCTCTGCTGGCAGGCCGTGCACGGAATCTACGCCCTCGCCTCCGGCGGATGGTTCGGTTCCGGTCTCGGTGCCAGTGTGGAAAAATGGGGACAACTGCCGGAAGCCCACACCGACTTCATCTTCGCCATCACCGGGGAGGAACTGGGTCTGGCGGGGACGCTGTCGGTGCTCGCCCTGTTCGCGGCCCTAGGCTATGCGGGTATCCGCGTGGCCGGACGCACGGAGGACTCCTTCGTACGGTTTGCCGCGGGAGGCGTGACCACCTGGATCACGGCCCAGGCCGTGATCAACATCGGTGCGGTGCTCGGCCTGCTGCCGATCGCCGGAGTCCCGCTCCCGCTGTTCTCCTACGGGGGGTCGGCCCTGCTGCCGACCATGTTCGCGGTCGGACTGCTCATCGCCTTCGCGCGGGAGGAGCCGGCGGCGCGCGCGGCCCTCGCGATGCGGCAGCCGAAGAAGACCGGCTGGAAGCGGACCGTGGTGAGATGGAAGTCGATGAGACGGCGCGTCAAGAAGCGTCCGTCCGGAGAGCGGTGAATTTCGGTGCATGTCGTACTCGCCGGTGGGGGGACCGCCGGCCACATCGAGCCGGCGCTCGCCCTCGCGGACGCCCTGCGCAGGCAGGACCCTTCAGTGGGCATCACCGCCCTCGGCACGGAGCGCGGACTGGAAACCCGCCTGGTGCCGGAGCGCGGCTACGAGCTCGGGCTGATCCCCGCCGTACCGCTGCCCCGCAAGCCCACCCCTGAGCTGATCACCGTCCCCGGACGGCTGCGCGGCACCATCAAGGCCGCGGAGGAGATCCTGCTGCGCACCAAGGCCGACTGCGTCGTCGGCTTCGGCGGCTACGTGGCCCTGCCCGGCTACCTCGCCGCCAAGCGGCTCGGGGTGCCGATCATCGTCCACGAGGCCAACGCCCGGCCCGGACTGGCCAACAAGATCGGCTCCCGGTACGCGCACGCCGTCGCGGTCTCCACCCCCGACAGCAAGCTGCGCGGGGCCCGTTACGTGGGCATCCCGCTCCGCCGCTCGATCTCCACCCTCGACCGGGCCGCGGTCCGCCCCGAGGCGCGCGCCGCCTTCGGCCTGGACCCGAACCTGCCGACCCTGCTGGTCTCCGGCGGCTCGCAGGGCGCCCGCCGCCTCAACGAGACCATCCAGGCGGTCGCCGCGACCCTCCAGCGCTCCGGGATCCAGATCCTCCACGCGGTGGGCCCGAAGAACGAACTGCCGCGTGTCGACAACATGCCCGGGATGCCGCCGTACGTCCCGGTACCGTACGTGGACCGGATGGACCTCGCGTACGCCGCCGCCGACATGATGCTGTGCCGCGCGGGCGCGATGACCGTCGCCGAACTGTCCGCCGTCGGGCTCCCCGCCGCCTACGTCCCGTTGCCGATCGGCAACGGTGAACAGCGGCTCAACGCCCAGCCGGTGGTCAAGGCCGGCGGCGGTCTGCTGGTGGACGACGCGGAGCTGACGCCCGAGTGGGTGCTCGGCCAGGTCCTCCCGGTGCTGTCCGATCCGCACCGCCTGTACGAGATGTCCCGCGCCGCCGGCGAGTTCGGCCGCCGGGACGCCGACGAGCTGCTGGTCGGCATGGTGTACGAGGCGATCGCGGCCCACCACAACCGCTGAGGCGGAGTGGCGGTCGCAACTACGCAGGAGGCACAGGAGTGGCCGGAGGGACGACCGCGCAGCGCGGCACACCAGGCTCTGACCGGCCTGCCCGCAAGGGCTCCGGCGCCCCCCGGCCCCCCAGGGAACCGGGGCGGCCCGGGAGCTCCGGCGTCCCCGGCGGGAACTCCCGCCGGGGCCCCGTGCTGGCCGTTCTCGCCGCCGCGGTGGTCCTCGCCGCCGCGGGCACCTGGGCCCTCTACGGCTCCTCCTGGCTCCGCGTCGAGAAGGTCACGGCCGCCGGCACCGAGGTGCTCACCCCCGAGCAGGTCCTGGCCGCCGCGGCCGTGCCCGTCGGCGCACCCCTGGCGAGCGTCGACACGGACGAGATCGAGAGCCGGGTCCGCGGCCGGCTGCCCCGTATCGATTCGGTCGATGTGGTGCGGGCCTGGCCGCACGGAATCGGGCTGAAAGTGACGGAACGCAAACCCGTACTGCTCATCAAAAAGGACGCCGGCTTCGTGGAAGTGGACGCTTCGGGTGTGCGATTCGACACGGTTCCGAAAGCACCCGCGGGCGTTCCGGTCCTCGAATTGGACGCCGGCCGGTCACCGAGCGCCCGCCGCTTCGACGAGCAGCGGCTGCTGCACGAGGCCGTGCAGGTCGCCGCGGGCCTCCCGGAACCGATCGTCAAGGAGACCGTGCAGGTCAAGGTGGGTTCGTACGATTCGGTCGTGCTGGAGTTGACCGGGGGCCGGACCGTGCGGTGGGGGAGCGGCGAACAGGGCGAGGCGAAGGCCCGTGCGCTGACCGCCCTGTTGAAAGCCGCGCCCACGGCCGATCACTTCGACGTGAGCGTCCCCACCGCCCCTGCCGTGTCCGGGAGTTGACGTCGAGTCGAACAGCGGCGCACCCTGGTTGGCCAGCGATACGGGTGATCACATAGGGTGAAAAGAAAAACGGGAGGTTCGGCGTGTTCGTTGAACCCGCGCTACTTGTCGACTTAGTGTCCTGTTCGGAAGAGTCCAAGGAACAGACACACCCCTAACCCTAAACTTCAGGGTGAGGGTTCGGGTCGGCGCGTTCGGACCGTCCCTATTTCGGCATCAGTCGTCGCAACGCAGGCCCGCGAGGCGGCGACACGTAACTCGAGGCGAGAGGCCTTCGACGTGGCAGCACCGCAGAACTACCTCGCAGTCATCAAGGTCATCGGTGTCGGCGGCGGTGGTGTCAATGCCATCAACCGAATGATCGAGGTCGGTCTCAAGGGCGTCGAGTTCATCGCCATCAACACGGACGCCCAGGCGCTGTTGATGAGCGACGCCGACGTCAAGCTCGACGTCGGCCGGGAACTCACCCGCGGCCTCGGCGCCGGCGCCAACCCGGCCGTCGGACGCAAGGCGGCAGAGGACCACCGCGAGGAGATCGAGGAGGTCCTCAAGGGGGCCGACATGGTCTTCGTCACCGCCGGCGAGGGCGGCGGCACCGGCACCGGCGGTGCCCCCGTCGTCGCCAACATCGCGCGCTCGCTCGGAGCCCTGACGATCGGTGTGGTCACCCGCCCGTTCACCTTCGAGGGCAGGCGCCGCGCGAACCAGGCGGAGGACGGCATCGCCGAGCTCCGCGAAGAGGTCGACACCCTCATCGTCATCCCCAACGACCGTCTGCTGTCCATCTCGGACCGCCAGGTGAGCGTGCTCGACGCCTTCAAGTCGGCCGACCAGGTCCTGCTCTCGGGCGTCCAGGGCATCACCGACCTCATCACCACCCCGGGTCTGATCAACCTCGACTTCGCCGACGTCAAGTCCGTGATGTCCGAGGCCGGCTCGGCCCTGATGGGCATCGGCTCGGCCCGCGGGGACGACCGCGCGGTGGCCGCCGCCGAGATGGCGATCTCCTCCCCGCTGCTGGAGGCGTCCATCGACGGCGCCCGCGGCGTGCTGCTCTCCATCTCCGGCGGCTCGGACCTCGGTCTCTTCGAGATCAACGAGGCCGCGCAGCTGGTCAGTGAGGCCGCGCACCCCGAGGCGAACATCATCTTCGGCGCCGTCATCGACGACGCGCTCGGCGACGAGGTACGGGTCACCGTCATCGCAGCCGGGTTCGACGGCGGACAGCCGCCGGCCCGCCGGGACAACGTCATCGGCGCCGCGTCCACCAAGCGGGAGGAGCCGGCCCCGGCTCCGGTGCGCGCGCCCGAGCCGGTCCGCCCGGCCTTCGGCGGACTCGGCTCGGTCACCCCGCGCGAGGAGCCCCCGGCCCCCGTCGAGGCGGCCCCGGCCGAGGCCCAGGCCCCCGCGCCGCAGGTCCCGACGGCCCGGCCGTACCAGGACAGCCCGGCCGAGGAACTGGATGTCCCGGACTTCTTGAAGTGACACCGGAGCAGCACAGCGTGGGCGGCGCCCACTTCGCCTTCACCGACCGGTGGGGCGGGGTGAGCGCCGTTCCGTACGAAGAGCTCAACCTCGGCGGCGCGGTCGGAGACGACCCGGCCGCCGTTCTGGCGAACCGGGCGCTCGCCGCCCGCTCCCTCGGCCTGGAGCCGGACCGGGTCGTGTGGATGAACCAGGTCCACGGCCGGGACATGGCGGTGGTCGACGGACCCTGGGCGGCCGGACAGGACATCCCGTCCGTGGACGCGCTGGTGACCGCCCGCCGGGGGCCGGCCCTCGCGGTGCTCACCGCCGACTGCACGCCGCTCCTGCTCGCCGACCCCGTCGCCGGGGTCGCGGGGGCGGCCCACGCGGGGCGGCCCGGACTGGTCGCCGGGGTGGTGCCCGCCGCGGTGGAGGCGATGGCCGCGCTGGGGGCGGAGCCGGGGCGGATCGTCGCCCGGACCGGGCCGGCGGTCTGCGGGCGCTGCTACGAAGTGCCCGCCGGGATGCGGGAAGCGGTGGCCGAGGCGGTGCCGGCCTCCTGGGCCGAGACCAGCTGGGGGACCCCGTCCGTAGACGTGGTCGCCGGGGTGCACGCCCAGCTCGCGGAGGCGGGGGTGGTGGACGTCCGCGGATCCGGGGTCTGCACACTGGAGTCGCGGGACCACTTCTCGTACCGCCGTGACCGGGTGACCGGGCGGCTTGCCGGATATGTCTGGTTGGACTGAAGGATGACGGATCGTAAGTCGGAGCTCGCGGAGAACCTCGCGCGGGTGGAGGAGCGCATCGCGTCCGCCTGCGCGGCCGCGGGGCGCAAGCGGGAAGAGCTGACGCTCATCGTGGTCACCAAGACCTACCCCGCGAGCGACGTACGACTGCTGGCGGACCTGGGTGTCCGTCATGTTGCGGAGAATCGGGACCAGGACGCCGCCCCCAAGGCCGCGGCCTGCGCGGACCTGTCGCTGAACTGGCACTTCGTCGGTCAGTTGCAGACGAACAAAGTCCGTTCCGTGGCCGGATATGCGCACGAGGTGCAGTCGGTCGACCGGCCGAAGCTCGTGACCGCCCTCTCGGCGGCGGCCGTCCAGGCCGGACGGGAACTCGGCTGCCTCGTGCAGGTCGCGCTCGACGCCGAGGCGGGGGAGCGCGGTGCCCGCGGCGGCGCGGCGCCCGAGCAGCTCGCCGAGCTGGCGGACCTCGTGGCCGGGGCGCCGGGGCTGCGGATCGACGGAGTGATGACCGTGGCACCGCTGGCCGGTCCGTACGCGGGGCGCGAACGCGCCGCGTTCGACCGGCTGGTGGAATTGTCATCCCGCCTGCGCGCGGACCATCCGGCTGCCACGATGGTGTCGGCCGGGATGAGCGCAGACCTGGAACAGGCCGTTGTGGCCGGTGCGACACATGTACGCGTCGGCACTGCGGTACTCGGCGCGAGACCCCGGCTCGGGTAACGTCGCGAAGAAAGTCGGACCACAGCAGAAAATATGGTCATTCCCGCTGATGGGCGGGCAGACCACGTGGATCGCGGGCAGTTGGTGACATTCGTGACACGGCGGCACCTGCGACAGGGCGATCCACCACAGAGCGGAGGACTCAGAGAATGGCCGGCGCGATGCGCAAGATGGCGGTCTACCTCGGCCTCGTGGAGGACGACCGGTACGACAACCCGGGGTACGACCCCGACGACGAGTTCGAGCCCGAGCCGGAGCCGGAGCGAGCCCGGGACCGGGACCGCCGCCAACCGCCGGTTCACCAACCGCCCGTAACGGACGAACCGGTACGAGCCGTCCAGCCCCCGGCGCAGCGGGAGCCCATCCCAATTCCGGTGGAAAACGGACGTCCTGCGCGAATCGCCCCCGTGGCATCCATCACACCTGACCGCACCAACCTGGAGAAGAACGCCCCCGTGATCATGCCCAAGGTCGTCTCCGAGCGGGAGCCGTACCGCATCACGACGCTGCACCCCCGGACCTACAACGAGGCCCGTACCATCGGGGAACACTTCCGTGAGGGCACTCCGGTGATCATGAATCTCACGGAGATGGACGACACGGACGCCAAGCGTCTCGTGGACTTCGCCGCCGGTCTTGTCTTCGGTCTGCACGGCAGCATTGAACGCGTGACACAGAAGGTGTTCCTGCTGTCGCCTGCTAACGTCGATGTCACGGCGGAGGACAAGGCCCGCATCGCGGAGGGCGGGTTCTTCAACCAAAGCTAGACCGATCCGTCAGATACGGGACCGGGAACAGAGCGGGAAACGGGGAGAGGGAAGCGCGGGATGGGTGTCGCACTGGAGGTCGTCTACGTCGCGCTGATGTGCTTCCTCATCGTGCTGATCTTCCGACTGGTCATGGACTACGTGTTCCAGTTCGCACGTTCATGGGCGCCCGGCAAGGCGATGGTGGTCGTTCTGGAGGCCACCTACACTGTCACCGATCCACCGCTCAAGCTTCTTCGGCGGTTCATCCCGCCGTTGCGTCTCGGGGGCGTGGCACTCGACCTGTCCTTCTTCGTTCTGATGATCATCGTTTACATCCTCATCAGTTTCGTGAGCACCGCTGCGAGAAGCGTGTGAACGATGTGCTCCCCCGCAGGCGCGGGGACAGTCCCGATACGGTCTTGCCGACTGCCGACGACTACGTAGAGGTGAAGAAGACATGCCGCTGACCCCCGAGGACGTGCGGAACAAGCAGTTCACGACCGTCCGCCTCCGAGAAGGCTATGACGAGGACGAGGTCGATGCCTTCCTCGACGAGGTTGAGTCCGAGCTGACGCGCCTGCTGCGCGAGAACGAGGACCTGCGCGCCAAGCTGGCCGCCGCCACGCGTGCCGCCGCGCAGAACCAGCAGCAGCAGGGCATGCGCAAGCCGGAACCCCAGGACCAGCAGCGCGGCCCCGGTGCCCCCGTGCCCGCGGCCATATCCGGCCCGCCGCAGCAGCAGCAGCAGCAGCAGATGGGCCCGCCGCAGCTGCCGGGCGGCCAGCCGCAGCTGCCCGCCGGCCCCGGCGGACACGGACCGCAGGGTCCGGGCCCGATGGGCGGCCCCATGCAGCAGCACCCCATGGGTGGTCCGCAGGGCATGGGTCAGCAGCAGTCCATGGGCGGCCAGAACCCGCTCGGCCAGCAGATGCAGCCCATGGGCCAGCAGATGCAGCAGATGGGGCAGCAGATGCAGCCCATGGGCCAGCAGATGCACCAGCAGCAGCAGCACCAGCAGCAGCCGCAGCTCCCGCAGCAGGGCCCCGGCGGCGACAGTGCCGCCCGCGTCCTGTCGCTGGCTCAGCAGACTGCCGACCAGGCGATCGCGGAGGCCCGTTCCGAGGCCAACAAGATCGTCGGCGAGGCCCGTTCGCGCGCCGAGGGTCTGGAGCGCGACGCCCGTGCCAAGGCCGACGCGCTGGAGCGGGACGCGCAGGAGAAGCACCGCGTCGCGATGGGCTCCCTGGAGTCCGCCCGCGCCACGCTGGAGCGCAAGGTCGAGGACCTGCGGGGCTTCGAGCGTGAGTACCGCACCCGTCTGAAGTCCTACCTGGAGTCGCAGCTGCGCCAGCTGGAGACCCAGGCCGACGACTCCCTGGCCCCGCCGCGGAACCCGGGTGCGCCCTCGCTGCCGCCGTCGCCGTCCCCGTCGATGGCTCCGGCCGGTGCGATGGGGCACTCCATGGGCGGTCCGTCGATGGGCGGCCCGTCCCCCATGGGCGGTCCCTCGCCGATGGGCGGAGCCCAGTCGTACGGTGGCCAGCAGCAGATGTCCCCGGCCATGACCCAGCCGATGGCTCCGGTCCGGCCGAGTGCTCCGCAGCCGATGCAGGCGCCCTCGCCCATGCGGGGCTTCCTGATCGACGAGGACGACAACTAGGCGTCGCCGCCGCAGCTGTCGGCAGCAGTCATACGGGCCGGGCCCGGTTCCCCCACGGGGGCACCGGGCCCGGCCCGTTCCCGTACCCGGGCTCCGCCCGGGCCCTCCGGGGCTCCGCCCCAGACCCCGCGCCTCAAACGCCGGCGGGGCTGGATCTGGCTCGGCGGGGTGGGTGCAGCGGGATTTCAGCCCGCCCGGCGATCGAGGGCGTCTTTGAGCCCCGCCTGGCGATTGAGGCGCGGGGAGAAAGGGGAACGGCCCGCACCCCCCCGGGAAGGGGAGGTGCGGGCCGTTCGGGTCCGGTCGGGGGTTACGCCTTGCGGAGGCGGAAGGTCAGGGCCAGGGCCTCGTCCGTGAAGGCCTCGCCGTACGCCGCGTCCGCCTCGCCGGATGCGAAGTCCGTGGCCAGGACCTCGTCCGCGATCAGGGCCGCGTGGTCCGTCAGGGCCGTGACCACCTCCGGCGCGTCGGAGACCCACCTCAGGGCGATCCGGTCGGCCACGTCGAGGCCGGAGTTCTTCCGGGCCTCCTGGATCATGCGGATCGCGTCACGGGCCAGGCCCGCCAGCCGCAGCTCCGGGGTGATCTCCAGGTCCAGGGCGACCGTCGCACCGGAGTCCGAGGCCACCGACCAGCCCTCGCGCGGGGTCTCCGTGATGATGACCTCCTCCGCGGTGAGGGCCACCGGCTCGCCGTTCACCTCGACCGTGGCCGTCCCCGAGCGCAGCGCCAGCGACAGCGCCGCCGCGTCGGCCGCCGCCACCGCCTTGGCGACGTCCTGGACGCCCTTGCCGAAGCGCTTGCCGAGGGCACGGAAGTTGGCCTTCGCCGTGGTGTCGACCAGGGACCCGCCGACCTCCGAGAGGGAGGCCAGGGAGGAGACGTTCAGCTCCTCCGTGATCTGCGCCTGCAGCTCGGCCGACAGCGCGTCGAAGCCCACCGCGCCGACCAGCGCCCGCGAGAGCGGCTGGCGGGTCTTGACGCCCGACTCGGCGCGCGTGGCGCGGCCCAGCTCCACCAGGCGCCGGACCAGCTGCATCTGCTGCGACAGCAGCGGGTCCACGGCGGAGGTGTCCGCCTGCGGCCAGGACGACAGGTGCACCGACTCCGGGGCGTCCGGGGTGACCGGGACGATCATGTCCTGCCAGACCCGCTCCGTGATGAAGGGGGTGAGGGGTGCCATGAGGCGGGTGACGGTCTCGACCACGTCGTGCAGGGTCCGCAGGGCCGCGGCGTCGCCCTGCCAGAAGCGGCGGCGCGAACGGCGGACGTACCAGTTCGACAGGTCGTCCACGAACGCCGACAGCAGCTTGCCGGCGCGCTGGGTGTCGTACGCCTCCATCGCCTCCGTGACCTCGGTGGTGAGGGTGTGGAGTTCCGAGAGGAGCCAGCGGTCCAGGACGGTGCGGTCCGCCGGTGCCGGGTCCGCCGCGGAGGGGGCCCAGTTCGACGTGCGGGCGTACAGGGCCTGGAAGGCGACCGTGTTCCAGTAGGTGAGGAGCGTCTTGCGGACGACCTCCTGGATCGTGCCGTGGCCGACGCGCCGCGCCGCCCACGGGGAGCCGCCGGCCGCCATGAACCAGCGCACCGCGTCCGCGCCGTGCTGGTCCATGAGCGGGATCGGCTGGAGGATGTTGCCCAGGTGCTTGGACATCTTGCGGCCGTCCTCGGCGAGGATGTGGCCGAGGCAGACCACGTTCTCGTACGAGGACTTGTCGAAGACGAGGGTGCCGACCGCCATCAGCGTGTAGAACCAGCCGCGGGTCTGGTCGATGGCCTCCGAGATGAACTGCGCCGGGTAGCGCTTCTCGAAGATCTCCTTGTTCTTGTACGGGTAGCCCCACTGTGCGAACGGCATCGAGCCCGAGTCGTACCAGGCGTCGATGACCTCCGGCACGCGGACCGCGGTCAGCTCGCAGCCCTCCGCCGTGCAGGTGAAGGTGACGTCGTCGATGTACGGGCGGTGCGGGTCCAGGCCGGACTGGTCCGTGCCGGACAGCTCGCTCAGCTCCGCGCGGGAGCCGACGCAGGTGAGGTGGTTCTCCTCGCAGCGCCAGATGGGCAGCGGGGTGCCCCAGTAGCGGTTGCGGGACAGCGCCCAGTCGATGTTGTTGTTCAGCCAGTCGCCGAAGCGGCCCTGCTTGACGGAGTCCGGGAACCAGTTGGTCTTCTCGTTCTCCCGCAGCATCGCGTCCTTGACGGCGGTGGTGCGGATGTACCAGGACGGCTGCGCGTAGTAGAGCAGCGCGGTGTGGCAGCGCCAGCAGTGCGGGTAGCTGTGCTCGTAGGCGATGTGCTTGAACAGCAGGCCCCGCGCGTCGAGGTCGGCGGTCAGCTTCTCGTCGGCCTTCTTGAAGAAGACGCCGCCGACGAGCGGGACGTCCTCCTCGAAGGTGCCGTCGGGGCGGACCGGGTTCACGACGGGCAGGCCGTACGCGCGGCAGACCGCGAGGTCGTCGGCGCCGAAGGCGGGGGACTGGTGGACCAGACCGGTGCCGTCCTCGGTCGTGACGTACTCGGCGTTCACGACGTAGTGGGCGGGTTCCGGGAACTCGACCAGCTCGAAGGGGCGCTGGTACGTCCAGCGCTCCATCTCCTTGCCGGTGAAGGACTCGCCGGTGGCCTCCCAGCCCTCACCGAGGGCCTTCTCCAGCAGGGGCTGGGCGACGACCAGCTTCTCCGTGCCGTCGTCGCCGCTGCGGACGGCGACGACGTACGTGACCTCGGGGTGCGCGGCCACGGCCGTGTTGGACACCAGGGTCCAGGGGGTCGTCGTCCAGACCAGGAGGGCGGCCTGCCCGGCCAGCGGGCCGGAGGTCAGCGGGAAACGGACGAAGACGGAGGGGTCGACGACCGTCTCGTAGCCCTGGGCCAGCTCGTGGTCGGAGAGGCCGGTCCCGCAGCGCGGGCACCAGGGGGCGACGCGGTGGTCCTGGGTGAGCAGGCCCTTGTTGAAGATCTCCTTGAGCGACCACCACACGGACTCGACGTACTCGGGGTCCATGGTCCGGTAGGCGTCGTCCAGGTCGACCCAGTAGCCCATGCGGGTCGTGAGGTCGGCGAAGGCGTCGGTGTGGCGGGTCACGGACTCGCGGCACTTGGCGTTGAACTCGGCGATGCCGTACGCCTCGATGTCCTGCTTGCCGTTGAAGCCCAGTTCCTTCTCGACGGCCAGCTCCACGGGCAGGCCGTGACAGTCCCAGCCGGCCTTGCGGGCCACGTGGTAGCCGCGCATGGTGCGGAAGCGGGGGAAGACGTCCTTGAAGACGCGGGCCTCGATGTGGTGGGCGCCGGGCATGCCGTTCGCGGTCGGCGGGCCCTCGTAGAAGACCCACTCCGGGCGGCCCTCGGACTGCTCCAGGGTCTTGGCGAAGGTCTTGCTCTCGCGCCAGAAGTCGAGGACGGCGTGTTCGAGGGCGGGCAGGTCGACCTGGGCGGGTACCGGGCGGTACTGCGGCGGTGTGGTCATGAGGCTGAACTCTTCCTCCGGCGGGTGTCTTCTCCGTCCGGAGGGACGAGAGCGCAACTGCTCCCGCGGTACCACCCTCCTTGGCCCCCGGACGGATCCGGCGGCCCCCTCATTGGGGTGCGAAGCCGGTTCTACTCGCCCCACGGTGATCCGTACGGGCTTTCTTCCGGCGGCTCCGGGGTGATCCTTCGCATCGCGCTCGCCCCCGGGCTCTCACCGTCCCCGGGTCGCTCCTGGCTGCGTCCGACGCTACTCGTCCCCATCCATGCCTCTCGCTGGGGCCAGTG
Source organism: Streptomyces sp. NPDC058646 (assembly GCF_042716875.1). NCBI lineage: Bacteria > Bacillati > Actinomycetota > Actinomycetes > Kitasatosporales > Streptomycetaceae > Streptomyces > Streptomyces sp. NPDC058646. The sequence goes on along the minus strand of NZ_JBHXRK010000004.1, from coordinate 268,464 downwards.
TACGGGCCCGGGGGCGCCCCGGCAGACCGGTTTACGGGGGCCCGTGGCGGGGCGGCCGGCGCGGCGTGGCGGGGGCGCGGAACGGGCGCCGGAGTGACCCGAACGGGCCGACGCGCCGGTACGGATCCCGGAGGGGCGGGTGGGGCGGGTTATCGGGGCTCCGGATGGGCACAACGGATGCAGGTTGACCTCGACGGATGCGTGCCCCGTTGCCGCGGGGCCGGTGCCGACTTATCGTTCCGGCACGGATTCGCGAGCAATGATCACAGTATGTGAAGGGGCCGCGGCCATGGTGGCGAAGAAGACCGCCGGCAGTACTGCCGGAACGGCTGCGGCCGGGAAGACCGTGGCGAAGAAAGCCGTGGCCGAGAAGACCGTGGTGACCGAGGCGGTGGCGGCCGGAGCAGCGGCCGGGAAGGCGGCAGCCGCCGACGGGACCGCCGTGAAGACGGCCGTGACCCGGAAGGCGACCACCAGGAAGGCGACCGCAGTCAAGAAGACGACCGCCGTCGACAAGCGGAAGGCCACGGCCAAGACGGCCGCGGCCGAGGGGGCGGCGCAGGCCGCGAAGAAGACGGGAGTCCGGAAAGTGGTTGCCAAGAAGAGCACCGGGACGACGCGGAAGACGGCCGCGGCCGCCACCAGCGGCCTGCCCAAGACGCGCGCCACGGCCACCTCCGCGCACGGCGAGCTCGCCGTACGGCCCGGGGAGGACCCCTGGACGCCGCCGGAGGTCGAGGAGGCCCGTACGGCGCTGGCCTCGGAGGTCCTGCGGCTGCGCAGCGAGCTGGACGCCTCGGAGGTGGCCATCTCGGGGCTGATGCGGGACTCGGGCGACGGCGCGGGCGACGACCAGGCCGACACGGGCACCAAGAACATCACCCGGGAGTCCGAGCTGGCGCTCGCGGCGAACGCCAGCTCGATGCTGGAGCAGACCGAGCGGGCCCTGGAGCGGCTCGAAGCGGGCACGTACGGGCTCTGCGAGAGCTGCGGCAAGCCCATCGGGAAGGCCAGGATGCAGGCCTTCCCGCGGGCCACCCTGTGCGTGGACTGCAAGCAGAAGCAGGAGCGGCGCCACTGAAGGGCCTGCGGGTGTTCCGGTGGTCACCGTCGGTGGCCGCCGGAAGGGCCGCAGGTGCCTTCCGCACGGAGTGGACCTCCTGACGGGCGTCGTGCGGGCGCCCTGACGTACCCTCGTGTCTCGTCAGGGTCCAGGAACCTGGCGGACCTGGTTCGAGCTAGTTCGAGGGACTCACGTGGCAGAGGCGGAGCGCATCATCGGTACGCCGGAGGTCGGGGACGACGCCCAGCCGGAGCCCGCCGCGGCCAAGGGGCACCGGCGGATCGTGGCGCTGCTCGTCGTGGCGCTGCTCGCCTACGCGCTCGACCTCGGCAGCAAGATGCTGGTCGTGGCGAAGCTGGAGCACCAGCCGCCGATCGAGATCATCGGCGAGCTCCTGAGGTTCGAGGCGGTCCGCAACCCGGGCGCCGCGTTCGGCTTCGGCGAGGCCTTCACGATCCTCTTCACCTGCATCGCGGCCGCCGTGATCGTCGTGATCGTACGGCTGGCCCGCAAGCTCTACAGCCTGCCGTGGGCGATCGCCCTGGGCCTCCTCCTCGGCGGGGCGCTGGGCAACCTGACGGACCGGATCTTCCGCTCGCCGGGCGTGTTCCGCGGCGCGGTCGTCGACTTCATCGCGCCCGCCCACTTCGCCGTGTTCAACCTCGCCGACTCCGCGATCGTGTGCGGCGGCATCCTGATCGTGCTGCTCTCGTTCAAGGGCCTGGACCCGGACGGGACCGTGCACAAGGACTGATCGCGGGACGGCTCTCCCGCCGAGTCCTGCATACTCGACAGGTGAGTACGATTCCCGAGATCCGCACCCTGCCCGTTCCCGATGGCCTCGAGGGCGAGCGCGTCGACGCCGCCATCGCCCGTATGTTCGGATTTTCCCGGACGAAGGCGGCCGAACTCGCGGCCGCGGGGAAGGTCGCGGTCGACGGAAGCGTCGTCGGGAAGTCCGAGCGCGTGCACGGTGGCGCCTGGCTCGAAGTCGAGATGCCCGCGCCGCCGCGGCCGGTCGAGGTCGTCGCCGAGCCCGTGCCGGGCATGGAGATCGTCCACGACGACGACGACATCGTCGTCATCATGAAGCCGGTGGGCGTCGCCGCCCACCCGAGCCCCGGCTGGACCGGCACCACCGTCATCGGTGGCCTCGCCGCGGCCGGCTACCGCATCTCCACCTCCGGCGCCTCCGAGCGCCAGGGCATCGTGCACCGCCTCGACGTCGGCACGTCCGGCCTGATGGCCGTCGCCAAGTCGGAGCGGGCGTACACCTCGCTGAAGAACCAGTTCCGCGAGCGGGTCGTGGACAAGCGCTACCACGCGCTGGTGCAGGGACACCCGGACCCGATGAGCGGCACGATCGACGCGCCGATCGGCCGCCACCCGAGCGCCGACTACAAGTGGGCCGTCACCCAGGACGGCAAGGACTCCGTCACCCACTACGACCTCATCGAGGCCTTCCGCGCCGCCTCGCTGCTGGACATCAAGCTGGAGACCGGGCGTACGCACCAGATCCGCGTGCACATGTCCGCGCACCGGCACCCGTGCGTCGGCGACCTCACCTACGGGGCCGACCCGACCGTCGCCAAGCGGCTGGGGCTGACCCGGCAGTGGCTGCACGCGGTGCGGCTCGGCTTCGAGCACCCCTCGGACGGGCAGTGGGTGGAGTTCGAGAGCACCTACCCGGCGGACCTGCAGCACGCGCTGGACGTGATCCGGGCGGAGAGCGAGTGACCTCTCCGGTCGAGGTCCGGGTCGTCGCCTCGGAGGAGGACCTGAAGTCCTGCTTCGCGGTGCGGACCGAGGTGTTCGTGGTCGAGCAGTCGGTGCCGGAGTCGATCGAGTACGACGCGTACGACGCGGGTGCGGTGCACGTGCTGGCCGTGGGGCCGGACGGGGTGCCGCTGGGCACGGGGCGGCTGCTGTACGGGGCCGCGGCCGTGGCCAAGACCGGGTCCGAGGAGGTCGGCTCGCTGGGCCGGCTCGCCGTACGGAAGTCCGCGCGCGGGCTGGGCGTGGGCGTGGCGCTGGTCCGCGCGATCGAGGCCGAGGCGGGGCGGATGGGGCTGGTCGCGGTGGATCTGGGTGCGCAGACGCATGCGCTCGGCTTCTACGAGCGGCTGGGGTACGCGGCCTACGGGCCGGAGTTCCGGGACGCGGGGATCCCCCACCGCTCGATGCGGCGTTCCTTGGCGGGCGGCTCCCCGGCCTGACCCGGGCCCGGCTCGCCGCCTCCGCGGCGGAGGCCGGTTCGCACGTGGCCGCGCCGGGCCTCGGTACGGTGCGGGTGGAGGCCGGGGCTGCGCCCCGTGCCCGCGCCTCAAGCGCCGGCGGGGCTGGAATCGCCCTGCCGTGGCCGGGCGGGTGGGGGCCGGGGCTGCCGTCCCGTGCCCGGGCTTCGAACGTCGGCGGGGCTGGGGCGGCCTTGGCGTGGGGTGCCGGAAGGGTGGGCCGGGGCCGCCCCAGCCCACCCGTCCCGGCGCGGGTCGCGGTCCGCCGCGCAGCCCTCGGCGGCGCCCTCGCAGGCCGAGGACTGCCCGCCGGAGCGCGACGCCGCCTGGGACGGGTGGGCCGGGGCCGCGTCCCGGGCCGGGCCGGGATCGGTCCGGCGGGGGCGGGGGCGACACGGGGGCCGGGGTTTGCCGGGTGCTTGGCCGAGCGCAGCGGACTGGCAGGGTGGGGGAGTGGATCAGCTTGCTCTGCTCTTCGTGCTGTTGCTCGGGGCCGTGGTGACGGTTCCGCTGGGAGACCGGCTCGGGCTGCCCGCGCCCGTGCTCATGACACTCGGCGGGGTGGTGCTCGCGCTGGTGCCGGCCGTGCCCAGTGTCGACATCCCGCCCGAGTACATCCTGCCGCTGGTGCTGCCCCCGCTGCTCTACGCCTCCGCGCAGCGCACCTCCTGGCGGCAGTTCGCCGCCAACGTCCGGCCGATCCTGCTGCTCGCCGTGGCGCTGGTGTTCGTCACGACCGCGGCCGTCGCGGCCGTCGCGCACGCCGTGGTGCCGGGCCTGCCGATCGCCGCGGCCGTCGCGCTCGGCGCACTCGTCGCCCCGCCCGACCCGGTCGCGGCCACCGCCGTCGCCGGATCGCTCGGCCTGCCCCGCCGCATGGTGTCGATCCTGGAGGGCGAAGGGCTCTTCAACGACGTCACCGCCATCGTGCTCTACCACGTGGCGGTCGCCGCCGCCGTCAGCGGAAGCTTCTCCTGGCCCGACGCGCTCGGGGAGTTCGTCCTGTCCGCCGTCGTCGCCGTGGCCGTCGGCCTGGCCCTCGGCCGGGCCACCCACTGGCTGATGGGGCGGCTCGGCGACGCCACGCTCCAGATCGGTCTGACGCTGCTGGTGCCGTTCGTGGCGTACGTGGTGGCCGAGGAACTCCAGGGGTCGGGGGTGCTGGCCGTCCTGACGACCGCACTGTTCCTCGCCGAGTACGCCACCGACGCCGACGACGTCCTGGGGCGCCTGGCCGGGCACACCTTCTGGGAGGTCGTCGACGTCCTGGTCACCGGGGTGGCGTTCGGGCTGATCGGGCTGGAGCTCCACAACGTGTTCGGCACCGCCCAGGGGCGCGCGGGGGAGATGGCCGGGTGGGCGGCCGTCGTGGTCGCGGTGGTGGTCGGCGTACGGCTGGTGTGGCTGCTGCCGGCCGGCTGGGTCGCCAAGAAGCTGCACAAGCGGCGCGACTACGACGAGGAGATCCCGCTGAGCTGGCGGGAGAGCGTCGTGATGTGGTGGGCCGGGATGCGGGGGGTGGCCTCGGTCGCGCTGGCCCTCGCCATCCCCTTCCGTACGGACGCCGGCGACCCCTTTCCCGCCCGGGACCAGATCGTCTTCATCGCCTTCGCCGTGATCATGACGACGCTGGTGCTCCAGGGACTGACCCTGCCGTGGCTGGTCCGGCGGCTCGGCGTGGAGGCGGACCCGGACGCGGAGCGGGAGACCGAGCGGCAGCTGGCGGTCCGCGCGGCGAAGGCGGCGAAGCGGCGGCTCAAGGAGATCCAGGAGGTGGAGGACCTCGCGGAGGACCTGGTGGAGACGCTGTACCGGCGTGCGTACGAGGTGGGGGCCCGGATCAGCCCCGACATGGTGGACGAGGAACGGCGGGAGGCGTACGCGCAGCGGGTGGAGCGGATCCGGGACATCCAGCGGATCCAGCGCGAGATGATGTCGGCCGCCCGCCACGAGGTCCTCGCGGCCCGCAGCGAACCCGGTTCCGATCCCGAGATCGTCGACCGGGTGCTGCGGCACCTGGACGTCCGGAGCCTGCGCAGCTGAGCGCAGGCCGGGCCGGCCCGGGCTACACCGCGTAGCGGTCCGGGGCGAAGAGGTGGAGGTGGGACGCGATCCAGTCCGAGGTCCGGCGCAGGCCCTCCGCCAGGGAGACCTCCGGCTGCCAGCCCGCCCAGTCGCGGGCGCGGGTGTTGTCCGACAGCAGGCGCTGGACCTCGCTGCCCGAGGGGCGCAGCCGGGACGGGTCCACGACCAGTTCCGCCTCCCGGCCCGAGGCCGCGATCAGGGCCCGCGCGAGGTCGCCCACGGAGATCTCCTCGCCCGTGCCGAGGTTGACCACCTGGCCCAGGGCCCGGTCGCACTCCGCCACCGCGAGGAAGCCCGCCGCGGTGTCCGTCACGTACGTGAAGTCCCGCGTGGGCGTCACCGAGCCGAGGCGGATCTCCGCCGCGCCGGCGTGCAGCTGGGCCAGGATCGTGGGGACGACCGCGCGGGCCGACTGGCGGGGGCCGTACGTGTTGAAGGGGCGCACCACCGTCACCGGCAGCTCGAAGGCGTGGTGGAAGGAGAGCGCCATCATGTCCGCGCCGATCTTCGACGCGGAGTACGGCGACTGCGGCTGCAGCGGGTGGCTCTCGGCGATCGGGGCGGTCAGCGCCGTCCCGTACACCTCGCTGGTGGAGGTGTGCACCAGGCGGCGGACCCCGTGGCGGCGGCAGGCCTCCGCCACGTTCTGCGTGCCGGTGACGTTGGTCTGCACGTACGCGCCCGGCGAGGCGTAGCTGTACGGGATCCCGATGAGCGCCGCCAGGTGGAAGACGGTGTCGCAGCCCGCCACCGCGTCGCTGACCCGCCCGGCGTCGCGGACGTCCCCCGCCCACATCTCCACCGGACCGTCCGGGTCGGCGAGGTAGCGGGCCAGGTTGCCCTTCTCCGCGTACGGCTTGTAGTGCACGAAGGCGCGCACCCGCGCACCTCGTGCCACCAGGAGGTCCACCAGGGTCGAGCCGATGAACCCCTCGGCTCCGGTGACGAGGACGGTGCGGTCGGTCCAGCTGTTCACATGCGCTCCATGAGGGGGGTGGGGACGGGGACGAGGCCGGCGACCCGGAGGACCTCCGCCGCCAGCAGTTCGGCGGCCCGCGCGTGCGGGCCGGGGTCGGCGGCGCCGGCCATGGCCGCCAGCCGGGCCGGGTCGGCCAGCAGGGGGCCGAGCAGTCCGGCGAGGCGTTCGCCGGTCGTCGAGGCGTCGGGCAGCAGCAGCCCGGCTCCCGCGTCGGACAGGACACGGGCGTTGTGGGTCTGGTGGTCGCCCGGGGCGTGGGGGTAGGGGACGAGCACCGCGGGGACCCCGGTCGCGGCTAGCTCCGCGACCGTCGCCGAGCCCGCCCGGCAGACCACCAGGTCGGCGGCCGCGTAGACCAGGTCCATCCGGTCCAGGTACGGCACGGCCCGCGCGATCCGGTGGCCGCCCGAGGCGGCCAGCTCCCGCTCGGTGTCCGCCAGCGCCGCCGGACCCGTCTTGACCAGCAGCTGTACGTCGTCCCGCCCCTGCCAGAGCCCGGCCAGCGCGGCCGCGGCACCGGTCAGGCGCAGCGCGCCCAGGCTGCCGCCGTTGAACACCACCAGCCGCCGCCCGGCGGGAACCCGCAGGGCCCGCCGGGCCTCGGCGCGGAGCGCCGCCCGCTCCGCCGCGGGGAGGCCCGCGAGTCCGGCGAGGGCCGCGGAGATCGGCATCCCGGTGGTCAGCGCCCGCGCCCCGCCCGCGAGGTGTCCGCGGCTGCGGTCGAAGGCCACCGCGACGTGCGGGGTGAGCCGGGCGGCGAACTGGTTGGCGCGGCCGGGTACCGCGTTGGACTCGTGGATCACGGCGGGCAGCCCGGCGAGGCGGGCACCGAGCACGGCGGGCGCGCTCGGATAGCCGCCCATGCCGACGACGGCGTGCGCGCCCTGGGCCCGGATCACCGCACGGGCCTGGTGCGCCGAGCGCAGCAGCGCGGCGGGCAGCAGATAGCGCTTCGCGCCCAGCGCGGGATCGAAGGGGATCATGTCGACGGTGTGGAGGCGGTAGCCCGCGCGGGGGATCAGCTCGGTCTCCAGGCCCCGTTCGGTCCCGATGAACGAGACCACGGCGCCGGGGACGGCCGCGCGCAGCGCCTCGGCGAGGGCCAGCCCCGGATAGATGTGGCCGCCGGTGCCCCCCGCACCGATCACGACGGAGAGGGGTGCCCGGGGCGTGTCCCGTATGTCTTGTGCGTCTCGCGTGTCTCCTGTGCCTGTGGTCATGGACGCACCCTGCTGGTGCGCCCTAAGAAGGTTCTAAGAGGAACGCGACGGGACTTTGGCAGGCTTTGTCCATGAGCTCCCTGAACAGGCATCGGATTCTGGTGGTGGACGACGAGCCCGAGGTGCGGGCCGCCGTGGAGGACGGCCTGGCCGTCGAGGGCTACGAGGTGCGGGGGGCGGCGGACGGGCTGGCCGCGCTGTCCGAGGTGGCGGCCTGGGAGCCGGACGCCGTCGTCCTGGACGTGATGATGCCGGTGCTGGACGGGCTGGGGGTGTGCCGGCAGCTGCGCGCGCTGGGCGACCGGACGCCCGTACTCGTCCTGACCGCGCTCGGCTCGGTCAGCGAACGCGTCGACGGGCTGGAGGCGGGCGCCGACGACTACCTGGTCAAGCCCTTCGCGCTGGACGAACTCGTCGCCCGGGTACGGGCGCTGCTGCGGCGGGCCGCGCCCGAGCCCGCGGGCGCGGCCCCGCCGGCCTTCGCCGACCTGGTCCTGGACCCCGCGACCCGTACCGGGCAGCGCGGCGGCAGGCCGCTGGAGTTCAGCCGCACCGAGGCCGCGCTGCTGGAACTGCTGCTGCGCCACCCCGGCCAGGTGCTGCCGCGCGAGCTGATCCTGGAGCTGGTGTGGGGCCGGGACTTCGGGCCGGACTCGAACTCGCTGGCCGTGTACGTCGGCTACCTGCGCCGGAAGCTGGAGGCCGGGGGCGAGCCGCGGCTGGTCCACACCGTGCACGGGGTCGGCTACCGGCTGGACACCGCGTGACCGGGGCCGGTTCCGGGTCCGGGGCCCGGCCGGGGCGGGGGCGCGGCCGGCGGCGGCTCGGGGCGGCCTGGCGCAGGCGCAGGCCGCTGCGCACCCGGCTGGCGCTGGCCGCCACGGCGGCGGTGGCGCTCGTGGCAGTCGGGGTGTGCGCCGCGGCCTTCTTCGTCGTACGGGGGGCGCTCTACCAGCAGCTGGACCTCAGCCTCACCCAGTCCGCCCGGCTCGCCGCCCAGCGCAATCCCGGTGCCGGGCCGGGCCCGCTGGCCGGGGAGTGCCGCTTCCTGGCCGCCCCGGCGTGTGCGGAGGTGGTCCCGGCCGATCCGGCCCGGGACCCCCGTACGCCGGGACTGCTGCCCGTCGACCCGGCCGCCCGGGAGGTCGCGCGGGGCGAGCGGGCCCCGTACTACACGGACTTCGTGCTCGCCGGGCACCCCGCGCGGATGCTCACCACCGACTACGCCGACGGGCGGGCGCTGCAGGTGGCCCTGCGGGCCGACCGGGTCGAGGCGGGCATCGAGGAGGCCGCGTGGTGGCTCCTCCTGACGGCGGCGGCCGGAGTGCTGCTCGCCGCCGTGCTCGGGTACTGGGTCTCGCGGACCGGACTGGCTCCCGTCACCCGGCTCACCGCCACCGCCGAGCGCATCGCGGCGACCCGGGACCCCCGGCACCGCATCGAACTCCCTCCGCCGGGGCGGGAGGACGAGATCACCCGGCTGGCCGGGAGCTTCAACACCATGCTCGGGGAGCTGGAGCAGTCCGTGACCGCCCAGCGGCGGCTGGTCGCGGACGCCTCCCACGAGCTGCGGACCCCGCTGACGGCCCTGCGGACCAACGCGGAGCTGCTGGCCCGGGCCGACCGGCTCACCCCCGCGCAGCGCGAGCGGGCCTCCGGTGCGCTGGGGCGGCAGCTGCGGGAGGTGACGGGGCTGGTGAACGACCTGATCGAGCTGGCCCGGGACGAGGAGCCGCAGCCGCTGGTGGAGCAGGTGCGGCTGGACGCGCTGGTGGAACACGGGGTGCGGGCGGCGCGGGCGCACTGGCCGGACGTACCGGTCGAGCTGCGCGTGCGGGTGGAGGCGGGCAGTGGGGTGGTGGTGGCGGGGGTGCCGGCCCGGCTGAGCCGGCTGCTGGGGAACCTGCTGGACAACGCGGCGAAGTTCAGCCCTGCCGGGCTGCCGGTGGAGGTGGAGCTGACGGCGCCGGGGGGCGGGGCCGGGGTCGGGGCGGTGGTGACGGTACGGGACCACGGGCCGGGGATCGCGGCGGAGGACCTGCCGTACGTCTTCGACCGGTTCTACCGGGCCGAGGCGGCGCGGGCGCTGCCGGGGTCGGGGCTGGGGCTGGCCATGGCGCGGCAGATCGCGCGGGCGCACGGGGCGGAGCTGGTGGCGGAAGCCGCGCCGGGGGGCGGAGCCCTGTTCCGGCTGACGTTCTGACCCGGGGCGCGGCCCCGCCGCGGGGGCCCCGCCCCCGGCCCCGCGCCTCAAACGCCGGCGGGGCTGAAGACCGGGGCTCCGCCCCGGACCCCGCGCCTCAAGCGCCGGCGGGGCTGGGTATGCGGGGCGGCGGCTGGGAACCGGGTACCGGGGCTTCGCCCCCGGCCCCGGCGCCCCAAGCGCCGGCGGGGCTGGATCGGCGGGGCGGCGGCTGGGGGAGACGGGGCTTCGCCGCCGGCCCCGGCGCCTCGAACGCCGGCGGGGCTTGTTGTGCGGAAGCGGGGCTGGGTGTGGGGGTGCGGGGCGGAGTCGGGGTCAGGGGGTGGGTGGGGGGACGGCGGGGGTGGTGGCGATGTGGGGGAGGGCGTAGGGATGGTGGGTGAGGAGCCAGGTGATCATTCGTTCGCGGACCGCGCAGCGGACCGTCCAGACGTCGTCCGCGTTCACCGCGGTGACCACCGCGCGGACCTGGACCGTGTGCGGGGTGGTGTCCGTCACGGCCAGTCCGCCGCCCCGGCCGTCCCACTCCGGGATCTCCTTCAGGATCCGCTGGAGCTGCTCGCGCATCAGGTCGAGCGGCGCGCTGTGGTCCAGGTGCCAGAAGACCGTGCCGGTCATCTGGGCCCCGCCGCGCGACCAGTTCTCGTACGGCTTGCTCGTGAAGTACGAGACCGGCATCGTGATGCGGCGTTCGTCCCAGGTGCGGACGGTCAGGAAGGTCAGGGTGATCTCCTCGACGGTGCCCCACTCCTTGTCGACCACCACCGTGTCGCCGATGCGGACGGTGTCGCCGAAGGCGATCTGCAGGCCGGCGAAGAGGTTGCTCAGCGAGGACTGGGCGGCGATCCCCACCACGATGCCGAGGACACCGGCCGAGGCGAGCATGGAGGCGCCGAGGGTGCGCATCGGCGGGAAGGTCAGCAGCATCGCGGCCAGCGCCACGACCACCACCACCGCGGTGACCACCCGCTGGATCAGCGTGACCTGGGTGCGGACCCGCCGGACCCGGGCCGCGTCCGGGGTGGCGGCGGCGTACCGGGCGTAGCTGGAGTCGACGACGGCCGTCGCGAACCGCACCAGCAGCCACGCCGCCCCGGCGATGAGGACCAGGGTCAGGGCCCGGCCCACGCCCACCGAGTGGTCGGGCAGGACCCGCGCCTGGCGGTAGGAGCCTCTCAGCAGCGTCGTGCACAGGACCAGCTGGAACGGGACGCGGCAGCGGCGCAGCAGGCCCCAGAAAGGGGTCTCGGTGTGCCGGGCGTCGGCGCGGCGCAGCAGCAGGTCCAGCAGCCACCCCGCGAACAGGGTGATCACCAGCGAACCGCCGACGACCGCGACGGGGCGCAGTACGTTCTCCATCTCCATGGGGAGGAAGGTAACCGGAAGCCGCCTCCTCACACCTTTCCTCGGCGGCTGGCACGATGAGGGGCATGAACATCATGCTCTTCCACTCGACGTACGGGCTGCGGCCCGCGGTGCACGCGGCGGCCGACCGCCTCCGCGCGGCCGGGCACCAGGTCCAGGTGCCGGACCTCTTCGAGGGGCGCACCTTCGAGACCGTCGAGGAGGGAATGGCCCACCAGGACGGGATCGGCCGCGACGAGCTGCTCCGGCGCGCGGTGCTGGCCTCCGCCCCGCACTCCGACCAGGGCCTGGTCTACGCGGGCTTCTCCTTGGGCGGCTCCGTCGCCCAGCACCTGGCGCTGGCCGACGACAAGGCGCGCGGGCTGCTCCTCCTGCACGGGACGGCGGACCTGGAGGACGACGCCTCGGTCGACGGGCTGCCCGTGCAGCTGCACGTCGCCGACCCCGACCCCTTCGAGCCGCACGACTGGCTGACCGCCTGGTACCTGCGGATGCAGCGGGCCGGGGCCGACGTCGAGGTCCACAACTACCCGGGGGCCGGTCACCTGTTCACCGACCCGGGGCTGGAGGACTACGACGCCGAGGCCGCCGAACAGGTCTGGAAGGTCGCGATCGGCTTCCTCGACACCCTCTGACCGCCCCGGAGGACGACGGAACCGGCTCCCGCGGTCCGGTTGGCCGCGGGAGCCGGTCTCTGGTCGTCCGTGAGGTGTCCCGGGGGGAGGCCCGGGGTGGTTCAGCCGGCCCGGTAGGCGGTCCAGCTGCTCTGCATCCGGCTCACCTGGCCGGCCGTGAACTGGTACATGCAGGAGTCGTACGTGTAGTCCATGAAGTTGCGGATCGGGTCCGCACCGGGCTTGCTCGCGCAGCTGTCACGCCCGGTCGGGCACTCGTACGCGGCGCTCTTCTCGGCCGGGGTGTCGGAGACGTAGTCGCCGTTCCCGTTGCAGCCGCCCTGGAAGGTGTGGTACAGCCCCAGCCAGTGGCCGACCTCGTGGGTCGCGGTGTCGCCCTCGTTGTAGTTGGCCGAGGAGCCGCCCGGCAGCGAGGAGTCGAGCACGACCACGCCGTCCATCGTGGGGCTGGAGGCGTAGGAGCTCGGGAAGGTCGCCCAGCCGAGCAGGCCGCCGGAGAGCTTGGCGGTGTAGAAGTTGAGCGCGCCGGGTCCGCCCTTGCGCAGGGTGTTCTTCATGTCCTTCTCGGCCTGGGAGCCGGAGGCCAGGTTGTACCAGGAGGCGTTGTCCGTGTAGTCGGTGGACGCCAGGGTGAACTGGAAGTTCGTGTTGGCGTTGCCGGTGCCCTGGCCGCCGTAGGCCGCGTTCAGGACCGAGAGCTGCTTGCCGATGTCCGTGGCGGACAGCTTGCCGGCGGTGCCCGAGTGCACGACGTGGAAGTACACGGGGATGTTCACCACGGCGGCGGTGGCGCCGAGGCCGCGCTGCGGCTGGTTCTTGAGGGCCTTGTCCAGCTTCGCCTTGAGGTCGGCGTCCATGGCCTTGGCCTGGGCTTCGGTGACCTCGTTCGGCTCCGCCGCGTGGTGGTCCTCGGGGCGTACGACGCGGGCGTCGGCGGGAGCGGCGGCCGACTCCTCGGCACAGACCTCGGCGGGGGTCTTGGCGGCGGCGAGGGTGGTGGGGGCGGAGAGCGGGGTGAAGGCCAGGGTCCCGGCCAGGACCGCGGTGCCCAGCAGGCGGCGGCGGAGAAGGGGGGATATGCGGGCGACAGCGCGCACGTGTGCTCCTCGAGGTGGGGGTCTCGGTGGGGGGTTTCCGGCCTGAAGATCTTTCCGGTTGGCGCGAAGCTTATGGGTTGATGACACGTACAGGTCAAGCCTCCTGCGTAAAAGATTTGTTGCTTCTGATGACAGAGGGGCCCCTGGTCTGCACCAGGGGCCCCTCTGTACCGCAAATTTGACGGTCTGTCAGTGAACCGGTCGGTCGGCCCGCTCCACCTTGTGCGTCCCGTTCAGGGTCCGGTACGAGCGCGCCCACGCGGCCGAGGCGTCCTGCCTCCGCTTGTCGGACACCACGTAGTAGTCCATCTGTGAACGCTCGGCCGTCACGTCGAGCACGCCGTAGCCGTGCGCGTCCATGTCCAGCCACTTCACGTGCCAGTTGGCGCTCTTGACGGCGGACTCGGCGACCAGCGAGGCGGTGTCCGCCGGGACGTGCAGCATGTCGTCGAGGTTGTCGGAGGTCACCGAGGTGACCACGAACTCGGTCGCCGCGGTGCCCGAACCCGGGTAGGTCGCCATGTTCACCGGGACCTCGTTGGCCCAGGCCATGTGGATGTCGCCGGTCAGGAACACCGTGTTCCTGACGTTGCGGTCCTTCAAGTGGCCCAGGAGTTCCTTCCGGTCGTCCGTGTAGCCGTCCCACTGGTCCACGTTGGCCGCGATGCCGCCCTGCGGCAGGCCCAGCAGCTTGGCCAGCGGCTGGAGCAGGTGCGCGGGCAGCGATCCGAGGGCCACCGGCGAGATCATCACCGAGGTGCCGACCAGCTTCCAGGTCGCGTCGGACTCCGCGAGGCCCGCCTTGAGCCAGTCCAGCTGGGCGCGCCCGGTGAGGGTGCGCTCCGGGTCGTCGACCGAGCCGCTGCCGACCTTGACCTGCTGGGACCGGAAGGAGCGCAGGTCCAGCAGGTGCAGGTCGGCGAGGGTGCCGAAGCGCAGCCGCCGGTAGACGGTGCCGGCGATGGAGGCGCGGACGGGCATCCACTCGAAGTACGCCTGCTTGGCGGCGGCCGCGCGGGCCGCCCACTCGCCCTCGGCGCCCGGCGTGTGGTTGCCCGCGCCGTCCGACCAGGCGTCGTCGGCGAACTCGTGGTCGTCCCAGATGGCGACGACCGGGTGCGCGGCGTGCAGCGCCTGCAGGTCGCCGTCCGTCTTGTACTTCCCGTGCCGGGTCCGGTAGTCGGCGAGCGAGACGATCTCGTGCTTCGGCTCGTGCGCGCGCACGACGTACTTGGCCTCCGGGTACCCGCCCGACTGGTACTCGTAGATGTAGTCGCCCAGGTGCAGGATCGCGTCCAGGTCCGTACGGGCGGCCAGGTGGCGGTAGGCGGAGAAGTAGCCGGACTCCCAGTTGGCGCAGGAGACCACGCCGAACCGGACCCCGGCCGTGGTCACGTCGCGGCCCGCGGTGGTGCGGGTGCGCCCGGCCGGGGAGACGGTGGCGCCGGCGGTGAACCGGTACCAGTACGAGGTCTGCGGCCGCAGTCCGCGCACGTCCACCTTGACCGTGTGGTCGGTGGCGGCGCTCGCGGTGACCGCGCCCCGGGCGACGATCTGGGAGAAGGCCTTGTCCCCGGCCACCTCCCAGGTCACCTGGGTGGCGGGGCCGGCGCCCGAGCCGGGTACGGCCTCGGGGGTCGGGGTGACGCGGGTCCACAGCAGGACCCCGTCGGGCAGCGGGTCGCCGGAGGCGACGCCGTGCAGGAAGGCGGGGGCGGCGTCCGCCGCGTGGGCGGCGGTGGAGCCCAGAGCGAGCGGGGCCAGCGCGGCGGTGGCCGCGGCGGCGAGGACGACCGTACGGCGGCGGGGAGTTGCCGTGGTCGTAACAGAGGGGAGATGACTGGTCACGGATGATCATATTACTGATGGGTACGCGTTCTCGGACATCCCCGGGAACGCAAAAAGCGGGCGAACTCCGGGAGTCCGCCCGCCTGTTGGTCTCCGGTGTCCGGAAACCGGTGATCCGATTGGCTGGATCAGCCCTTCAGGGCCTTGTCGATCGCCTCGGTGAAGGCCTGCGCCGAGTCCGGGGTGTTGATCTTCTTGCCGTCCATCTTGAGCGTCGGGGTGCCCGTCACGCCCGACTTGTCGAAGGACTTCGACATCTCGATCGCCCACCGGTCGTACGTACCGCCCTCGACGGCCTTCTTGAACTCGGCGTTCCCCTTCAGCGCCGGGACGGTGTCCGCGACCTTCAGCAGGTAGGCGTCCTTGGCGAAGCTGTCGACCGTCTCCTCGGGGTGCAGCTCCTTCGAGTACAGGGCCGCCTTGAACTCGAGGAAGGCCTCCGGGCCGACGTTCAGCGCCGCGCCCAGCGCGCTCAGGGCGTTCCTCGACCCCTCGCCCTTGACGGCGTTGTCGATGAAGGTCGCGCCGACGTACTGGAGCTTGTACTTGCCGGCGTCGACGTCCTTCTTGATCTGCTCGCCGCTCGCCTGCTCGAAGGAGGCGCACGCCGGGCAGCGCGAGTCCTCGTAGAGCTCCAGGGTCTTGGGAGCCTCGGGCTTGCCGATGACGACCGTGGTGCCGTCCTCGCCCGTGGTGTTCGCCGGCTTGACCAGCTCGGCCTTGGCGGCCTTGTCCCAGTAGCCGGGCTCGTTGGCCTGCATGACCAGGTAGCCGACGCCGCCGGCCAGGGCCAGGACCGCGGCGACCGCGCCCGCCACGATCACCTGGCGGCGCGCCTTGTCCTTCTTCGCCTGCTTCTCGCGCTCGGCGCGCAGCCGCTCGCGGGCCGCCGCCTTGTTCGCCTGGTTGTTGCGTGCACTCATCGTGATCTCCGTGGGTGTGGCATGTCAGTGACATGCGGAAGGGGGTGGGGACTGCCCTGCGTACGTCAGGCGCCGTCGAGCGCGCCGAGCACGGGAGGTCCCCGCCGCCCCACGGAATGGGCCGGGAACCGGGTACGGGCCACCGAGCCCGCGCGGAAGGGCCGCAGCACCCGCCGGGCCGGGCCCGCGGCCGTCGACGCCCTGGCCGCCGCCAGCAGCAGCGGCCGGAACGCGCAGGCGGCCGCCGCCCGCAGCAACTGGCCCAGGGCCCGCTCGCCGTACGCGAGCCAGGCGGCGGCCAGCAGCCCCACCGAGACGTGCGCGCCGAGCAGCAGCCAGGGCGCCCAAGGGCCGGGCGAGGCCAGCAGGGCCGCCGGGTCGGCGGCCGGGCCGCCCACCTCGGCCAGCGGCCCGCCCACGGGCGCGCCCCCGCACAGCTCGTCCAGGCCGAGCGCGCGCAGCGGCCCGGAGACCGGGCCGCCCGCCGGGCCGTAGCAGACGTGCTGTCCGGCGGTGAAGACGGTGTCGGCGGCCAGCTCCAGCGGCACGAGCAGTGCGGCGATGGGGCCGAAGCCGCGCCGGCGGCCCGCCAGCGCGTAGGCGGTGACGAACACGGTGGCGAAGGCCCCCACCGCCAGCGGGGCCGGCAGCGGTACCCGCGACATCAGGACGTGCGAGCCCGCCGAGAGCAGCACGACGAGCGCGCTGAACAGCGCCGCCCGCAGCCCCCGCAGTCCTGCCCCTGATATGTCCATCGCCGCGAGTGTGCCATGCGACCCTGTGAAAACGGGACCTGGGGTTCCTGCCGGGTCCCGTTTCCGCCGGTCAGGACGTGAGGCGGCCGTTGCGGAAGAGGTCCACGAAGATCTGGTGGTCGGCGCGCGCCCGGGCCCCGTACGCGTGGGCGAAGTCCACCAGCAGCTCCGCGAAGCCCTCCTCGTCGGCGGCGATGGCCGCGTCGATCGCCCGCTCGGTGGAGAAGGGCACCAGCGTCTGCCCGCTCTCGGCCGCGTCGGCCGCCCCGTGCATGGTCGCCGTCGCCCGGCCCAGGTCGGCGACCACCGCGGCGATCTCCTCCGGGTCGTCCAGGTCGGACCAGTCCAGGTCCACCGCGTACGGGGAGACCTCCGCCACCAGCTGTCCCGCGCCGTCCAGCTCCGTCCAGCCCAGCCACGGGTCGGCATGGGCCTGCAGGGCCCGCTGGGAGATCACCGTGCGGTGCCCCTCGTGCCGGAAGTAGTCCCGTACCCCCCGGTCCGTGATGTGCCGGGACACCGCCGGGGTCTGGGCCTGCTTGAGGTAGATCACGACGTCGTTCTCCAAGGCGTCGCTGTGCCCCTCCAGCAGGATGTTGTAGGAGGGCAGCCCCGCAGAGCCGATGCCGACGCCCCGGCGGCCCACCACGTCCTTGACCCGGTAGGAGTCCGGGCGGACCAGCGACTCGTCGGGGAGGGTCTCCAGGTACCCGTCGAAGGCGGCCAGCACCTTGTAGCGGGTGGCGGCGTCCAGCTCGACCGTGCCCCCGCCCGGGGTGAAGCGGCGCTCCCACTCCCGGATCTCCGTCATCGAGTCCAGCAGGGAGAAGCGGGTACGGGAGCGGGCCGCGCGCAGGGCCGCCAGCAGCGGGCCCTCGGCGGTGTCGAGGGTGAAGGAGGGCACCTCGTCCTTGTAGGGGGCCGCGCCCCGGACGGCCAGCCGGTGGATCCGCTCCCGGTAGGCGCCCGCGTAGATCCGCACCAGCTCGCCGATCTGACCGTCGCTGAGCGCCTTGGTGTAGCCGATCAGCGCGACGGAGGCCGCGAAGCGCTTGAGGTCCCAGGTGAAGGGGCCGACGTAGGCCTCGTCGAAGTCGTTCACGTTGAAGATCAGCCGGCCGTTGGAGTCCATGTACGTGCCGAAGTTCTCGGCGTGCAGATCGCCGTGGATCCACACCCGGCCCGTCCGCTCGTCCAGGTACGGGCCGCCGTGCCGGTCGTGCTCCAGGTCCGCGTAGAACAGGCAGGCCGTGCCCCGGTAGAACGCGAAGGCGGAGGCGGCCATCTTCCGGAACTTGACCTGGAAGGCGGCGGGGTCGGCGGCGAGCAGCTCACCGAACGCGGTGTCGAACACGTCGAGTATCTGCTCGGCGCGCTGCTCGTCGGTCGTCTCGGGAACCGCCATGGCCGGTGCCTCCTGGTGGTGCGGGGTGGATCGCTTGCCGATCACGTTCGGATCCGGAGGGGCTCGGACGGGCGTCCGTCCCCTCTGGCTCTGCAACGGATGAAGGTACCCGTCGGTGCCCCGGATGTGTCACTCGGGAGACGTAGGATTCAGAGCTGCCGCCCCTCTCTCCCCCCGGAGGACTCCCACCGTGACCAAGCCGCCGTTCACGCACCTGCACGTCCACACCCAGTACTCGCTGCTGGACGGTGCCGCGCGGCTGAAGGACATGTTCAACGCGTGCAACGAGATGGGCATGACGCACATCGCCATGTCCGACCACGGCAATCTCCACGGGGCCTACGACTTCTTCCACACCGCCCAGAAGGCCGGGATCACGCCGATCATCGGCATCGAGGCGTACGTCGCCCCCGAGTCCCGGCGCAACAAGCGGCGCATCCAGTGGGGCCAGCCCCACCAGAAGCGCGACGACGTCTCCGGTTCCGGTGGTTACACGCACAAGACGATCTGGGCCTCGAACGCCACCGGCCTGCACAACCTCTTCCGGCTGTCCTCCGACGCCTACGCCGAGGGCTGGCTCACGAAGTGGCCCCGCATGGACAAGGAGACCATCTCCAAGTGGTCCGAGGGGCTCATCGCCTCCACCGGCTGCCCCTCCGGAGAGCTGCAGACCAGGCTCCGCCTCGGCCAGTTCGACGAGGCCCTGAAATCGGCCTCCGAGTACCAGGACATCTTCGGCAAGGACCGCTACTTCCTCGAGCTGATGGACCACGGCATCGAGATCGAGCGCCGGGTCCGCGACGGGCTGCTGGAGATCGGCAAGAAGCTCGGCATCCCGCCGCTGGTGACCAACGACTCGCACTACACCTACGCGAGCGAGGCCGGCGCCCACGACGCCCTGCTGTGCATCCAGACCGGCAAGAACCTCTCGGACCCGGACCGCTTCCGCTTCGACGGCACCGGCTACTACCTGAAGTCCACGGACGAGATGTACGCCATCGACTCCTCGGACGCCTGGCAGGAGGGCTGCGCCAACACGAAGCTGGTCGCGGACCAGGTCGACACCGAGGGCATGTTCACGTTCCGGAACCTGATGCCGAAGTTCGACATCCCGGAGGGCCACACCGAGGTCAGCTGGTTCCGCGAGGAGACCATGCGCGGCATGCACCGCCGCTACCCCGGAGGCATCCCGGACGACCGGATGAAGCAGGCCGAGTACGAGATGGACACGATCATCTCGATGGGCTTCCCGGGCTACTTCCTCGTGGTCGCCGACTTCATCATGTGGGCCAAGAACCAGGGCATCGCGGTGGGCCCCGGCCGAGGCTCCGCGGCCGGCTCGATCGTCGCCTACGCCATGGGCATCACCGACCTCGACCCGCTCACCCACGGCCTGATCTTCGAGCGCTTCCTGAACCCCGAGCGCGTCTCCATGCCCGATGTCGACATCGACTTCGACGAGCGCAGGCGCGTCGAGGTGATCCGGTACGTGACCGAGAAGTACGGCGCCGACAAGGTCGCCATGATCGGCACGTACGGCACCATCAAGGCCAAGAACGCGATCAAGGACTCCGCGCGCGTCCTGGGCTACCCGTACGCCATGGGCGACCGGCTCACCAAGGCCATGCCCGCCGACGTCCTGGGCAAGGGCATCCCGCTCTCCGGCATCCTCGACCCGACGCACCCCCGCTACGGCGAGGCCGGCGAGATCCGCGGGATGTACGAGAACGAACCGGACGTGAAGAAGGTCATCGACACCGCCCGCGGCGTGGAGGGCCTGGTCCGCCAGATGGGCGTGCACGCGGCCGGCGTGATCATGTCCAGCGAGACGATCACCGACCACGTGCCCGTCTGGGTGCGGCACACCGACGGCGTCACCATCACCCAGTGGGACTACCCGAGCTGCGAGTCGCTCGGCCTGCTGAAGATGGACTTCCTGGGCCTGCGCAACCTCACGATCATGGACGACGCCGTCAAGATGGTGAAGGCCAACAAGGGGATCGACATCGACCTCCTGGCCCTCCCGCTCGACGACCCCAAGACCTTCGAACTGCTCGGCCGCGGTGACACCCTCGGCGTCTTCCAGTTCGACGGCGGCCCCATGCGCTCCCTGCTGCGCCTGATGAAGCCCGACAACTTCGAGGACATCTCCGCCGTCTCGGCCCTGTACCGGCCGGGTCCGATGGGCATGAACTCGCACACGAACTACGCCCTGCGCAAGAACAAGCAGCAGGAGATCACCCCGATCCACCCGGAGCTGGAAGGGCCCCTCGAAGAGGTGCTCGCGGTCACCTACGGCCTGATCGTCTACCAGGAGCAGGTGCAGAAGGCCGCCCAGATCATCGCCGGGTACTCGCTCGGCGAGGCCGACATCCTGCGCCGCGTGATGGGCAAGAAGAAGCCCGAGGAACTGGCGAAGAACTTCGTCATCTTCGAGGAGGGCGCCAAGAAGAAGGGCTTCAGCGACCAGGCGATCAAGGCCCTCTGGGACGTCCTGGTCCCCTTCGCCGGCTACGCCTTCAACAAGGCCCACTCGGCCGCGTACGGCCTGGTCTCCTACTGGACCGCCTACCTCAAGGCGAACTTCCCGGCCGAGTACATGGCGGGGCTCCTCACCTCGGTCAAGGACGACAAGGACAAGTCCGCGATCTACCTGAACGAGTGCCGGCGCATGGGCATCAAGGTCCTGCCGCCGAACGTGAACGAGTCGGAGCCGAACTTCGCCGCCCAGGGCGACGACGTGATCCTCTTCGGCCTCACCGCCGTCCGCAACGTCGGCAGCAACGTCGTCGAGTCGATCATCAAGACCAGGAAGGCCAAGGGGAAGTTCTCCAGCTTCCCCGACTTCCTGGACAAGGTCGAGGCCGTCGTCTGCAACAAGCGGACCGTCGAGTCCCTGATCAAGGCCGGCGCCTTCGACGAGATGGGCCACACCCGCAAGGGCCTGGTCGCCCACCACGAGCCCATGATCGACAACGTGGTGGCCGTCAAGCGCAAGGAGGCCGAGGGACAGTTCGACCTCTTCGGCGCAATGGGCGACGAGGGCGCGAGCGACGAGCCCGGCTTCGGACTCGACGTGGAGTTCTCCGACGTGGAGTGGGAGAAGTCCTACCTGCTCGCCCAGGAGCGCGAGATGCTCGGCCTCTACGTCTCCGACCACCCGCTCTTCGGCCTGGAGCACGTGCTCTCCGACAAGACGGACGCCGGGATCTCCCAGCTCACCGGCGGGGAGCACTCCGACGGCGCGGTCGTCACCATCGGCGGCATCATCTCGGGTCTCCAGCGCAAGATGACCAAGCAGGGCAACGCCTGGGCCATCGCCACCGTCGAGGACCTGGCCGGCTCCATCGAGTGCATGTTCTTCCCCGCGACCTACCAGCTCGTCTCCACCCAGCTGGTCGAGGACACCGTCGTCTTCGTCAAGGGCCGCCTCGACAAGCGGGAGGACGTACCCCGCCTCGTCGCCATGGAGATGATGGTCCCCGACCTGTCCTCGGCCGGCACCAACGCCCCCGTGGTCCTCACCATCCCCACGGTCAAGGTCACCCCGCCGATGGTGACCCGCCTGGGGGAGATCCTGCGCCACCACAAGGGCAACACCGAGGTGCGCATCAAGCTCCAGGGCCCGCGGACCACCACCGTGCTGCGCCTCGACAAGCACCGCGTCCAGCCTGACCCGGCCCTCTTCGGCGACCTGAAGGTGCTGCTCGGCCCGTCCTGCCTCGCCGGATAGCGCCGGGCCCGCCCGCGCCCCGCGCCCGCGGCGCGGGGCGCGGCCGTACGGAAGGGCCTGCCCGGCAGCCGGGCAGGCCCTTCCGTCGTCGACGGGCCGAGCGGACGCGCAGACGTCAGTTGTGGCCGAACTTCTTCTGCTTGCTCTTGTGCGCCATGTCCAGCGGACTCGGCGACGGCGACACGGATTCCGAGGCGGATTCCTGCGCACGCCTCGACGGATCCTGCGAGGCCGAGCCGGACTGCTGCTTGGACGGCTGCTTCTGGTTCTTGTTCTTGGCCATGGTGGAGCCTCCGTTGCGTCTAGGGTCCAGGACCGCCTTCACACTCACACAGCGCCCCAAAGCGCGCATTTTGGATCATTACTGCGCGTGGCCGGTGCGCATTCCCGCACCTCCTGAGAGATACGCCACGCCGATGATCCAGTTCCGGCCGTCAACACCCTTGCGGTCGGGCAGACTCGGGGCACTCCCCGAAAGCACAGAGGACCCCCAGGGAAGAGGGTGGAACGCGTGGACCGCTGCGTCGTCCTGGTGGACGCCGGCTATCTGCTGGGCGCCGCCGCGAGCCTTCTCGCAGGGGAGCCCTCGCGCTCCCGCATCACCGTCGACCACACCGCCCTCATCCAGGGCCTGCGCGAGCGGGCCGAGGCCGACACCGAGCAGCCGCTGCTGCGCATCTACTGGTTCGACGGCGCACCCGACCGGGTGCCGCAGCCCGAGCACCGGCGGCTGCGCGTCATGCCCCGCGTCACCGTCCGCCTCGGCGCCCTGACCCGCAGCGACGGCCGCTGGGCCCAGAAGGGCGTCGACGCCGCCATGCACGCCGAGCTGACCGAGCTGGCCCGCAACCGCGCCTGCTCCGACGTGGTCCTCGTCACGGGCGACGGCGACCTGCTGCCCGGCCTGATGTCCGCCAAGGAACACGGCGTCGCCGTCCACCTGTGGGCCGTCCAGGCTGCCGACGGCGACTACAACCAGTCCGAGGACCTCGTCGCCGAAGCCGACGAACGCCGCGTCCTCGACCGCGCCTGGATCACCCGGGCCGTCCGCGCCAAGGACCTCACCGGACTCTGCGCCCCGCCGCCCGCCCCCCGCCCCGACATCGCCGCCATCCTCTCCGCCCCGCTGCCCGAGGCGGCCCTCGCCGAAGCCGCCCGCAACGGAGGCACCGCGGGCGACGCCGGGGGCGGCGGCCCCTCGCTGCCCGCCCCCACCGGCTCCGCGGCCAAGGCCGCCGTACCCACGCCCAAGGACCTCGCCGGATCCCTGCGGGCGCCCGGCCAGCAGGCCGCCCCCGCCGGCGCGCAGCACGCCGCACCGGCCCCGGCCGGCAGCGCCCTGCGCTGGTCCTCCGACAAGGGCTGGATCGACCGGGCCGGCCCCCTCGGCGAACCCGCCGAAACCGCCTCGCTGCCCACCCTCGCCCAGCTCACCAGCGCCGAGCAGCGCTGGGCCGACCGGGAGGAGGACATCACCACCGTCGGCGGGGACCCCTTCGAGGTGGGACAGGTGTTCGCCCGGCGCTGGATGGAACGGCTCCCCGAGACCGTGCACCTGCAGAAACTGGCCACCATGTACCCGCGGATCCCGCACCGGATCGACGGCGAGCTGCTGCGCTACGCCGCCCGCTTCGGGCTGCTCGCGCACAAGGACGACCAGATCGACGAGCACGACCGGTATGCCATCCGGGCCGGGTTCTGGCGCGAGATCGACGTCCGGGCGGCCGCCGAACACGTGGCCGCCGTCCCCACCGCCGTCCCCACCGCCGCCCCCGCCACGCCCGCAGCCCCGGCCACCCCGGCGGCCGAGTAGGGCCGGGAACCCCGTAGGCTGCTCCCTCGTGAGTACGGGCACAGCACACGCGGGACACCCCATGGCGGCGGCCTCGGCAGCAGCCGCGGGAGCGGCCTCCGACGTCGTCTGCGCGGTGCGTGACCTGGTCAAGACCTACCCCGCGGTACGGGGCCGCCGCGGCGCCCCCGCCCTGCCCGGGACTCGGGCCAACGACGGGGTCTCCCTCGACGTCCGGCGCGGCGAGATCTTCGGCCTGCTCGGCCCCAACGGCGCCGGCAAGTCGACCCTGGTCCGCCAGCTGACCGGCCTGATGCGCCCCGACTCCGGCAGCGTGACCCTCCTCGGCCACGACCTCGTCGGCCACCCCGAGCGGGCGGCCCGGCTGCTCGCCTACCTGGGGCAGGAGTCCACCGCCCTCGACGAGCTCACCGTGTCCCTCGCCGCCGAGACCACCGGACGGCTGCGCGGACTGGGCGCCCGGGACGCCCGGGCCGCACGGGACGCCGTACTGGACGAACTCGGGCTGACCCCCCTCGCGGGACGCACCCTGAAGAAGCTCTCCGGCGGACAGCGGCGCCTCGCCTGCTTCGCCGCCGCACTGGTGGGGGAGCGGCCCGTCCTGGTCCTGGACGAGCCCACCACCGGCATGGACCCCGTGGCCCGGCGGGCGGTGTGGGCGGCCGTGGACCGGCGGCGCGCGCAGCACGGGGCCACGGTCCTGCTCGTCACCCACAACGTCATCGAGGCCGAGACCGTCCTCGACCGGGTCGCCGTCATCGACCAGGGCAAGGTCATCGCCTGCGACACCCCGGCCGGGCTGAAGGCCCAGGTGTCCGGCGAGGTCCGGCTGGAACTGGTGTGGCGCGAGGCCGCCCCGCTGGACGTGCCCGAGGTCGCGCGGCTGCGCCAGGACGCCGTCGAGTCCGGACGCCGCTGGGTGCTGCGGCTGGCGCCGGACGAGGCCAGGGCCGCGGTGGCCGCGGTCACCGGCGGCCCCGCCTTCGCCGCCCTCGACGACTTCACCCTGGCCACCCCGAGCCTGGAGGACGTGTACCTCGCCCTCGGCGGCAGGACGAAAGGGCTGGTGAAGTCGTGAGCGACCGCTCCCCGGGCGCCGTCGCACAGGACGCCGTGCCCGGCCTCGCGCAGGACGCCGTACCCGGCGGCGCGCAGGACGACGCCCCGCGCCACCCCGCCGCCCCGGCGCCGCTCGCGGCCCGCGCACGCTTCTTCCCGGCGCTGGCCGCCGTGTACCGGGCACAGCTCTCCCGGGCCCGGGTGGCCCGGATCCCGCTTCTGTTCGTGGCCACCTTCCAGTCCGTCGGAATCATGATCCTCATGCGGGGCGTGGTGGACGGCGGCTCGGAGGCCCGGGCCGTCGTGGCCGGCTCCTCGGTGCTCGTCGTCGCCTTCGTCGCCCTGAACCTGCTCGCGCAGTACTTCGGGCAGCTGC
Source organism: Streptomyces sp. NPDC058646 (assembly GCF_042716875.1). Lineage (NCBI taxonomy): Bacteria > Bacillati > Actinomycetota > Actinomycetes > Kitasatosporales > Streptomycetaceae > Streptomyces > Streptomyces sp. NPDC058646. Next base: position 243,671 of record NZ_JBHXRK010000004.1, on the reverse strand, counting down.
GGGCCGGCGGCGGGCTCGACCACTACGCCACCCTGCCGGTGCCGCCCGCCTCGGTCGTGCTGGGCGCGGCCGCCGCGTACGCCTCCTTCACCCTGCCGGGCACGCTCGTCACCGCCGTCTTCGGCTGCGTGCTGTTCGGGCTGCCCCTGAGCGGGCTGTGGATCCTCGCCGCGGTCGTGCCGCTGGCCGGAGCCGCGCTGGCCGGGCTCGGGGCGGCGCTGGGGCTGCTCGCACCCCGCCAGGAACTGGCCACGCTCGCCGGGCAGCTCGGCATGTCCGCGGCGCTCCTGCTGGGGGTGCTGCCGCCGGAGCGGATGCCGGACGTCATCGTGTGGGCGCGGGACCTGCTGCCGTCGACGTACGGGGTGGAGGCCTTCGCGCGGACCTTCGCCCCCCACCCGGACTGGGCCGCCGTCGTGCTCGACCTCGGCGTGTGCGCCGCCGTCGGGGTCCTCTCGCTGGCCGCCGCGACGTGGGCGTACCGCCGGGCGGCGGTCCGCTGACGCCGCTGCCGGGCGTACCTGGCACGATGTGGGGGTGACCGAAGCCGTGACCCCGCCGTCCCCGTTCGACCCGCCGCCGCTCCCACCCGGGAAGCCGGCCGACACGACGGGGCGCATCACCCCGCTGGACGTCCGCGACGGCGCCGCCGTCGCGCTGGCGGTCGGGGCGGCCGGTGTCCTCCTCGCCCTGCTGTGGGCCTGGCTGGCGCCCCGGACGCAGTACGTGTCCAACGGCGAGGCCGTCTTCCTGCGCAACACGGAGAGCGAGGCGCGGATCGGCGCCGACGGGACGTTCTTCCTGCTCTCGGCCGGTTTGGGCGTGCTGAGTGCCGGGGCCGTCTTCCTGTGGCGCCGCAAGGGCGGCGTACCGCTGGTGATCGGGCTGGGAATCGGATCGCTCTTCGCCGCGCTCGTCGGCTGGCGCGGCGGAGTGTGGCTGGGGCCGTCCGCGGACCTGGCGGCGGCCGCCGCCGGGGCGGGCAAGGGGGTTCCCTTCGACGCGCCGCTGCAACTGCTCGCGCAGGGGGTGCTGCTGACCTGGCCGATGGCCGCCGTCCTGGTCCATCTCGGCCTCACGGCCCTGTGGGCGCCGAGGGATCCGGCGCCCTTGCCGGAGTGGGCCGGTGTCTATCCGCCGCCGCACGTCCATGCCGATCCTGCTGCCGCGCCGGAGCCTCCGCGCGGCTGACGCTCCGGGTGCGGCGCCGGGTGGTACGGCCTGCGCGGCGCCGTCTCCCGGTGCTCCGCCCCGTGACCCCGCGCCTCAAACGCCGGCGGGGCTGGATGTGCGGCGCCGGGTGGTACGGCCCCTGCGGCGCCGTCTCGCGGGGCTCCGCACAGGCCCCCCGCCGCAAACGCCGGCGGGGCTGGATGTGCCGGGTTACGGGCGGGCGATGGGGGCCAGGGTGGCGTTCGTCAGGGTGGTGAGGTCGGCGGGGGAGAGTTCGATCTCCAGGCCGCGGCGGCCCGCCGAGCAGCAGATCGTGGCGTGGGCCGCGGCGGAGGCGTCGAGCACCGTGCGGAGCCGCTTGCGCTGGCCCAGCGGGGAGATGCCGCCGAGGACGTAGCCCGTGGTGCGCTCCGCCAGCGCCGGCTCGGCCATCGCCGCCCGCTTGCCGCCCACCGCCGCCGCCAGGGCCTTCAGGTCCAGCGAGCCCGACACCGGGACCACCGCCACCGTCAGGACCCCGTCCACGTCCGTCACCAGGGTCTTGAACACCTGCGTCGGGGAGACGCCCATCGCCTCGGCCGCCTCCTCGCCGTACGAGGGATGCGCCGGGTCGTGCTCGTACGCATGGGTCGTGAAGGGGACCCCCGCCGCCGTCAGGGCGACGATCGCCGGGGTCCCCGACGCCTGCTTCGACTTCTTCGCCATCGTCATCCGGTCGTCAGTTCGGGCTGGTCGGAGCGCGGGTCAGGTCCACCGCCGGCAGCGACGGCAGGTGGCGGATCACCGCCGTCTCCGTCCGCAGCAGTTTCAGTTCCTCCGCCAGCCGGGTCGCGGTGTCCGGGGCCTGGAGCAGCCGCTGCTTGGCGGGGATGTCCAGCACGGCCGCCGCCGCCACCAGGTACGAGACCACCGACGGCTCGTCGGGCAGGTCCGCACCGGTCAACGACCGCTCGCGGGCCCCCGCCAGACGCTTCTGATAGGCGCGGAAGGCCCGCAGGACCCCCTCGGCCAGTGCCCCGGCGCCGTCGCCCGCGTCCTCCGGCAGCTCCTCCAGCTCCGCGGTCAGGAAGGGCCCCGAGGAGTCCACCGACAGCAGCCGCACCCGGGACGTACCGGTGGCCAGCACCTCGAAGCTGCCGTCCTCCCGCTCCCGGATCGTCGCCGCGTCCGCGACGCAGCCCACCCGGTGGAAGGCCTGGATGGGGTCCGCGCCGAAGCCCGCCGCGGGCCCCCGCTCGGGGACCGCCGTCTGGTCCGGCAGGCCCGGCGCCGTCGGAGCGACCTCCCGGCCGTCCCGGATCGCCACGACCGCGAAGCGGCGCGGCTCGTCGTCGCCCGTCTTCAGCAACTCGCGCATCATGGCGCGATAACGCTCCTCGAACACGTTCAGCGGGAGGACGAGTCCCGGGAACAGCACCGAGTTGAGCGGGAAGAGGGGCAGGCGAACGGTGGTCACGAGGCACAGGGTAATGGCCACGGACCCGGAGCCGTCACCCCCGCCTCAGCAGCCGGGAAGCGCCCGCCGCCACCGTCGTGGCCAGGATCCACCCCAGCAGGACGAGGGCGGCCGCGCCCCACTGCCACCCGCCCTCCACCCGCCACTGGCCCTGCTGCCCGAGATCGATCACCGGAAGCAGGAGATCCAGGGCGTACAGGGCGGCGTTCCACTGCGGATGCTCGTTCTGCTTGATCGCCGGCGGGTCGAGCTGCGAGAACAACAGCGTCCCCGCGGCCCACAGGAGCGCCATCCACAGCGCGGCCCGGCCCGGCCGGTACCCGTAGACCACCGTCCAGTCCTGCACGTACCCCCAGGCCCTGGCCGCCATCGGCAGGGTGGCCCGGCGGCGCCGCTGCTTGGCCAGCAGCACCTCGCGGGCGTCCGCGTCCTCGCCGCTCGCCCGCAGCACGGCGGCGAGACGCTCGTACGGCTCCGGCGAGTACTCGGGGGTGGACGCCTCCACCCAGGCCAGCCGGCGGCCGAGGGGGAAATGGCCGCGGGGCGCCAGGTTCTCGTACACGAACCCCTCGATCGACACCCCGCCCGGGCCCGGCCAGCTCGTGGAGGTGTCGACGAGCTTGACCACCTTCGCCCCCGACACCACCACCCGCCCCTGCTCGGGCCGCTCGCCCACGAAACGGAACTCGGGGGTCTGGATCCGGCGCAGGGAGATCTCCTGCTCGGCGGTGAGCACGAACCGCGCCCCGTAGAAGTCGATGGCGTCGCCGAAGCGGCCGTCGTCCAGCCGCAGCCCGCCCCGGCACTCGAACGGGTGCGCCGGCCGGCCGCGCGGCGGGGTCGCCCCCACCCCGTACGGGGGAGTCGAGGAGTTCGTGCCGGGCACGTAGTCCAGGGCGATCGAGGTCAGGTGGAGGGTCCGCTCGACCGTCAGCTGCGGGGCGTTCAGCGCGTACCGGCCGTACGGGTTGCGCAGGCAGGCCCCGCGCAGGTTCATCGACACCCCGACCTTCGCCCCGCGCAGGCTCACCTCCCCGTACGTCTCCAGCAGCTCGCCCTGGAAGTCCTGCGCCACCGACATCCCGTCCGCGGCGATCGCCCGGCCCTTGCCGTCCCGCTGCACCACCGCCTGGCTGATCAGCAGGTCGGTCCCGATCTGCGCGTCGGTCAGCCGCACCCCGCGGGCCACCCGGCAGCGCGGCATGTGCAGATCCCCCTCGGTGTGCAGGCGCGCCGCTTCCAGCCGGGGGATCGCGCAGTTCATCAGCCGCAGCGTGCCGAAGCGTGCCTCGGACAGCTGGACCTCGCTGTCGAAACGGCAGGACTGCAGCTCCACGTACGGGGCCACCGTGCCCCCGGACAGGTCCAGCCGTCCCGTGATCCGGGTACCGCGCAGCTTGAGCGAGGCCACCCGGCCCGGCACCGGAGACGGTCCGTGGAGCAGCAGCAGCGCCACCACCTGGGCGCGGACGCTGCGCTCCGGGCCCCAGACCCGGTCGCCGTGGGGGTCGTCGCGGTCGGCGGAGCGGGCGCTCAGATCGCAGACGCCACCGGTGCGGAAGGCGCTCCACATGCGGCGCTCGGGATCCGTGAGGTCCGCCGGTTCCTCACCGGCGCGTGCCTCGGTCATGGCGGCCCCCCTCCGCTGTCACCTGCGTGTAGGGGAACGCTAACCGGCCCCTGTGACGTCCGGGGCGTGTATCAGCCAGTGATACGGGAGAACGGTGGCGCTGCACGGTCTGAGAGAATTGGGGGGTGATCTCTCGTATCGACCTGCGCGGTGACGCCCTCCCCGAGGGCGGCGCCCTGCGCGATCTGCTGCCCCGTGCCGAGTTCGACGTAGAAGCTGCCCTGGAGAAGGTGCGGCCCATCTGCGAGGACGTCCATCATCGTGGCACGGCGGCGCTGATCGAGTACGCGCAGAAGTTCGACGGTGTCGAGCTCTCGCAGGTCCGGGTACCCGAGGAGGCCATCACGGCCGCCCTGGAACAGCTGGACCCGGCCGTCCGCGCCGCCCTGGAGGAGTCGATCCGGCGCGCCCGGATCGTGCACCGCAACCAGCGCCGCACCGAGCACACCACCCAGGTGGTCCCCGGCGGCACCGTGACCGAGAAGTGGGTTCCCGTGGAGCGCGTGGGGCTGTACGCCCCGGGCGGCCGCTCGGTGTACCCCTCCTCCGTCGTCATGAACGTCGTACCGGCACAGGAGGCGGGCGTCGAGTCGATCGCGCTGGCCTCCCCGCCGCAGAAGGAGTTCGGCGGCCTGCCGCACCCCACGATCCTCGCCGCGTGCGCGCTGCTCGGCGTGGACGAGGTGTACGCGGCCGGCGGCGCCGTGGCCGTCGCGATGTTCGCGTACGGCACGCAGGACTGCCTGCCGGTGAACATGGTGACCGGCCCCGGCAACATCTGGGTCGCCGCCGCCAAGCGCTACTTCACCGGGAAGATCGGCATCGACACCGAGGCCGGCCCGACCGAGATCGCCGTCCTCGCCGACTCCACCGCCGACCCGGTGCACGTCGCCGCCGACCTGATCAGCCAGGCCGAGCACGACCCGCTGGCCGCCGCCGTCCTCGTCACGGACTCGGCGGAGCTCGCGGACGCCGTCGAGAAGGAACTCGAGCCGCAGGTCGCGGCCACCAAGCACGTCGAGGACCGCATCAAGCCCGCCCTCGCGGGCAAGCAGTCCGCGATCGTGCTGGTCGACAGCCTGGAGGACGGCCTCAAGGTCGTCGATGCGTACGGCGCCGAGCACCTGGAGATCCAGACCGCCGACGCGGCCGCCTGGGCCGCCCGCGTCCGCAACGCCGGCGCGATCTTCGTCGGCCCCTGGGCCCCCGTCTCGCTCGGCGACTACTGCGCCGGGTCGAACCACGTGCTGCCCACCGGCGGCTGCGCCTGCCACTCCTCCGGCCTGTCCGTGCAGTCCTTCCTGCGCGGCATCCACATCGTCGACTACACGCGCGACGCCCTCGCCGAGGTCACCCACCACGTGGTGACGCTGGCCGAGGCCGAGGACCTGCCCGCGCACGGCGCCGCCCTCAAGGCGCGCTTCGGATGGAAGGTGCCCCAGCAGTGAGCACGCCCATCGGAATCGACGACCTCCCCATCCGGGACGAGCTGCGGGGCAAGAGCCCGTACGGCGCCCCGCAGCTGGACGTACCCGTCCAGCTGAACACCAACGAGAACCCGTACGAGCTGCCCGAGGAGCTGGTCCGGCGGATCGCCGAGCGCGTCGCGGACGCCGCCCGCACCCTCAACCGCTACCCGGACCGGGACGCGGTCGAGCTGCGCACCCAGCTGGCCGCCTACCTCACCCGTACGGGCAAGCACCCGGTCGCGCGGGAGAACGTGTGGGCCGCCAACGGCTCCAACGAGGTCATCCAGCAGCTGCTGCAGACCTTCGGCGGTCCCGGCCGCACCGCGATCGGCTTCGAGCCGTCCTACTCCATGCACGCGCTGATCTCGCGCGGCACCGGCACCGGCTGGATCTCCGGCCCCCGCCGGGACGACTTCACCATCGACGTGGCCGCGGCGGAGCACGCCATCGCCGAGCACGCCCCCGACGTCGTCTTCATCACCTCCCCCAACAACCCCACGGGCACCGCGGTCGAGGCGGAGACGGTCCTCGCCCTCTACGAGGCCGCGCAGGCGGCCAAACCGTCCCTGGTGGTCGTGGACGAGGCGTACGTGGAGTTCAGCCACCGCGACTCGCTGCTGCCCCTGATCGAGGGCCGCCCGAACCTGGTGGTCTCCCGGACCATGTCCAAGGCCTTCGGCGCCGCCGGCCTGCGCCTGGGCTACCTGGCCGCGCACCCCGCCGTCGTGGACGCAGTCCAGCTGGTGCGCCTGCCGTACCACCTGTCGGCCGTCACCCAGGCGACCGCGCTGGCCGCCCTGGAGCACACCGACACCCTGCTCGGCTACGTCGAGCAGCTCAAGGCCGAGCGCGACCGCCTGGTCGACGAACTGCGGGCCATCGGCTACGAGGTCACCGAGTCCGACGCGAACTTCATCCAGTTCGGGAAGTTCGACGACTCCCACACCGCCTGGCAGAAGATCCTCGACCAGGGGGTCCTGGTCCGGGACAACGGCGTACCGGGCCGGCTGCGGGTCACCGCCGGCACTCCGGCCGAGAACGACGCGTTCCTGGAAGCGGTTCGCGCACTGAAGAAGGAGCAGCACGCATGAGCCGCATCGGACGGGTCGAGCGCACCACGAAGGAGACCTCGGTCCTCGTCGAGATAGACCTCGACGGCACCGGCAAGGTCGACGTCTCGACGGGCGTGGGCTTCTACGACCACATGCTCGACCAGCTCGGCCGCCACGGCCTCTTCGACCTCACGGTCAAGACCGACGGCGACCTGCACATCGACACCCACCACACCATCGAGGACACCGCCCTCGCGCTCGGCGCCGCCTTCAGGCAGGCCCTCGGCGACAAGGTGGGCATCTACCGCTTCGGCAACTGCACCGTGCCGCTCGACGAGTCCCTCGCCCAGGTGACCGTCGACCTGTCCGGCCGCCCGTACCTCGTGCACACCGAGCCCGAGAACATGGCGCCGATGATCGGCACCTACGACACGACGATGACCCGGCACATCTTCGAGTCCTTCGTCGCGCAGGCCCAGATCGCCCTGCACATCCACGTGCCGTACGGCCGCAACGCCCACCACATCGTGGAGTGCCAGTTCAAGGCCCTCGCCAGGGCCCTGCGCTACGCCGCCGAGTTCGACCCGCGCGCGGCCGGCATCCTTCCCTCCACGAAGGGCGCCCTCTAACCGTGACCGGGCTCAACACCATCCTGATCGTCCTCGGCCTCTTCCTGGCCGGTGGCGTGTACTCCTTCCAGAAGCAGCAGATGCCCAAGTCGGTCGTCATCCTGCTCGCCATCGGCTCCGCGATGTGCCTCGCCGCCGGAGTCCTGCGGATCCAAGGAATCTGGGAATGAGCGCTGTCCGCCCCACCAAGAAGGTCGTGGTCTTCGACTACGGCTTCGGCAACGTCCGCTCCGCCGAGCGCGCCCTCGCGCGCGTCGGTGCGGACGTCGAGATCACCCGCGACTACGACAAGGCCATGGACGCCGACGGACTCCTCGTCCCCGGCGTCGGCGCCTTCTCCGCCTGCATGCAAGGGCTCAAGGACGCCCGAGGCGACTGGATCATCGGCCGCCGGCTCTCCGGGGGCCGCCCCGTCATGGGCATCTGCGTCGGCATGCAGATCCTCTTCGAACGCGGCATCGAGCACGGCGTCGAGACCGAGGGCCTGGACGAGTGGCCCGGCACGGTCGGCCCGCTCAAGGCCCCGATCGTCCCCCACATGGGCTGGAACACCGTCGAGGCGGCCGAGGACAGCCAGGCCTTCGCCGGCCTGGACGCCGACGCCCGGTTCTACTTCGTGCACTCCTACGCGGCGCGCGAGTGGAGCCTCGAAGTCACCAACCCGCTGATCCGCGCCCCCAGGGTCACCTGGGCCACCCACGGCGAGCGCTTCGTCGCGGCGGTGGAGAACAGGGCCCTGTGGGCCACCCAGTTCCACCCCGAGAAGTCCGGCGACGCCGGCGCCCAGCTCCTCACCAACTGGATCGAGACCCTCTGATGAGCAAGACGCTCGAGCTCCTCCCCGCGGTCGACGTCCGCGACGGACAGGCCGTCCGCCTCGTGCACGGTGTGTCCGGCAGCGAGACCTCCTACGGCTCCCCGCTGGAAGCGGCCCTCGCCTGGCAGCGCGCCGGCGCCGAATGGCTGCACCTGGTCGACCTCGACGCCGCCTTCGGCACCGGGGACAACCGCGCCCTCGTCGCCGAGATCACGGGCGCCATGGACATCAAGGTGGAGCTGTCCGGCGGCATCCGCGACGACGCCACGCTGGCGGCGGCCCTGGCCACCGGCTGCACCCGCGTCAACCTCGGCACCGCCGCCCTGGAGACCCCCGAGTGGGCCGCCAAGGCCATCGCCGAGCACGGCGACAGGATCGCCATCGGCCTCGACGTCCGCGGCACCACCCTCAAGGGCCGCGGCTGGACCAGCGAGGGCGGCGACCTCTACGAGACCCTCGCCCGCCTGGACTCCGAGGGCTGCGCCCGCTACGTCGTCACCGACATCGGCAAGGACGGCACCCTCACCGGCCCCAACCTGGAGCTGCTGAAGAACGTCTGCGCCGCCACCGACCGGCCCGTCGTGGCCTCCGGCGGCATCTCCTCCCTCGACGACCTGCGCGACCTGTCCGCGCTGGTGCCCCTGGGCGTCGAGGGCGCGATCGTCGGCAAGGCCCTGTACGCCAAGGCCTTCACCCTGGAAGAGGCCCTGAAGGTGGTATCCGCATGAGCGCCGACGCAGTGCGCCGCATCTCCTCCGGCGGCCCGTACGAGGACGTCATCGGCTACTCCCGTGCGGTGCAGCTCCCCAACGGCCTCGTCCTCGTCTCCGGCTGCACCGCGGCCGACGGCGGCGGCCCGTACGACCAGGCCGTCCGCGCGTTCGGCGTCGCCTTCAAGGCCCTCGCCCAGGCCGGGCTCGGCCCCGAGCACGTGGTGCGCACGCGCATGTACCTCACCCACGCCCGGGACGTGGAGGAGGTGGGCCGCGCGCACAAGGAACTGTTCGACGCGGTCCGCCCCGCCGCGACGATGATCATCGTCTCCGGCTTCGTCGACCCCAGCATGGTCGTCGAGGTGGAGGTCGAGGCGTACGGGCCCGCGCAGACCCCCGAAGGAGGGGCGGCATGACCCTCGCCGTACGGGTGATCCCCTGCCTGGACGTGGACAACGGCCGGGTGGTCAAGGGCGTCAACTTCCAGAACCTGCGTGATGCGGGCGACCCCGTGGAGATGGCCAAGCTGTACGACGCCGAGGGCGCCGACGAGCTGACCTTCCTCGACATCACGGCCTCCTCCGGCAACCGGGAGACCACGTACGACGTGGTGCGCCGGACCGCCGAGCAGGTGTTCATCCCGCTCACGGTGGGCGGCGGCGTCCGCACCGCGGACGACGTGGACAAACTGCTGCGGGCGGGCGCGGACAAGGTGGGCGTGAACACCGCGGCCATCGCGCGCCCCGAGCTGATCCAGGAGATCGCGGAGCGCTTCGGCCGGCAGGTCCTCGTCCTGTCCGTCGACGCCCGGCGCACCGCGTCGGGCTCCTTCGAGGTCACCACGCACGGCGGCCGCAAGGGCACCGGCATCGACGCCGTCGAGTGGGCCCACCGGGCCGCCGAACTGGGCGCCGGGGAGATCCTGCTGAACTCGATGGACGCCGACGGCACGAAGGACGGCTACGACACCGAGATGATCGCGGCGGTGCGCAAGCACGTCACGGTCCCGGTGATCGCCTCGGGCGGTGCGGGCGCGCTCGCGCACTTCCCGCCGGCCATCGAGGCGGGCGCGGACGCGGTGCTCGCGGCGTCCGTCTTCCACTTCGGCGACCTGCGGATCTCCGAGGTCAAGGACGTCCTGCGCGAGGCCGGCCACCCCGTCCGCTAGCCGGTCCGCCCGCCCCCTCCTCCTGCGGTCCAGCCCAAGGGGGAGGGGCGGGCGCGCGCTCAGCCGGCCCGGGACCTCGCCGCCGCTCACCCTCGGGCTGATCCTGTCACCCTGATCGCCGGCTCGGCGGGCATCGGCGCCCTCGCCCCCGCCCCGACGCCGGCCTTCGCCGCGTGAGGGGTCCGCCGGCCCGGATCAGATGCCCAGCCGGGCCGTCGTCAGTTGCGCGACGGCCTCCTTCTCCCCGTCCAGCGCCACCGCGGCGGAGTCCTGGCGGCCGAAGCAGAACAGCATCAGCTCCCCGGGCTCGCCCGTCACCGTCACCACCGGCGCCCCCTTGTGCGCCACCACGGTCCGCCCGTCCGGCCGGCGCAGCACCAGCCCCACCGGGGAGCGGCGGCCCGTCAGGCGGGCCATCTTCTCCAGGCGGGACCACAGGCTGTCCGAGAACACCGGGTCCAGCTCCCGCGGCGACCAGTCGGGCTGGGCCCGCCGGACGTCCTCCGCGTGGACGTAGAACTCCACGGCATTGGCGGCCTCGTCGATCTGCTTCAGCGCGTACACCGACAGCTTCGGCGGCCCGGTCCGGATCAACTGGACGAGTTCCTCGTACGGCTTGGCCGTGTACTCCTCCATCGCCTTGTCCAGCCGTGCCTTCAGGACGTTCAGCAGCAGGCCGCCCGCCGCGTCCGGGCGCCGCTCCCGGACCACGACGTGCGCGGCCAGTTCCCGGCAGGTCCAGCCGTCGCACAGCGTCGGGGCCTCCGGGCCCGCCGCTTCCAACAGGTCCGCCAGCAGCAGTCGTTCGCGCTTCGCATGGGTAGACATGCGCGAAAGCCTACGGCCGGAACACGCCGCGTGCCTGCTCATCAGGCGGACGGTGATCCGTATCCGGCATCGCGGCCCGGCACAATGGCCGCATGAGTACGTCCCCCCGCCCCGGCAGCCTCGATCCCGCCGTCGCCGCGCGCCTCAAGCGCTCCGCCGACGGCCTGGTACCGGCCATCGCCCAGCAGTACGACACCGGTGAGGTGCTCATGCTCGGCTGGATGGACGACGAGGCCCTGCACCGCACCCTGACCACCGGACGCTGCACGTACTGGTCGCGCAGCCGCCAGGAGTACTGGGTGAAGGGGGACACTTCCGGCCACTTCCAGCACGTGAAGTCCGTCGCCCTCGACTGCGACGCCGACACCGTGCTCGTCAAGGTCGACCAGGTCGGCGCCGCCTGCCACACCGGTGCCCGCACCTGCTTCGACGCCGATGTCCTCTTCCGCGACGCCGACTGAGTAGGGTCCCACGCACATGGATCTCGATACGTTCCGCAAGCTCGCGGTCGACCGCCGGGTCGTCCCCGTGAGCCGCAAGCTGCTGGCCGACGGGGACACCCCCGTGGGGCTCTACCGCAAGCTCGCCGGGGAGCGCCCCGGCACCTTCCTGCTGGAGTCCGCCGAGAACGGCCGCTCCTGGTCCCGCTACTCCTTCATCGGCGTGCGCAGCGACTCCACCCTGACCGCCCGGGACGGGCAGGCGCACTGGATCGGCACGCCGCCCGTCGGCGTCCCCACCGGCGGCGACCCGCTGGAGGCCCTGCGCGCCACCGTCGAGGCCCTGCACACCCCCCGCGACCTCGCGGCGGGCATGCCGCCGTTCACCGGCGGCATGGTCGGCTACCTGGGCTACGACATCGTGCGGCGGCTGGAACGCATCGGCGACCGGACCACCGACGACCTCGAGCTGCCCGAGCTGACCATGCTCCTCACCTCGGACCTGGCGGTGCTGGACCACTGGGACGGCACGGTCCAGCTGATCGCGAACGCGATCAACCACAACGACCTGGACACCGGGGTCGACGAGGCGTACGCGGACGCCCTCGCCCGGCTCGACGCGATGGAGGCCGACCTCGCCCGGCCCGCCCCCTACGTGCCGGCCCCGCTGCCCGCCTCCGAACTGCCGCAGTTCTCGGCGCTGTGGGGCGGCGAGAAGTACCAGGCCGCGGTCGAGGACATCAAGGAGCGGATCCGGGCCGGCGAGGCCTTCCAGGTGGTGCCCTCGCAGCGGTTCGAGACCCCCTGCCAGGCGTCCGCGCTGGACGTCTACCGGGTGCTGCGGGCCACGAACCCGTCCCCGTACATGTACCTCTTCCGCTTCGAGAACGGCTTCGACGTCGTCGGCTCCAGCCCGGAGGCCCTGGTCAAGGTGGAGGACGGGCGGGCCATGGTCCACCCGATCGCCGGGACCCGGCACCGCGGCGCCACCCCGCAGGAGGACCACGACCTCGCCGAGGAGCTGCTGGCCGACCCCAAGGAGCGCGCCGAGCACCTGATGCTCGTCGACCTGGGCCGCAACGACCTCGGCCGGGTGTGCGAGCCGGGCTCCGTGGAGGTCGTCGACTTCATGAGCATCGAGCGGTACTCGCACGTCATGCACATCGTCTCGACCGTCACCGGCCGGGTCGCCGAGGGGAAGACCGCCTTCGACGTGCTGACCGCCTGTTTCCCGGCGGGCACCCTCTCGGGGGCGCCGAAGCCGCGGGCCATGCAGATCATCGAGGAGCTGGAGCCCTCCCGCCGCGGCCTGTACGGCGGCTGCGTGGGGTACCTGGACTTCGCCGGGGACTCCGACACGGCCATCGCCATCCGCACCGCGCTGCTGCGCGACGGTACGGCGTACGTGCAGGCCGGAGCGGGGGTCGTCGCGGACTCGGTGCCCGAGCTGGAGGACAACGAGTGCCGCAACAAGGCGGCCGCCGTGCTGCGCGCGGTGGGAGCGGCCAACCGCCTCCACAGCTCCTGAGGGCGTAGGGGATAGTGGGGTACGTGAGCGCCGTACCCCCGCCCCGACCCGATGCCGCCTCCGACCCCGGGGGCCCGCAGGGTCCTGCCGGTCCCGACAGCCGCAGCAGCCGCCGCAGCGTGGCTGCCGCGCTGCTGCTCGGAGCGCTCGGCGCGACCGTCGTCCTGCTCGCCTCCGGCCGGGTCTGGGCCCGGGGCACCGCCGCCGTCGGGGGCGGTGCCCTGCCGCTGACCGCGGACGGGCGGGCCGTCACCGGCCTCCCGGCGGCGCTGGCCATCGTGGGCCTCGCCGCGCTGGTGGCCGTGTTCGCCGTCCGCGGCAAGGGCCGGCTGCTGGTCTCCGGGCTCCTCGCCCTGAGCGGGCTGGGCGCGGCCCTGGGCGCCGTCTTCGCCGCCGACGACCGGCAGGCCCTGGACGCGGAGGCGGCCCGTACGACCGCGGACACCGCCGCGCAGGTTGCGGGACTGACCCACACGGCGTGGCCGTACGTGACGGCTGCCGGAGGGGCCCTGATCCTGGCGGCCGGACTGCTCGCCCTGTTCTTCGGGCGGGGCTGGCCCGCGATGGGGGGCCGCTACGAGCGTGACGGAAGCCCCCGGAAGCCCGCGGCCGCGGCGGTGGATCCGGAACGTCCGGAAGATCTGTGGAAGGCTCTGGACCGCGGCGAGGATCCGACCCGCTGACCCCGTGCGCCGACCGGACCCCCGTGGACGGCGACCACGCCCGGTGCGGGACAATGTGCACCAGCGTTCGACACACAAGACAGAGCAACAAGGAGCAACTCATGGCGGGCACATCACACGGACACACCCCGGCCGCCTGGACCGGTGTCATCATCGCCTTCATCGGTTTCTGCATCTCAGGTGCCTTCATGGTGCTGGCGAACCAGCTCGGGTTCTGGCTCGGTCTCGGTGTCGTCGTGCTCGGTGGTGTCGTCGGCATGGCGATGAAGGCCGCCGGCATGGGTGCGCCCAAGGCCACCTACACGGACCTCGCCGAGGTCATCGCCGCGTCCAAGGCTCCCGCCAAGGTCTGAGCGCCCGGCCGAGGCGGATCCGGAGCAGCCGGAAGGCGCGGCCCCGTCGGGCTGCGCCTTTTGTCATGAGCGGAGACAATCAGCGGGTGGACGCCTCTCGCACCCCCGACGCCGTGCCGCCCCCCGGAACCGCGCCGGCCGGCGGGGTGCCCGCCCCCGGAGCGCCCGTCCCGGGTGGTTCCGTACGGGGCGGGGCCGGGGCCCGGGGCCGGGTCCGGCGGGCGGCCGCGCCGGTGCTCGTCCTGGCGGGGGCCGTCTCCGCCTTCGCGTACGTGGGCGCGGTGGACCCCAACGAGCCCGGTCACTACCCGGTCTGCCCGCTCTTCCGGCTGACCGGAGTCCTGTGCCCCGGCTGCGGCGGGCTGCGCAGCGCGCACGCGTTCGCCCACGGCGATCTGATCACAGCTTTCGGGGCAAATGCCCTGGCCGTCCTCGGCTATTTCGCCTTCGCGGGGTTCATGGCCCTGTGGCTGTTCCGGGCGGCCCGCGGGGGGTCCGTGCCGACGATCTCCCTGAAGCCCCCGTACTGGTGGGGGATCGGCGTCGCGGCCCTCGTTTTCGCCGTGATCCGAAATCTTTCTTTCGGCTCCGCGCTCGCGCCCTGAGCCCTGTCAGCAGGCCATATGAAGCCCTGATTCCGGATGTCCAGTTACTGGGACGCCGTCAACCGCGTGCGGAGAGCAAGGCCTCCTGCGGATACCATTTGATTGCTGACCTTGCAGTTGTACGTGTCTGCAAGGCGGCCGACCGTCATCGACCCGGAAGGGGGCCGCTCGCGTGAGTGTGCTCGACGAGATCATCGAAGGGGTCCGCGAAGACCTTGCCGAACGGCAGGCCCGCGTGAGCCTCGACGAGCTCAAGGAGCGTGCCGCCAAGGCGCCCCAGGCCAAGGACGGCGTCGCTGCCCTGCGCGGCGACAGCGTCAAGGTGATCTGCGAGGTCAAGCGCTCCAGCCCGTCGAAGGGCGCGCTGGCAGCCATCGCGGATCCGGCCGGGCTCGCCGCCGACTACGAGGCGGGCGGTGCGTCGGTCATCTCCGTCCTCACCGAGCAGCGTCGTTTCGGCGGCTCGCTGGCCGACCTGGAGGCCGTCCGCGCCCGCGTGGACATCCCGATCCTGCGCAAGGACTTCATCGTCACCGCGTACCAGCTGTGGGAGGCCCGCGCCTACGGCGCCGACCTCGCGCTGCTGATCGTGGCGGCCCTGGAGCAGGAAGCCCTCGTCTCCCTCATCGAGCGGGCCGAGTCCATCGGCCTGACCCCGCTCGTCGAGGTCCACGACGAGGAGGAGGTCGAGCGCGCGGTCGCCGCCGGTGCCAAGATCATCGGCGTCAACGCCCGCAACCTCAAGGACCTGAAGGTCGACCGCTCCACCTTCGAGCGTGTCGTACCGGAGATCCCGGCCCACATCGTCAAGGTCGCCGAATCCGGCATCCGCGGGCCGCACGACCTCATCGCCTACGCCAACGAGGGCGCCGACGCCGTCCTCGTCGGGGAGTCCCTGGTCACCGGCCGTGACCCGAAGTCGGCCGTGGCCGACCTCGTCGCCGCCGGCGCCCACCCCGCCCTGCGCCACGGGCGGAGCTGACCCGTCCCATGGCCCACGACCGCTCCTCCGTCCGCACCCGACCGGGCTCCCGCCCGGCCGGCGTGCCGACGGCGCACGCGCCCCTGGCGCGCGGCTGCCGCCCCCGCGGCTGCCGCGCCCCGGCCCGGCGCGTGCACGGGCGGCGGGTCCGGTACGTGATCGGCTCCGAGCCCGGTCAGGTCAACGGCATGCGATGGCGCCGCGCAGACGCGCCGTAACGAGGAACGCCGCGCGGCACCTGCCGCGGGCTGCTCCCGTACGGCCCGCCGCCCGGGCCGCCGGCTCCGGGCACGGGCCGCCCCGTACCGTACGCACGCATGCCCCAGCGGGGTGTGCGCATCACGGGCGGGCGGCGCAATACGGTGAAAACCACCGCCGCACCACGCATCCGTAGGAGTACTGGGCATGTCCAGCGAGTTCTTCATCCCGGACCCGGAGGGTCACGTCCCGAACGCCGAGGGCTACTTCGGCGACTTCGGCGGCAAGTTCATCCCGGAGGCGCTCGTCGCCGCCGTGGACGAGGTCGCCGTCGAGTACGACAAGGCCAAGGACGACCCGGCCTTCGCCGCCGAGCTGAACGACCTGATGGTCAACTACACCGGCCGGCCGAGCGCCCTCACCGAGGTGCCCCGGTTCGCCGAGCACGCCGGCGGGGCCCGGATCTTCCTCAAGCGCGAGGACCTGAACCACACCGGCTCGCACAAGATCAACAACGTGCTGGGCCAGGCACTGCTCACCCGGCGCATGGGCAAGACCCGGGTCATCGCCGAGACCGGCGCGGGCCAGCACGGCGTCGCCACCGCCACCGCCTGCGCGCTCTTCGGCCTCGACTGCACCATCTACATGGGTGAGATCGACACCCAGCGCCAGGCCCTGAACGTGGCCCGCATGCGCATGCTGGGCGCCGAGGTCATCGCCGTGACCTCCGGTTCCCGGACCCTCAAGGACGCCATCAACGAGGCGTTCCGCGACTGGGTCGCCAATGTGGACCGCACCCACTACCTCTTCGGTACGGTCGCGGGCCCCCACCCCTTCCCGGCCATGGTCCGCGACTTCCACCGGGTCATCGGAGTCGAGGCCCGCCGGCAGATCCTGGAGCGCACCGGCCGGCTGCCCGACGCCGTGGCGGCCTGCGTCGGCGGCGGCTCCAACGCCATCGGCCTCTTCCACGCCTTCATCCCCGACGCGGACGTCCGCCTGGTCGGCTTCGAGCCCGCCGGGCACGGCGTCGAGACCGGTGAGCACGCGGCCACGCTGACCGCGGGCGAGCCCGGGATCCTGCACGGCTCCCGCTCGTACGTCCTCCAGGACGAGGAGGGCCAGATCACCGAGCCCTACTCGATCTCGGCCGGTCTGGACTACCCGGGCATCGGCCCCGAGCACTCCTACCTGAAGGACTCCGGCCGCGGCGAGTACCGCGCGGTGACCGACGACGCCGCGATGCAGGCCCTGCGCCTGCTCTCCCGTACCGAGGGGATCATCCCGGCCATCGAGTCGGCCCACGCCCTCGCCGGCGCCCTCGACCTCGGCAAGGAGCTGGGCACGGACGGGCTCATCGTGGTCAACCTGTCCGGTCGCGGCGACAAGGACATGGACACGGCGGCCCGCTACTTCGGGCTCTACGACGGAACCGAAGGGGAGAGCAAGTGAGCACCGCCGGCGAGAAGACCGGGCGCATCCAGCTGCTGAAGGACACCCTCGCGAAGGCGAAGTCGGAGGACCGCGCGGCCCTCGTCGCCTACCTCCCGGCCGGCTTCCCGACCGTGGACGGGGCCATCGAGGCCGTCAAGGCCGTCGTCGAGGGCGGCGCGGACGTGGTCGAGGTCGGCCTGCCGCACAGCGACCCGGTCCTGGACGGCGCGATCATCCAGACCGCCGACGACATCGCCCTGCGCGGCGGGGTCAAGATCGCCGATGTGCTGCGCACGGTGCGCGAGGCCCACGCGGCGACCGGCGCCCCGGTCCTGGTGATGACCTACTGGAACCCCATCGACCGCTACGGCGTGGAGCGGTTCGCCTCCGAGCTGGCCGAGGCGGGCGGCGCCGGCTGCATCCTGCCCGACCTGCCGGTCCAGGAATCCGCGCTGTGGCGCGAGCACGCGGAGAAGCACGGTCTGGCGACCGTCTTCGTCGTCGCCCCCAGCAGCAAGGACGAGCGCCTGGCCACCATCACGGCGGCCGGTTCCGGCTTCGTCTACGCCGCCTCCCTCATGGGTGTCACCGGCACCCGCGAGTCGGTCGGCAACCAGGCCCAGGACCTGGTGGAGCGCACCCGCGCCACCCCCGGCGCCCGCGACGGGCTGCCCGTCTGCGTCGGCCTGGGCGTGTCCAACGCCGTACAGGCCAAGGAAGTGGCGGCGTTCGCCGACGGTGTGATCGTCGGCTCGGCCTTCGTGAAGCTGCTGCTGGACGCGCCGGACCTGCCCGCCGGGCTGGCCGCCGTGCGCGCACTGGCGGGCGAGCTTGCGGAAGGCGTACGCAGGAGCTGACGTACAGCGGTCCGCCGGGCGGGTTCTGTAGCCCGATCGGGTGGAAGTGGGAGCGGGGAGGCACGCGAGTGCCTCCCCGCTTCGTTTGGCCGAACGTGAGCGAGAAGAACGACGGTGCGAACCGCGATGCGACGAAACGATCGGCCCGGGAGCGACTCCAGCTGGAGCGCGAGCGGCAGAAGACCCGGGACAAGCGACGGCGGACCCTCGTCGTGTCGGCGGCGGTGGTCGGCGTGCTCGGCCTCGCCGCCGTCGTCGGCCTGATCGCGGCCAATGCCGGCAAGAGCGGGGACTCCGCCAAGGGACCGGTGATCGCCCCCTCCGGGGCCACGGGCAAGGACGCGCTCGCCATCCGGACGGGCAAGGAAGAGGCCAAGTCCACGCTGACCGTATGGGAGGACTTCCGCTGCCCGGCCTGCAAGTCCTTCGAGGACAACTACCGGGACACCATCCACGAGCTGGAGGCCAAGGGGCTCCTCAAGACGGATTACCACCTGGTCACGCTCATCGACGGGAACATGGGCGGCAGCGGCTCCCTCAAGGGGGCGAACGCGGCGGCCTGCGCGCAGGACGCGGGCAAGTTCACCGCGTACCACGACGTGCTCTTCCAGAACCAGCCGCCGGAGGTCGACGACGCCTACGGCAAGAACGCCAAGCTGCTGGAACTGGCGGGCAAGGTGGAGGGGCTGGACACCCCGGCCTTCCGCAAGTGCGTCGAGGACGGCACGCACAACAGCTGGGTGGCCGCATCGCAGGAGGCCTTCCGGACCGGAAAGTTCCGGGGCACCCCGACGATCCTCCTGGACGGCAAGGACATCTTCGCCGACCAGTCCGACCCGCTCACCCCGCAGAAGCTGAAGGAGCGGGTGGAGGCCGCGGCCAAGGGCTCCGGCGGCGGCAGCGCCAAGGACGCGGGTGGCGGCGCCGTGTCCTCGAAGGGCGCGGGCAAGGCCTCGCCGTCCGCGAGCACGGGCTCCCGCTCCGGCACGGTGTCCGGATCCGGGACAGGGGCCACGGCAGGGGCAGGGGCGAAGGCTTCGCCGTCGTCCGACTCCTCGGGCAGCGGGTCGAAGCCGGCCCCGAAGGCCGGTTCCGGCGGTTCCCCGGAGAACTGAGCGACACCCGTGCCGGGTGAGGATTTGGTTTCGGCTTGCCGGGCGGGTTGCGGTCAGCACCGCCCGGCAGGGTAGCGTCATGTCTGCCATGGACATTGCTTACATCCCCAGCCCGTCGACCGGCGTGATCCATCTCGGACCGGTCCCGCTGCGCGGCTACGCGTTCTGCATCATTCTCGGCGTCTTCGTCGCCGTCTGGCTCGGCAACAAGCGGTGGATCGCACGCGGCGGAAAGCCGGGCACGGTCGCGGACATCGCTGTGTGGGCGGTGCCGTTCGGCCTGGTCGGAGGCCGCCTCTACCATGTGATCACCGACTACCAGCTCTATTTCGGCGAGGGCCGCAACTGGGTCGACGCCTTCAAGATCTGGGAGGGCGGGCTCGGCATCTGGGGCGCGATCGCGGTGGGCGCGGTGGGCGCCTGGATCGGCTGCCGGCTGCGCGGCATCCCGCTGCCGGCCTGGGCGGACGCCCTGGCCCCCGGCATCGCGCTGGCGCAGGCCTGCGGCCGCTGGGGCAACTGGTTCAACCAGGAGCTGTACGGCCGGGCGACCGACCTGCCCTGGGCGGTGGAGATCAGCGAGGGCCCGAACCGGGTCGCGGGCACCTACCACCCGACGTTCCTGTACGAGTCGCTGTGGTGCGTCGGGGTCGCGGTCCTGGTGATCTGGGCCGACCGCCGCTTCAAGCTCGGCCACGGGCGGGCCTTCGCCCTGTACGTGGCCGCGTACTGCGCCGGCCGGGTCTGGATCGAGTACATGCGGGTCGACGAGGCGCACGTCATCCTGGGCCTGCGGCTGAACGTGTGGACCGCGATCGTGGTCTTCGTGCTGGCCGTGGTCTACCTGGTGGTCTCGGCGAAGCTGCGGCCGGGCCGCGAGGAGGTCGTCGAACCGGACGCCCCCGGCAGCAAGGCCGGAGCCGTCCCGGACGCCGGCGCCGCGAAGGCCGATGCGGGGTCCGAGGCCGGGGACGAAGCCGCGCCCGCGGACCGCCCGGCGGAGCGGAAGGACGCCGTACCCGCAGAGGCGGCGGCCTCCGAAGGCGCCGTGAAGACGGCGACGGAGACCAAGGCCGACCTGCGCAAGGCGGAGCCGGCCGAGGCCCCGGAGACCGACAAGCCCTGACCGCAGACCGGTTCGCAAGGGGGTGTCGCGCACGCGCGGCACCCCCTTGCGCATGCCGCCCTCCGGCCGCTCGACGGCGCCATGGCCGTGGACACCGCCGGCAGGCGGATGCAGGTACCCCTCGGCGGCACGTGGCCGTGGTCCGCGCTCAACGCGTGGCCCCCCTGCGCGACAGCGCCAGGGTGCGGTGCGCGGCGGCGACCACGGCAGGGTCGACGAAACGCCCGTCGGGCAGTGCCAGCGCCCCCGGGGTCGCGCGGGCCGCGGCCAGGACCTCCTCGGCCGCGGTGACCTCCGCCGGAGCGGGCAGGTAGGCCTGTTCGATCACCGGCAGCTGGCGGGGGTGGATCGCCGCCCGGCCCAGGAATCCGAGGGAACGGCCCCGGGAGCAGGAGGCGGCCAGCGCCTCCAGGTCCCGGATGTCGGGGAACACCGACTGGGCCGGCGGCAGGAGCCCGGCGGCCCGGGCCGCGACCACCACGCGGGAGCGGCACCAGTCCAGGCCCGTCTCCGCGCTGACGGTCAGGTCGGCCCGCAGGTCCGCCTCGCCGAGCGAGAGCCCCCGCAGTGCGGGGTGCGCGCGGGCGATCTCGAACGCGCGCTCCACGCCCAGCGCGGACTCCAGCAGGGCGTGGAGGGGGACCCCGCCGGTGCGCTCGGCGACGGCCGCGACCTGCTCCGGGGCGCTGATCTTGGGCAGGCGGAGTCCGGCCAGGCCGCGCCGGCCCGCCAGGGCGGTGAGGTCGACGCCGCCCCAGGGCGAGTCCAGGGCGTTCACCCGGACGTGGACGGGCACGGGGGGACGCTCGGCCAGCAGCTCGGCCGTCGCGTCGCGGGCGTACTCCTTGCGGGAGGCCGGCACGGCGTCCTCCAGGTCCACGATCACGGCGTCGGCCCCGCAGCCGAGGGCCTTGGCCACCACCGCCGGGCGGTCGCCCGGCGCGTACAGCCAGGTCAGGATCACAGGGCCCCCTCGGTGCGGAGTGCGGCGATCTCGGCCGGGGTCAGCCCCAGCTCGGCCAGGACCTCGTCGGTGTCCGCACCGTGCGGGCGGCCCGCCCAGCGGATCGCGCCCGGGGTCTCGGAGAGCCGGAAGAGGACGTTCTGCATCCGGATCGGGCCGAGTTCCGGGTCCTCCACCTCGGTGACCGTGTCCAGCGCGGCGAACTGCGGATCCTCCATCACGTCCCGGACGTCGTAGACCCGGGCCACGGCCGCCTCGGCCTCCTCGAAGGCCGCGACCACCTCGTCCGCCTTGTGCCGGGCGATCCAGCCGCCGACGGCCTCGTCCAGGACGTGCCCGTGGGCGGCCCGCTCCGCGCCGGACGCGAACCACGGCTCGTCGATCAGCTCGGGCCGCCCCACCAGCCGTACGACCCGCTCGGCGACGGACTGCGCCGAGGCCGAGACCGCCAGCCACCGCCCGTCCGCGCTGCGGTAGGTGTTGCGGGGGGCGTTGTTCGCGGAGCGGTTGCCGGTGCGCGCCTGGACGTAACCGAGCTGGTCGTACCAGAGCGGATGGGGCCCCAGCACGGTGAGGATCGGCTCGATGATGGCCAGGTCCACGACCTGCCCGTGTCCCGTGCGGTCCCGGCCGGCGAGGGCCGTCATCACCGCGTACGCGGTGGTCAGCGCGGCGATGGAGTCCGCCAGCCCGAACGGCGGAAGGGTCGGCGGCCCCTCCGGCTCCCCGGTGATCGCGGCGAATCCGCTCATCGCCTCGGCGAGGGTGCCGAAGCCGGGGCGGTGCGCGTACGGGCCCTGCTGGCCGAAGGCCGTGACCCGGGCCAGGACCATCCGCGGATTGGCGGCGGACAGCTCCGGCCAGCCCAGCCCCCACTTCTCCAGCGTCCCGGGGCGGAAGTTCTCCACGACCACGTCGGCGGTGGCGGCGAGGCGCAACAGGGTGTCCCGGCCACCGGGGGTGGACAGGTCGAGGGTCATCGTCCGCTTGTTCCGGCCGAGCAGCTTCCACCACAGGCCGATGCCGTCCTTCGCGGGACCGTGCCCGCGCGAGGGGTCGGGCCTGCCCGGGTGCTCCACCTTCACCACCTCGGCGCCGAAGTCGCCGAGCAGGGTGGCGGCCAGCGGCCCGGCGAACAGGGTGGCCAGATCCAGGACGCGCAGCCCCCGCAGCGGCCCGGCGGGAGCCCCGGCCATCAGCGGACGCCCTGTCCGGCCGCGAAGGCGACGACCTCGGCGCGGGTCGGCATCGAGTCCTGCGCCCCGGGCCGCTGGACCGACAGCGCCGCGGCACACGAGGCCCACGCGAGGGCGCTGTCCATCGGGCGGCCCTCCCCGAGCGCGACGGCAAGGGCTCCGACGAAGGTGTCCCCGGCGGCGGTGGTGTCCACGGCCCGGACCCGCGGGGCCGGCACGGTCAGCGGCTCCCGCCCCCGGGCCGCGTACAGGGATCCGGCCGAGCCCAGGGTGACCACCACCTCCGGCACCTGCTCCAGGAGCGCCTCGGCGGCGCGGTGCGGATCGGTGAGCCCCGTCAGGGCGGCCGCCTCGTGCTCGTTGGGGACCAGCAGGTCGGTGACGGCCAGCAGCTCGGCGAGCAGCGTCCCCCGGCTACCGCCGGGAGGTGCCCCCGGGGCGGGGGCCGGGGTGAGGACCGTACGGATCCCGCCGTGGGCGCGGGCCGCCAGGGCGCCGGCGAGGACGGCGTCCAGCGGGAGCTCCAGCTGCAGCAGCAGGCAGTCCGCGGCGACGATCCGGCTCTCGTCCCCCGCCTCCAGGCCGGTGACCTGGGCGTTCGCCCCCGGGATGACGATGATGCTGTTGGCGCCCTCGTCGTCCACGGTGATGTGCGCGGTGCCGCTGGCACCCTCGACGGTGCGCAGGGCCGCCGTGTCGACCCCGGAGGCCGTGAGCGCGGAGCGCAGCCGCACGCCGAAGTCGTCGGCCCCGACCGCCCCGATCATCACCACCTCCCCGCCGCTGCGGGCGGCTGCGACGGCCTGGTTGGCGCCCTTGCCGCCGGGGACCGTGCGGAACGCGCGGCCGGTGACGGTCTCCCCGAGGCGGGGGGCCTTGGGGACGTAGGCGACGAGGTCCATGTTCGTACTGCCGAGCACGGCGATGGCCGTCATGAGCGGGCTGCCTCCTGTGCGGTGAGGTGGGCGAGGGTGTCGAAGCCGATGCCGTCGAAACCGGCGACGCTGCTGGAGAGCCGGTTCTTCAGCGGTGCGGTCCAGCGGTGCGGGAGGTTCCCGGGCGCCCCGGCCAGGATCCCGGCGAGGGCTCCGGCGGTCGCCCCGTTGGAATCGGTGTCCCAGCCGCCGGACACGGCGCGGCAGATCGAGTGGGTGAAGTCGCCGTCGGCATGGGTCAGAGCGGCGGCGATCAGCGCGGTGTTGGGCACGGCGTGCACCCAGTGGTAGTGGCCGTAGCGGGCGTGCAGGGCGTCGACGACGGTATCGAAGCGGGCCTCCCCGCGGGCCGCCCCGATCCCGAACCGGATCGCTTCGGCGAGGCGCGAGCGGGGCGGTACGACGGCCAGCCCGGCCCGGAGCGCACCGTGGACGTCGGACCGGCCGGTGGCCGCCGCCGCCGTGGCGGCGGCGACGAACAGGGCGGCGTACACGCCGTTCCCGGTGTGGGTCAGGCAGGCGTCCCGGTAGGCGCGGGCCGCGGCGGCGGCCGGGTCGCCGGGGTGGGTCCAGCCGTGGACGTCGGCGCGGATGAGGGCGCCGATCCACTCGCGGAAGGGGTTGTGCAGGGTGGCGGTGGCGGGCGGCTCCAGCCCGAGGAGGAGGTTGCGGTACGCGACGCGCTCGGCGGTGAAGGTCCGCCCGGCCGGCAGCTCGTCGAGCCAGAGCCGGGCGACGTCGGCGGTGGTGAACCCCTTGCCGTGCCGCTGGAGCAGGAGCAGGCCGAGGAGGGGGTAGTTGAGGTCGTCGTCCTCGGGCATCCCGTCGATGTTCTCGGCGAGGGAGGTGGGCGCCGAGCGGCGGTTCCACGGGTGCGCGGCCAGCAGCTCCGGCGGGACGCCGCGGGCGCTGAACCAGTCGTCCAGCGGCCAGTTCCCGGCGGCGCGGGCCAGGGCCCGGATCCCCTCCAGCGGCAGCTTCTCGACGGGCTTGCCGAGGAGGCAGCCGGCGGCCCGGCCCAGCCAGGCGGCCTCCAGCCGGGCCGTCAGGTCCGCGGCCGGCGGCTGCGCCCCGCCGCCGTACCCCGCGGTGCGGGGCCGCGCCGCGCCGGGCACGACGGGCTCCCGCCCCGGGCGGTCCCCGTCCGGGAGGCCGCCGCCGGATCCCGGCCAGGTGGCCCGGACCGCCTCCCAGGACCCCGGCTCGGCGGCGGCCAGCGGGGACGGCACGGCAGCCAGCTCGTCCAGCAGACGGCAGGCCAGCGCGCGCAGCTCCGGGTCCGCCGGGCCGGGCGAGGCCCCGGCCCGTTCGGGCGCGAGGGGCCCGCCCGCGGTGACCCAGGCCCGCAGGGCGGGCCCCGGATCGCGCCCGTCCTCGGCGGCCTGCCGCAGCTCGTGCCCGAGCAGGTCCTCGGGCTGCACCCAGGTCGTCCGCAGGAGCACCTCACCACCGTCGGGTGGGGTCACCGGAGGGTCGAGATCGCGGTGAAGGCCGATGCATGGGCGTCGCGGCGGGCCAGGTCGAGCGCGAAGACCTCCCGGGCCACCGCGGCCAGCGCCGCGGCGGGGGCGTGCAGGTCGAGGCGGCTGGCCTCGGCCACCTGCTTCGCCCAGGCCGCCGGGACCGCGTCCTCGCCCCGCAGCGCTCCGGCGATCGCCCCGGCCATGGTGGCGATGGAGTCGCAGTCCCGGCCGTAGTTGACCGCGCCGAGCACGGAGGTCTCGTACGCCCCGTCCGCGACCAGCAGCATCCCGAGCGCGATCGGGAGCTCCTCGACGGAGTGCAGGCGTGAGGGGCGCCGCGCACCGAGCGAGGGGGCGCGGTAGTCGGGGCCGACCGAGTCGTACGGGGCCACCGCCGCCCGCAGCGGAGCCAGGGCCGACTCGAACTCCCGGTGCTCTGCCGCCACTTGGGCGACGGCGGCGATGGCCGCCCGGGTGCCGTCCTTGGCCAGGGACAGGGCCGTGTCCACCACCGAGGCGGCCGTCGCCCCGGGCAGGCACGCGGCCGCCACCGCCGCCGCGAACACGCCCGCCGCCTCCCGCCCGTACGAGGACTGGTGCGCGCCGGCCACGTCCAGAGCCTCCGCGTACGCGCCCGCCGGATTGCCCGCGTTGACGATGCCCACGGGCGCCATGTACATGGCCGCACCGCAGTTGACGATGTTGCCGCTGCCCGCCTCGCGCGGGTCGACGTGCGCGTAGTGCAGCCGGGTCACGATCCACTTCTCGGCGAGGAAGATCCGCTGGAGCGGCAGGGCCTCGGCCTCCAGCTCCGGGATCCAGCGCGGGTTGGTCATCAGGTCCGGGACCAGGTGGTCGGCGACCGCGTACGCGTCCAGGTGGTCCCGTACGGCCTCGTAGACCCGCACCAGCGCGTGGGTCATCAGGGTGTCGTCGGTGACGTGGCCGTCGCCCTTGTGGTACGGGGCGATCGGGCGGGCCGTGCGCCAGTCCTCGTGCCACGGGCCGACGATGCCGTGCACGCGGCCGCCGTGCCGTTCCACGATCTGGTCCGGGGTCCAGCCCTCCACCGGGCCGCCGAGCGCGTCGCCGACGGCTGCTCCGACGAGGGCACCTGCTGCCCGGTCCTCCAACGTGAGCGTCATGTCCGAATCATCCCTTGGGTGAGGTGAGTTCCGTGCGCGTCAGCAGCGCGGCGAGTTCCACGAGGTCGGTGCCGGCGAGGCGGGGGAGGGCGCAGCCGGAGAGGGTGCGGCAGGCCTCGCGCCAGGCGGCGGGGACCGAGTCGCCGCCGCCGAGGGCGCCGGTGAGTGCGCCGGCGAGGGCGGGGGCCGAGTCGGCGACACGGGAGAGGCAGGCCGCGGCCGGCACGGCCTCGGTCATCCTGCCCCGGGCGGCGGTCGCGAGGGCGAGGGCCACGGGGACGGTCTCGGCGGCGGCGATCCCGTAGCTGTAGACGTGGTCGACGATCTCGTGTTCCAGGGTGGGGACGATGGCGAACGCACCGGCCTCCCCCCTCGTACGGGCGAGTGCGACGGCATGGCGGGCGTTGCGGCCGATCTCGGTGGTCCCGGGGAGCTGGCCGAGGGCGGCGTCGACCGCGGCGTCGACGTCCGCGCCGCCGAGGGCGGTCGCGATGGCGGCGGCCATGGCGCGGGCGCCGTGGACGCCGTCGCCGTCCTGGGTGTAGCGGGCGTCGAACTCGGCGAGGTCGGCTGCCGCGCGGGCGTCGCCGGGGTGGACGACGGCGAGGACGCAGGCGCGGACGCAGGCGGCGTCGTCGAAGAAGTGCGGGTTGTCGTGGCCGGTGGCGGGCGGGCGCAGCCCGGCGGCGAGGTTGCCGAGGCCGGCGCGGACGGAGATCCGGGCCCGGAGGGGGAGGACGGCGGACTCGACCTCGGGCGCGCGTTCCGCGGCCGCGGCGACCTCGGAGGCGAGGGCGTTCCAGGCCAGGTCGATGGCGGCCCGCATGCGGCGGGACCGGGAGAGGTCGCTGAGCAGCACGCCGGCGGCCGTGAGCACGGATTCGGCGACGAACGCGGCCCACTCGGCGTCGTCGCTCGGGCCGAGGCGCAGCGGTTCGGGCGGCTGGTTCAGGGCGATGGGGACGGGGAGGGTGGTGGTGGCGTTCTGCTCGGCGAAGGTGTCGAGCTCCCGGGTGAGGCGGCGGGTCCACTCGGGCATCCTGCTGGCCCGGTGCCGGGCGGCGGGCCACCCGGCCGCGTCACCCGAGGCGAGCCCGAGGAGCAGCCCCTCGATCCGCCGGACCCCTGCGGGGGGCCCGGCGGGGTACGGCCCGACCCGCACCAGGGCGGCGGTACGCAGGCCCGCCGGCGGCTCGGCGGCGGGGGACGTGCGCAGGCCTGCCGGGGGTGCGGCGGCGGGTGCCAGGGCGGTGCGGGCCCCAGCCGGGGGGTCGGCGGCGGGTGCGCCGACCGGGGGCAGGGCCGTACGGGCTCCCGCCGGGGGCTCCGCGCGGCGGGCCGGGGCCGTGCCGGGCAGGACGGCCGGGGGGAGGGCCGTGCGGGCTTGCGCCGACGGCCCGGCGGAGACGGCCGGGGGCAGGGTGGCCGCCGGGGGCTCCGCGGGGTGGGGCGGGCAAAAACCTGCGTCCGGCGGGGCCGGGGGCACCTCCACGGAGGGCTCCCTGGCCGGCACCAGGAAGGTGCGGGCCGCGCACGGGGCCTCGTCGGCCCGGACCACGGTGAGGGCCGTGGAGGCCGGGGTCCCGGGGACGGGGGAGTCCGTCAGGGGGACCGGGCCGGGGGGCTCCGGTGCCAGGCTCGGCGCGGGGGCGGCGGGGGCGGCGGGGGCGGCGGAGTCGGGGGGCGGGGTCACCGGGGGGCCTCGTATTCCGGGGTGAGGAGGTCCGCGATGTCCAGGACGTGGTAGCCCCGCATCGAGGGGAGGCAGCTGCCGCGGACCGGGCCGATGGCCGAGGCCCACGCGTCCGGGATCGCGGCGGCGCCCGACATCGCGCCGGACAGGGCGCCCGCGACGGCCGCGGTGGTGTCCGCGTCCCGGCCCATGTTGACGGCCGTCAGGACCGAGCCGGAGAACTCCCCGCGGCACGCGGCGAAGGCCCCGAAGGCCAGCCCCACCGCCTCCGGGGCCAGGTCCGTCCACGGGTAGCCGCCGATGACGACCGCCGAGCGGACCGCCCGTTCGCCGCGCGGGGCGGCGGTGACCGCCCGCCGCAGCGAGCGGGCGGTCCAGGAGTCGGACGGGATGACGGACAGGGCCGCCGAGACCACCGAGGCGGGGGAGCCGCCCGCCATCGCCGCGGCGACCCCCGCCGCCACCGCCTGGCCGCCGTAGATGCCCTCCCCGTCGTGGCTGACCGAACCGTCGATCGCCACCAGCCGGGCCGCCTCCGCCGGACGGCCCGCCGCGAACACTCCGAAGGGCGCCGCCCGCATGGCGAGACCGTCCGACCACGCGTGCCGGTGCTGCGCCGAGATGGGGGCGGCCAGGCCCCGCCGGAGATTCTCCAGGGTGCCGCGTTCGGAGAAGCCGGCCCCGCGGAACGGTCCCTCGTCCAGGTCCGCGATCCAGTGGTGCCACGCCCGCTCCACGTGCGAGACCGTCAGCGCCGAGCCGTGGCGGGCCAGCAGCAACCCCGAGAAGATCGCGTACTCGGTGTCGTCCGTACCCGCCGGGTCCTCCGACACGAAGCCTTCGATGCGGCCCCACTTCGCCCGGATCTCCGACGGCTTCATGTTCTCCGCGGGGGCGCCCAGCGCGTCACCCACCGCGAGGCCCAGAAGAGCGCCCCTGGCCCGTTCGAGGAGGACCTGCGGATTGCATGCAATCAGCTCCATGGCGCGCCTCTCCACTTGATGGGACTCATCTTGAGCCCTTGGGGGATTTGTGCCATGGCATGTGGTTTGTCGCTCGCCGCGAAACACCCCGCACACACCCCCGTCACCCGGTCGCCGACCCGTAAAACCGCAGGTAAGTACGGCCTTCCTTGCTGGCGGGGCCAAGAATTCGTGCGTAGTTTCGAGGTGTTCAGGGGGAGCGGAACGTGTCGCGCCGCTCGTTCGCGCAAAAGGGGAGATTTGCCACATGTCGATCATTGATGTCCAGGCGCCGCTGCACACGGCGCACCGTGACAACCACACCCACCGCGACGTCAACGGCGGGTGGCTGCGGCCCGCGGTCTTCGGCGCGATGGACGGGCTCGTCTCCAACCTGGCCCTGATGACCGGCGTGGCCGGCGGCGCCGTCGCCCCGCACACCGTCGTGATCACCGGATTGGCGGGCCTCGCGGCGGGCGCCTTCTCGATGGCGGCCGGCGAGTACACCTCGGTCGCCTCGCAGCGCGAGCTGGTGCTCGCCGAGCTGGACATCGAGCGTCAGCAGCTGCGCAAGCACCCCGTCGACGAGATGGAGGAGCTGGCCGAGCTGTACGTCTCGCGCGGCGTGGAGCCCGCGCTCGCCCGTGAGGTCGCCATGCAGCTGTCCCGCGATCCGGAGCAGGCGCTGGAGATACACGCCCGCGAGGAGCTGGGCATCGACCCGGACGACCTGCCGTCGCCGCTCGTCGCCGCGGTCTCCTCCTTCGGCTCGTTCGCCCTGGGCGCGCTGCTGCCCGTCCTGCCGTACCTGCTCGGCGCGACGTCGCTGTGGCCGGCCGTGCTGCTCGCGCTGGCCGGTCTCTTTGCCTGCGGCGCGGTCGTCGCCCGGGTCACCGCCCGGTCCTGGTGGTACAGCGGCCTGCGGCAGCTGGCCCTGGGTGGCGCGGCCGCGGGTGTGACGTACATCCTGGGAACCTGGATCGGCGGAGCCATAGGCTGACCGCGCAGGGAATGAGACACTATGCAGAGCGCAACATAAGTAGTCCGTTACCCGGCGGTTTCGATCGCGTGCCTGCCGGGCATCACACCAGGGCTCCGGGCAACGATGCCCGCCCTGCACCGGGACCCTCGCCCCGTGGACATCCGTCCTGGACCTTCGGATGCCAGCGAAGGTCCCCTCTTTTCTGCCTCGTGCAGTGTCCGCATGCTGGAATGGCGTATCCGCTTCTCGGGATTGTCGTCATCATGTAATCTGCACGAAATTTCGCAGAGGGCCAACGTCGTCCCTCGGCTATGCACATATGCCACGACGACGACGGGAGAGCCGATGCGTTCCGCATCCACGCACTCCGCGACCGGCCTCAGCAACACCGCCTGGTCGCCCATGGACGGTCGCCCCGCCCAGCAGGGCATGTACGACCCGCGCAACGAGCACGACGCCTGCGGCGTCGGCTTTGTGGCCAACCTCAGCGGCGAGGCCAGCCACACGCTGGTCGAGCAGGCGCTGACCGTATTGCGGAACCTCGAGCACCGCGGCGCGACCGGGTCCGAGCCGGACTCGGGCGACGGTGCCGGAATCCTCTGCCAGGTGCCGGACGCGTTCCTGCGCGAGGTGGCCGGTTTCGAGCTCCCCGAGGCCGGCGCGTACGCCGTCGGCATCGCCTTCCTCCCCGCCGACGGCACCGCACAGGCCGTCGCCGTGGAGCAGATCGAGGCGGTCGCCGCCCAGGAGAACCTGACGGTCCTCGGCTGGCGCGAGGTCCCGGTCACCCCGGACCTGCTCGGCAACGGCGCCCGCGCCACGATGCCCGCCTTCTCGCAGCTGTTCGTCACCGACGGCGCGAGCACCGGCATCGAGCTGGACCGCAAGGCCTTCGTGCTGCGCAAGCGCGCCGAGCGGGAGGCCGGGGTCTACTTCCCGTCTCTCTCCGCCCGCACCCTCGTCTACAAGGGCATGCTGACCACCGGCCAGCTGGAGCCCTTCTTCCCCGACCTCTCCGACCGTCGCTTCGCATCGACGCTCGCCCTGGTCCACTCGCGGTTCTCGACGAACACCTTCCCGTCCTGGCCGCTCGCCCACCCGTACCGCTTCGTCGCGCACAACGGCGAGATCAACACGGTCAAGGGCAACCGCAACTGGATGAAGGCCCGCGAGTCCCAGCTGGCCTCCGAGGCCTTCGGCGAGGGCGCCCTGGAGCGGATCTTCCCGATCTGCACCCCGGACGCCTCCGACTCGGCCTCCTTCGACGAGGTCCTGGAGCTGCTCCACCTCGGCGGCCGGTCCCTCCCGCACAGCGTGCTGATGATGATCCCGGAGGCGTGGGAGAACCACACCTCGATGGACCCGGCCCGCCGCGCGTTCTACAAGTACCACTCCACGCAGATGGAGCCCTGGGACGGCCCGGCCTGCGTCACCTTCACCGACGGCACCCAGGTCGGCGCGGTCCTCGACCGCAACGGTCTGCGCCCCGGCCGCTACTGGGTCACCGACGACGGCCTCGTCGTCCTCGGCTCCGAGGTCGGCGTGCTCGACATCGACCCGGCCAAGGTCGTCCGCAAGGGCCGCCTGCAGCCCGGCAAGATGTTCCTCGTCGACACCGCGCAGAAGCGGATCATCGAGGACGACGAGATCAAGGCCGAGCTGGCCGGCGCCGCGCCCTACGCGGAATGGCTGGAGACCGGCGAGATCGAGCTGACGGACCTGCCCGAGCGCGAGCACATCGTGCACACCCACGCCTCGGTCACCCGCCGCCAGCAGACCTTCGGCTACACCGAGGAAGAACTGCGCGTCATCCTCGCGCCGATGGCCCGCACCGGCGGCGAGCCGCTCGGCTCCATGGGTACGGACTCCCCGATCGCGGCCCTGTCCGAGCGCCCCCGGCTGCTCTTCGACTACTTCACCCAGCTCTTCGCACAGGTCACCAACCCGCCGCTGGACGCCATCCGCGAGGAGCTCGTCACCTCGCTGCTGTCCTCCCTCGGCCCGCAGGGCAACCTGCTGGACCCGACCGCCGCGTCCTGCCGCAGCGTCACCCTGCCCTTCCCGGTGATCGACAACGACGAGCTGGCCAAGCTCATCCACGTCAACGCCGACGGCGACATGCCGGGCATGAAGGCGGCCACCCTCTCCGGCCTCTACCGGGTCTCCGGCGGCGGCGAGGCCCTGGCCGCCCGTATCGAGGAGATCCGCGGTGAGGCCGACGCGGCCATCGCCAACGGCGCCCGCCTCATCGTCCTGTCGGACCGCCACTCGGACGCCGAGCACGCGCCGATCCCGTCGCTGCTGCTCACCTCCGCGGTGCACCACCACCTCATCGCCACCAAGCAGCGCACCCAGGTGGGCCTGCTGGTCGAGGCCGGCGACGTCCGCGAGGTCCACCACGTCGCCCTGCTCATCGGCTACGGCGCGGCCGCGGTCAACCCGTACCTCGCCATGGAGTCCGTCGAGGACCTGCTGCGCGCCGGTACCTTCCTCTCCGGCCTGGAGCCGGAGCAGGCCATCAAGAACCTGATCTACGCGCTCGGCAAGGGCGTCCTGAAGGTCATGTCCAAGATGGGCATCTCCACCGTCGCCTCCTACCGCGGCGCTCAGGTCTTCGAGGCCGTCGGCCTGAACGACGAGTTCGTCGAGACCTACTTCAACGGCACCGCCACCAAGATCGGCGGCGCCGGCCTGGACGTCATCGCCAAGGAGGTGGCCGCGCGCCACGCCAAGGCGTACCCGGTCTCCGGCATCGCGGCCACGCACCGCGCCCTGGAGATCGGCGGCGAGTACCAGTGGCGTCGCGAGGGCGAGCCGCACCTGTTCGACCCGGAGACGGTCTTCCGCCTCCAGCACGCCACCCGCAACCGCCGGTACGACATCTTCAAGCAGTACACGGAGCGGGTGAACGAGCAGTCCGAGCGGCTGATGACCCTCCGTGGGCTCTTCGGCTTCAAGTCCGCCGAGGACGGGGGGCGCCCGGCGATCCCGGTCGACGAGGTCGAGTCGGCCGCCGAGATCGTCAAGCGCTTCTCCACCGGCGCCATGTCGTACGGCTCCATCTCCAAGGAGGCGCACGAGACCCTCGCCATCGCCATGAACCAGCTGGGCGGCAAGTCCAACACCGGTGAGGGCGGCGAGGACCCGGACCGCCTGTACGACCCGGCGCGCCGCTCGTCCATCAAGCAGGTCGCCTCCGGCCGCTTCGGCGTCACCAGCGAGTACCTGGTCAACGCGGACGACATCCAGATCAAGATGGCGCAGGGCGCCAAGCCCGGCGAGGGCGGCCAGCTGCCCGGCCACAAGGTGTACCCGTGGGTCGCCAGGACCCGGCACTCCACCCCGGGCGTCGGCCTGATCTCCCCGCCGCCGCACCACGACATCTACTCCATCGAGGACCTGGCTCAGCTGATCCACGACCTCAAGAACGCCAACCCGGTCGCCCGCATCCACGTGAAGCTGGTCTCCGAGGTCGGCGTCGGAACGGTCGCCGCCGGTGTCTCCAAGGCCCACGCGGACGTCGTCCTGATCTCCGGCCACGACGGCGGCACGGGCGCCTCCCCGCTCACCTCGCTCAAGCACGCGGGCGGCCCCTGGGAGCTCGGCCTCGCCGAGACGCAGCAGACCCTGCTGCTCAACGGGCTGCGCGACCGCATCGTGGTCCAGACGGACGGTCAGCTCAAGACCGGCCGCGACGTGGTCATCGCCGCGCTGCTCGGTGCCGAGGAGTTCGGTTTCGCGACCGCGCCGCTCGTCGTCTCCGGCTGCGTCATGATGCGCGTCTGTCACCTGGACACCTGCCCGGTCGGCATCGCCACCCAGAACCCGGTCCTGCGCGACCGCTTCTCCGGCAAGCCCGAGTTCGTCGTGAACTTCTTCGAGTTCATCGCGGAGGAGGTGCGCGAACTCCTCGCCGAGCTGGGCTTCCGTACGCTCGAAGAGGCCGTGGGCCACGCCGAGCTGCTGGACACCACCAAGGCCGTCTCGCACTGGAAGGCCCAGGGTCTCGACCTGGAGCCCCTCTTCTACGTGCCCGAGCTGCCCGAGGGCGCGGTCCGCCACGCCCTGATCGAGCAGGACCACGGTCTGGAGAAGGCCCTCGACAACGAGCTGATCAAGCTCGCCGCCGACGCGCTGGCCGCCACCGCCGCCGAGGAGGCGCAGCCGGTCCGCGCCCGGGTCGCGATCCGCAACATCAACCGGACCGTCGGCACCATGCTCGGCCACGAGGTCACCAAGAAGTTCGGTGGCGCGGGCCTGCCCGACGACACGATCGACCTGACCTTCACCGGTTCGGCCGGCCAGTCCTTCGGCGCCTTCGTGCCCAAGGGCATCACCCTCCGCCTCGAGGGCGACGCCAACGACTACGTCGGCAAGGGCCTCTCCGGCGGCCGGATCGTGGTCCGCCCCGACCGCGGCGCCGACCACCTGGCCGAGTACTCGACGATCGCCGGCAACACCATCGGCTACGGAGCCACCGGCGGCGAGATGTTCCTGCGCGGCCGCACCGGCGAACGCTTCTGCGTCCGCAACTCCGGCGCCCTGGTCGTCTCGGAGGGCGTGGGCGACCACGGCTGCGAGTACATGACCGGTGGCCAGGCGGTCGTCCTCGGCGAGACGGGCCGCAACTTCGCGGCCGGCATGTCGGGCGGCATCGCGTACGTCATCGACCTCGACCGGAACAACGTCAACGCCGGCAACGCGGGAGCCGTCGAGGCCCTCTCCGACACGGACAAGCAGTGGCTGCACGGTGTGGTGCGCCGCCACGAGGAGGAGACCGGCTCGACCGTGGCCGCGAAGCTCCTGGCTGACTGGTCCGTCGCCGCGGACCGCTTCAGCAAGATCATCCCGACCACGTACAAGGCAGTGCTCGCCGCCAAGGATGCCGCTGAGCTGGCCGGACTCTCGGAGTCCGAGACCACCGAGAAGATGATGGAGGCGGCGATCAATGGCTGACCCTAAGGGCTTCCTCACCACCGCGCGCGAGACCGCCTGCTCCCGTCCCGTCGCCGACCGGCTGAAGGACTGGAACGAGGTCTACGTCCCGGGCTCGCTCCTGCCGATCATCAGCAAGCAGGCCGGGCGCTGCATGGACTGCGGCATCCCGTTCTGTCACAACGGGTGCCCGCTCGGGAACCTGATCCCCGAGTGGAACGACTTCGCCTACCGCGACGACTGGGCCGCGGCGTCGGAGCGTCTGCA
This sequence comes from Streptomyces sp. NPDC058646, assembly GCF_042716875.1. Classification (NCBI taxonomy): domain Bacteria; kingdom Bacillati; phylum Actinomycetota; class Actinomycetes; order Kitasatosporales; family Streptomycetaceae; genus Streptomyces; species Streptomyces sp. NPDC058646. The sequence goes on along the minus strand of NZ_JBHXRK010000004.1, from coordinate 208,873 downwards.
CGCGACGAACAACTTCCCGGAGTTCACCGGGCGGCTGTGCCCGGCCCCCTGCGAGTCGGCGTGCGTGCTCGGCATCAACCAGCCCGCCGTGACCATCAAGAACGTCGAAGTCTCGATCATCGACAAGGCCTGGGACAACGGCGACGTCACCCCGCAGGCGCCCGAGCGCCTGTCGGGCAAGACGGCAGCCGTCATCGGCTCCGGCCCGGCCGGTCTGGCCGCCGCCCAGCAGCTGACCCGGGCCGGCCACACCGTGGTCGTGTACGAGCGCGCGGACCGCATCGGCGGCCTGCTGCGCTACGGCATCCCCGAGTTCAAGATGGAGAAGGTGCACATCAACCGCCGCATCGAGCAGATGCGCGCGGAGGGCACCAAGTTCCGCACCGGCATCGAGGTCGGCCGCGACATCACCGCCACCGACCTGCGCAAGCGGTTCGACGCCGTGGTCATCGCGGCGGGCGCGACGGTCTCCCGCGACCTGCCGGTCCCGGGCCGCGACCTCAAGGGCATCCACTTCGCGATGGAGTACCTCCCCCTCGCGAACAAGGTCCAGGAGGGCGACTTCATGGCGCCCCCCATCACGGCCGAGGGCAAGCACGTCGTCGTGATCGGCGGCGGTGACACGGGCGCGGACTGCGTGGGCACCGCCCACCGCCAGGGCGCGGCCTCGGTCACCCAGCTGGAGATCATGCCGAAGCCCTCCGAGGACCGGCCGACCGGCCAGCCGTGGCCGACGTTCCCGATGCTCTACAAGGTCACCTCGGCGCACGAGGAGGGTGGCGAGCGGGTCTACTCCGTCTCCACCACCCACTTCGAGGGCGACGAGGACGGCAACGTCCAGGCCCTCCACCTGGTCGAGGTGGAGTTCGTCGAAGGCAAGCTCGTCCAGAAGCCCGGCACCGAGCGCGTCCTCCCCGCGCAGCTGGTCACCCTGGCGATGGGCTTCACGGGCACGGACCAGGAGAACGGCCTGGTCCAGCAGTTCGGCCTGGACCTCGACGCGCGCGGCAACATCGAGCGCGACGCCTCCTACGCGACCAACGTCGACGGCGTCTTCGTCGCCGGCGACGCGGGCCGCGGCCAGTCGCTCATCGTCTGGGCCATCGCGGAGGGCCGCTCGGCCGCCCGCGGGGTGGACCGCTTCCTGACCGGCTCCAGCGCCCTCCCCTACCCGGTCAAGCCGACGGACCGCTCGCTGACTGTGTAACCCCGTCACCCCTCCCCCCGGGGAGACCCCTCATACGGTCCGTACAACGACGTACGGGACTCTGACACCGCGCCCGCCATGTCCCCGACCAGGGATGGCGGGCGCGGTGGCGTTCCGTAGTCGTATCAATGCGTTCCGCCGTTCCGGTCGGGGGGTGAGGACTACGCTTTTCGCGGAGCAAGGGGATTGCGGAAGCGGGGAGTGGGCTCATGGCCAAGCCGAACGGCGAGGGTGGGGCGCAGACACCGGACGAGTTCGCCCGCGAGGAACTGCGGCGGAAGCGCGAGGCGGCGGGGCTGACCCAGGAGGGGCTGGGCGAGCGGATCTTCGCCACAGGGGCGTACGTGGGGATGATGGAGAACGGGCGGCGTCGACTGCGCCCCGAGATCGCCAAGCTCATCGACCGGGAGCTGCACACGGGGGACTACTTCTTCCGGCTGGCCAGGGCGTTCAAGTCCAAGCACAGTGAGTACTTCGCCGCCGCGGCCGAGTTGGAATGCCTTGCGACGGCCACGTACGAGTACGCCTGCACGCTGGTTCCTGGGCTGCTCCAGACAGAGGACTACGCCCGGGCCGTGATCCGGGCCGCCAGCCCGACCGCGCTTGCCGAGCGCGTCGAAGCCCTGGTCGCGGCACGCATCGAACGCGCACGGCTTCTCGCCGATCCGGAGACCCCCCAGATGTGGGTGGTCCTGCACGAGTCGGTGTTGCGGACAGTGGTCGGCGGCCCTGCTGTGATGGCGGCTCAGTTGCGGCACATCTCGTCGTACGTTCGCGCCCACCGGATCACTGTGCAGGTCGTGCCGTTCACAGCCGGTGCCCATGGAGCAGTGGGTTCGATGGTGCGCATCATGCAGTTCGCCGATGCACCCGACGTGGCGTACACGGAGGGCCCGTATGCGGGGCAGCTGCTCGACTATCCGGCTCTGGTTCAGCGTTACTGGAGGTCATACGATCTTGCGAGGGCCGCCGCGTTGTCGCCGGAGGTGTCCCTGACCTTGATCGAGTCGGTGGCTGAGGAGCACGCGACATGCGCGCAGACGTGAACGGCTTGTCCTGGCGGAAGTCCTCGTTCAGCAACGGGGACGGCGGCGACTGCGTAGAGGTCTCCGACAGCCTCCCCGGTGTCGTCCCCGTCCGCGACAGCAAGCTGGCGGGCAACGGCCCCGTCCTCGCGTTCCGGGCCGCCGCATGGGTGTCGTTCGTCAGGGACGTGCGGAGCCGGGGCTGAGCCCCTTCTGCGGCCGGAGGGACCAGGCGTACGCGGCGTGAGCCTCGCCCGGCAGGGCGCACGGCGAGGCCGGGCCGTCAGGCGGTCGGGGGGTCTGCCGGGTCCGTGGGGGGCGCGGGGGACTCGGGCGGGTCCTCGCGGGGTGGTTCGTCGTCGTTGCCGCGGCGGAGGGTGCGCAGGCCGCCTGTCGGGGTCCAGGTGCGGATGACCAGGTCGTCGCCGTCGACGCCGACGTGGACGACCTCGGTCAGGTCCGCGTGGAAGAGGTGGAAGGGGTGCGGGCTCTCCGTCTCCTCCGCGTACCGGTGCAGTTCCGGCGGGTCCACCAGTTCCACGGCCCGGCCGGAGATCCGTACGTCCCCGTCCGGCATCGTCTCGCCCTCGCCGGGGTTGGTGTGCAGGGCGAAACGGGGGTCGTGCTGGAGGTCCCTGGCCTTCATGGAGCCCGCCATCATCCCGAGCCACAGCTCGCCGCCCCGGATGTCGACGTTGAGTCCGGCCAGCCGCGGGGAGCCGTCCTTGCGGAGGGTGGCCAGCACGTGGTGCGGGTACTGCGCGAAGCGGGCCCGGACGGCCTCCGCGAATTTCGGCTCCGCCTTCTCGAACGCGGCCCAGTTGTTCGTCGTCATAGCCCCATCAAAGCGGCAAGCCCCCGCGCTCACCGCGAGGAGCCGGTCAGACACGCACGATGCCCGCCCTGCGCGCCGCCGCCAGCCAGAGGGGGAACTCCGCGACCAGCCGGTCGTACAGCTCGCCGTCCGGCAGGGCGCGGGGGTCCGGACCGGCGTGGAAGTACCCCGCGTTGTCCACCGGCCGCCCGGCCGGGACGGGCAGCTCGTCCAGCCGGCGCAGGAAGTCGAACTGGGTGCTGTGCGTGTCGCCGAAACCGACGAACTGCCAGAAGAGCGGCAGCCGGGCCGCTTTGCACAGGTACTTCTCCGCCGCGAGGCGGCTGACCGGCCCGCCGTCCGTCTGGAAGACGACCAGGGCGGGCGCGGCCGAGGCCGAGTCCAGGTAGTGGTCGATCACGGCGTCCATCGCCGCGTGGTAGGCCGTCTTCCCCATGTGGCCCAGGCGCGAGGAGATCGCGGTGACCCGCCCCTCGTGGCCGTGCAGCGGGATCTCCTCCACGGCGTCGACGTCGGTGGAGAAGAACACCGCCGGGACGCGGCCGTCGTCGTCCAGGTGCGCGGACAGCCCCAGCACCCGGTCGGCGAAGTCCTGCACCGTGCCGTCCGCGTAGTACGGGCGCATCGAACCCGAACGGTCCAGCACCAGGTACACCGCGGCGCGCCCGCCCTCCAGGCCGTGCCTGCGCAGCGACGCACCCGCGCTCTTGTACAGGCTCACCAGTGCCGGAGCCGTCTCCTCGACCTTGCGGAGGCTGATCGCACTGCCCGTCACGGCGTGCCCCGCCCCGGCCGCCCGCCGCGCCCGGCGGCCGGCGCGTCGAAGTCGTCGAGCATGGCGGCCGCGAGGTCGCGCTCGGAGGCGTAGTACCGCTCGGCCCATCTGAGGGTGAGCGCCGGGTACGCCCAGACGTCCCCGCCCTCGGCGTCCGCCCCGCCGGCCACCGCACGCAACCGCATGGACTCGGCGAACTCCTGCTGTTGGAGCAGGAGTTCGCGCATCTGCTCCGGCTCCAGGAGGTGGCCCAGCCACAGCCGCAGCATCGGTCCGTGCTTGAGGACCGGAGGATCGGCCGGGGTCTCGCGGGCCCAGTCGCGTACGGCCGCCAGGCCGGCGCCGGTGATCCGGTACACCCGCTTGTCGCGGACGCCGGTCTCCTGGGCGACCGTCCGGGAGGTGGCGTAACCGGCCTGTTCCAGGCGCTTGAGCTCGCTGTAGATCTGGCTGAAGGAGGGGCTCCAGTAGAAGAAGCGCAGCGACCGGTCGGACCACTTCTTCAGGTCGTAGCCGGAGAGCTCCTCGCCGAACGAGAGCAGCCCGAGCACCGCCCAGCCGGTCGGGGGGAGGGCGGCGCGCCCGTTCGTCTCGTCTGCCACGCGCGCAGTCTACGACCGGCGGGCGCGGGACCCCTTTCCCCGCAAGGGTGTGACTGCTAGAAGTATGCCTATTAGAAACGCATCCGTCGGTGTCAGGAAGGGTGGGATCCGTGGCCGTCTCCCTCGACGGGAAGGTCGTCCTGATCACCGGCGCCGGGCGCGGCCAGGGCGCGGCCGGGGCCCGGCTGTGCGCAGGAGCGGGCGCCCGGGTCGTGGTCACGGACGTACGGGAGGACGAGGGCCGGGCGGTGGCGGCGGAACTCGGCGACCAGGGCCTGTACGTACGGCACGACGTGGCCGATCCGGGGAGCTGGGCCGAGGTGGTGGCGCGGGCCGTAGGTGCCTTCGGAACGGTCTCCGCGCTGGTCAACAACGCGGCTCTGTGGCGCACCGCGCACGTGGAACGCCAGACCCTGGAGGAGTTCCGGACGCTGCTCCGCGTCAACCTGCTGGGCCCCTTCCTCGGTATCCAGGCCGTGGCACCGGTACTGAGGGAGGCCGGGGGAGGCTCGATCGTCAACATCTCCTCGACGGCCGGACTGGCCGGGATACCGGGCCACGCGGCCTACGGCTCCACCAAGTTCGCCCTGCGCGGGCTGACCCGGTCCGCGGCCCTGGACCTGGCGGGGGACCGGATCCGCGTCAACTCCGTGCATCCGGGGGCCATCGACACCCCGATGGTGGCCGGGGCGGTCGTGGGCCGGGACTGGTCGCACGTACCGCTGGGCCGCATGGGCAGGCCGGAGGAGGTCGCTGAGCTGGTCCTCTTCCTCTGCTCGGACGCCTCCTCGTACGTGACGGGCGCCGAGTTCGCCGTCGACGGCGGGACGACGGCCCGGTGAGGTACCGCCCGGTGGGGGACCGCCCGGCGAGGGGCGGCCGGGTGGCGGGGCGGCCGGATGCGCACCGGCGTCCGCCTGCGACGGAGCAGGCGCACTGCCTCCGCCGCTACGGCCCCGCCGGGCCGGGAGCCTCACCCACCTGCATCGAAGGCACGGCCCCGGCCCAGGGGGGCGGCTACTGCTTGATGGTGTACGAGCAGCCCCTCGTGGTCGTGACCCCGTCGCTCTCGGCGACCGTCCTGCCGTCGACCGTGATCTTGCAGGGGGCCTGCTGGAGCTTGCCGCCGGCGCCCGTGATCGTGCCCGGCACGACGTTCACGAGGTAGCCCACCTTCTGTTCCGCGGCGGTGAGTTCGGCCGTGCCCGACTTCGACCACGGCAGGGTCTGCTGCTCGAAGCCGCTCCCGATGCCGCTGAACATGATCGCCGTCTTGCCCGTGCCCCCGACCTCCAGGGTCACCTGGTGGGTCGCGCCGCCGGACTTGGCCGGCGCGGAGGAGGAACTCCCGGCCGGCGGGGTCGCGGACGGCGAGGGCGCGGCTGACGGCTTGCCGCCGTCCACGGCCGCCTTCGGGTCCTCGCTCCCACAGCCGGTGAGCAGCACCGCCACCGCGGCACCCAGCGTCATCCCCGTGATGGTCCTTCGCATGTTCCCCGTTACCTCGTTCTCGTCGCGCGCCGCTCGTCACTCGTCGTTCGGAGCGGCTGTTCGGATCACGGGGGATCCCATCACATCCGGAACGGCATCTACGAACTGGTGCCGGCAGATGTGATCGAAAACAATGGCCGCATGACGACTCGCGCCCGGTCCTTCGATTCCGCCGCCGCGCTGTACGGCGCCCACCGGCCCGGCTACCCCCCGGCCCTGTTCGACGCCGTCGAGGGGCTCGCCGGACGACCGCTCGCCGGGGCGCGGGTGGCCGACGTGGGAGCGGGCACCGGGATCGCCACCGCGCTGCTGCACGAGCGCGGGGCCGAAGTCGTCGCCGTGGAGCCCGGGGACGGGATGGCCGCCGAGTTCCGCCGGGCGAACCCGCAGCTCCCGCTCGTACGCGGGGACGGGGACCGGCTGCCGCTGGCGACCGGCGCCTTCGACCTCCTCACCTACGCCCAGGCCTGGCACTGGACCGACCCGGCCCGCTCCGTCCCCGAGGCCCGCCGCGTGCTGCGCCCCGGCGGCGCGCTCGCCATCTGGTGGAACGACACGGACTCCGCCGTCCCGTGGATCGCCGAACAGGAGGAACGGCTCCGGGTGTTCTTCGGCGCGCAGGGGCAGAGCTTCCGCACGCTGCCCCGGGGGCTCGGCGAGTTCACCACCCGCTCCCTGCGCTGGTCCCGGCGCGTCACCCTGGACGACCACCTCGCCAACCTCGCCAGCCACTCCGCCTTCCTGCTGCTGGGCGAGGCCGGCACCCGCGCGTACTTCGCCGCGGAACGGGAGCTGCTGGCCCCGCGCTTCCCCGACGGCACGGTCAAGGAGGAGTACGTCGTGAGCCTCAGCGTCGCCCGGCTGTGACGCCCCGGGTCCGACACCGCCCTGGTGCGACACCGCCCCGGACCCCGCACCCGCTCCCGCCGCACGTCACCGCTGCCCGAGCGCGAGCCCCCGCACCACCTCCGCCCGGCACTGCGACGGCGTGCCCCACGCGTCGCGCAGGGGGCGGGCCTTGCGCAGCCACAGGGACAGGTCCAGCTCCTCCGTGTAGCCGACCGCGCCGTGCAGCTGGAGGGCGGTCATCGCCGCCCGGTAGCAGGCCTCGCCCGCCGCCAGCTTGGCCGCCGCGACCTCGCCCGGGTCGGGCGACAGCGCCGCCGCCCAGACCAGCGGCCGGGCGAACTCCAGGTCCAGGAGGGTGTCGGCCAGCCGGTGCTTGACCGCCTGGAAGCCGCCGACCGGCGTCCCGAACTGGGTGCGCTGCTTCACGTACTCCACCGTGCGCCACAGCAACGCCTCGCCCGTTCCCAGGCACTGGGCCGCCGTCAGGAGCCGCGCCCAGCGCGCCGCCGTCCGCGCAGCCTCCGCCACCCGGGGTCCGTGCGCCAGCAGTTCCCCGCCCGCCCCGGGGAGGGAGAGCCGGCGCGCGGGGTCCGTGGAGCCGCGCGGCCGTCCCGGTCCGCCGGCCAGCCGGAGCTCGCCCGCGGCCGACACCGTGAAACAGTGCGCCGCGGCGTCCGCGTCCAGGGCGTACGGGCTCCCGTCCGGCAGCGTGAGCGTGGCGGCGGCCCCGCCCGCGACCAGGCCCGGCAGGAACCGCTTCGCCAGCGCGTCGTCCCCCAGCTCCGACAGCAGTACGGAGACGGCCGCACTCTCCACCGCCGGCCCCGGCACCCCGGCCCGGCCCAGTTCCACGAAGCCGAGGGACAGCTCCAGCGGGAGCAGGCCGGCGCCGTCGTAGGCCTCCGGAGCGGCCAGCGCGGTCAGGCCGGTGTCCGCGAGCCTCGACCAGAGCGCCCGGCCCGGTGCGAGGTCGCCGTCCGCCCAGGCCCGTACCGCTGCCGGGACGTCCGAGGCGGCCAGCAGGGAGCGCAGGGTACGGGCGAACTCGGCCTGCTCGCCGGTCGGCAGGAAGCGCATCAGCGGCGGCCCTTCGGGAGGCCGAGCAGCCGCTCGGCGATGAGGTCGCGCTGGATCTCGTTGGTCCCGGCGTAGATCGGCCCGGCCAGGGAGAAGACCCAGGGCTCGGCCCACGCGCCGTCCGCGAGCTCCGCCTCCGGTCCCAGCAGGTCCAGGGCCGTCTCGTGCAGGGCGATGTCGTACTCCGACCAGAACACCTTGTTCAGGCTCGACTCGGCGCCGACGGTCCCGCCCTCCGCGAAGCGGGAGGCGCCGGCCCAGGTGAACAGTTCGTAGGCGCGGGCCCCCACGAGCGCGTCCGCCACCCGGTCCCGCAGCGCGGTGTCGGCGGGGTCGCCGGCCGTCTCCCACAGCGCGCGGAGCCGGTCCGCGGCCGCCAGGAACCGGCCGGGGGAGCGCAGGGTGAGCCCCCGCTCGTTCCCGGTGGTCGACATGGCGATCCGCCAGCCCTGGCCCGGCTGCCCGATCACGTCCTCGTCCGGGACGAAGACCCCGTCCAGGAACAGCTCCGCGAAGGCCGGTTTGCCGTCCAGCCGGCCGATGGGCCGCACCGTCACCCCCGGCGCCCGCAGGCCGAACATCAGGTACGTCAGCCCCTGGTGCGGTTTCGCGGCCTGCGGGTCCGTGCGGAAGATGCCGAACGCGCGGTCCGCGAAGGCCGCCCGGGAGGACCAGGTCTTCTGCCCGGACAGCAGCCAGCCGCCCTCCGTCCGCACGGCCCGCGAGGTCAGCGAGGCCAGGTCGGAGCCCGCCTCCGGCTCGGACCAGGCCTGGGCCCAGACCACTTCGCCGCTCGCCATGGAGGGCAGCACCCGCGCCCGCTGCTCGTCCGTCGCATGGTCGAAGAGGGTCGGGGCGAGCAGGCTGATGCCGTTCTGCGAGACCCGGCCGGGCGCCCCCGCGGCCCAGTACTCCTCCTCGAAGACCAGCCACCGCACGATGTCCGCGCCCCGGCCGCCGTACTCCTCGGGCCAGGACACCACCGCCCAGCGGTCCGCGTGCAGCAGCGCCTCCCACTCCCGGTGGGCCGCGAAGCCCGCCTCCGTCTCCAGGGAGGGGAGGGGGGCGGCGGGCACGTGCCGGGCCAGCCAGGACCGGGCCTCGGCCCGGAAGGCCGCCACCTCCGCCGTCTGGGTCAGATCCATCAGGTGCCCGCCCCCTCCACGCTTCCCTAACAAGTGTTTGGTAGGTTAACGTACGGCCATGAGCAGCGTCGAGGAGTGCGCATGAACGAGCCCCGGTACGTGGCCGGCCACCGCCTGCTGGAGGGCCGTACCGCCGTCATCACCGCCGCGGCCGGCGCCGGGATCGGCGGGGCCACCGCACGCCGCTTCCTGGAGGAGGGCGCCCGCGTCCTCGTCGGCGACGCCCACGCCCGCCGCCTCAAGGAGACCGAGGAGGCGCTCGCCGCCGAATTCGGAGCCGGCCGCGTCGCCTCCCTCGTCTGCGACGTCACCGACGAGGAGCAGGTGGAGGCCTTCTTCGCCTACGCCGGTCAGCTCCACGGCGGCCTCGACGTCGTCGTCAACAACGCCGGCCTCGGCGGCACCGCGGCGCTCGTCGACATGACCGACGCCCAGTGGTCGCGCGTCCTCGACGTCACCCTGAACGGCACCTTCCGCTGCACCCGCGCCGCCCTGCGCTCGCTCAAGGCCTCGGGGCGCGGCGGAGTCGTCGTCAACAACGCCTCCGTCGTCGGCTGGCGCGCCCAGACGGGCCAGGCCCACTACGCCGCCGCGAAGGCCGGGGTGATGGCGCTGACCCGCTGCGCGGCCCTGGAGGCCGCGGAGTTCGGCGTACGGGTCAACGCGGTCGCGCCGAGCCTGGCCATGCACCCGCACCTGGTGAAGGTCACCAGCGAGGAACTGCTGGCCGAGCTGACCGCCCGCGAGGCCTTCGGCCGGTACGCCGAGCCCTGGGAGGTGGCCAACGTCATCGTCTTCCTGGCCAGCGGGTACTCGTCGTACATGACCGGCGAGACGGTCTCGGTCAGCAGCCAGCACCCGTAGCACCAGAATGGGCGCGTGCCGACGAACAAGAAGAAGCCCCAGGTGACCGCGTCGCCCGAACGCCGCAGAGAGCTCCTCAGCACCGCCGCGGAGGTCTTCGCCGCGCAGGGCTACAACGCCACCACCGTCCGGAAGATCGCCGACGCCGCCGGCATGCTCGCCGGCAGTCTCTACTACCACTTCGATTCCAAGGAATCGATGCTCGACGAGATCCTCTCCGCCTTCCTGACCGAGCTGTGGGAGGGGTACGACACCGTCCTCGCGGCCGGTCTCGGACCCCGGGAGACCATCGAAGCCCTGGTCACCGAGTCCTTCCGGGAGATCGACCGGCACCGCGCCGCCGTCGCGATCTACCAGAAGGAGGCCCGCACCCTCTCCGCGCAGCCCCGCTTCCACTACCTCTCGGACTCCCAGCAGAAGTTCGAGAAGGCCTGGCTGGGCACGCTGGAGCGGGGGGTCGCCGCCCGGGTGTTCCGCGCCGACCTCGACGTCCGCCTCACCTACCGCTTCGTCCGCGACACGGTATGGGTGGCGGCCTCCTGGTACCGGCCGGGCGGACAGCACAGCCCCGAGGAGATCGCCCGCCAGTACCTGTCGATGGTCCTGGACGGGATCGCCCTGCGTACCTGACCCGATCCGAGGAGTCCCGATGCCCGAGGCCTACATCGTCGAAGCGGTCCGCACCCCCGTGGGGCGGCGCAAGGGCGGCCTGTCCGCGGTCCACCCGGCCGACCTGGGCGCCCACGTCCTGAAGGCACTGGTCGAGCGGTCCGGGGTGGACCCGGCCGCCGTGGAGGACGTGGTCTTCGGCTGCCTCGACACGGTCGGGCCGCAGGCGGGGGACATCGCCCGGACGGCGTGGCTGGCGGCCGGCCTGCCCGAGGAGGTGCCCGGGGTCACCGTCGACCGGCAGTGCGGCTCCTCCCAGCAGGCGGTGCACTTCGCGGCCCAGGGGGTGCTCTCCGGCACCCAGGACCTGGTCGTCGCGGGCGGCACCCAGAACATGTCGATGATCCCGATCGCCTTCGCCTCCCGGCAGGCCGCCGAGCCGCTGGGCCTCACGGAGGGCCCGTACGCGGGCAGCGCGGGCTGGCGGGCGCGGTACGGGGACGCCCCCGTCAACCAGTTCCACGGCGCCGAGCTGATCGCACGCAAGTGGGGCATCACCCGCCGCGCCATGGAGGAGTTCGCCCTGCGGTCGCACGAGCGGGCCCTGCGCGCCCTCGACGAGGGCCGCTTCGCGCGCGAGACGGTGGCCTACGGGGAGGTGACGGCGGACGAGGGCCCGCGCCGGGACACCACCCTGGAGAAGATGGCGTCCCTGAAGCCCGTGGTCGAGGGCGGCACCATCACGGCGGCCGTCTCCTCCCAGGTCTCGGACGGTGCGGCGGCCCTGCTGATCGCCTCCGGGCGGGCGGTCCGCGAGCACGACCTGCGCCCCAGGGCCCGCATCCACCACCTCTCGGTCCGCGGCGAGGACCCCATCCGCATGCTGTCGGCCCCCATCCCGGCCACCGCGTACGCCCTGAAGAAGACCGGCATGTCGCCCGCCGACATCGACCTGGTGGAGATCAACGAGGCGTTCGCGCCGGTGGTGCTCGCCTGGCTGAAGGAGACCGGGGCGGACCCCGAACGGGTCAACGTCAACGGCGGCGCCATCGCCCTGGGGCACCCGCTGGGCGCCACCGGCGTCAAGCTGATGACCACCCTCCTCCACGAACTGGAACGGACCGGCGGCCGGTTCGGCCTCCAGACCATGTGCGAGGGCGGCGGCCAGGCCAACGTGACGATCATCGAGCGGCTGTAGCGGCCCCGCCACGCACCCGCGCAGGGCACCGGTGGGCCGCGCCCTACGGCCCGCCGGAAGGGCTGTACGGCGCGCGCGTGTACCTCGGGGGAGTGACATCACACGACGGGAGTGTTGCTCCCCGGCCAAGATGTGCTAGCTTTGAGGCGTTGCAGTTGTGGTACCCATGAACTTTATGTGCGCCTGACGGGAAGCTTCCTCAGGCGCTTTTATTGTTTTGCCGGACTCTCCGGATGGGGCCCTTTGCCGCCTATTCAGGAGATTTAAAATGGCACTTGGCACCGTGAAGTGGTTCAACTCGGAAAAGGGCTTCGGCTTCATCGAGCAGGACGGTGGCGGCCCGGACGTCTTCGCCCACTACTCGAACATCGCCACCCAGGGCTTCCGTGAGCTCCAGGAGGGCCAGCGCGTGTCCTTCGACGTCACCCAGGGCCAGAAGGGCCCCCAGGCGGAGAACATCCTCCCCGCCAACTAAGTACTTCAGCTTGCCGGGGTCCGCACCGCGAGGTGCGGGCCCCGGCTTGTCTGCTGTCTCGACCTTTTTGTTGTACCTGCCGGTTTCAGGAGGGCATTTCCGCATGACCAGCTCCAGCTCCGCACGACCCAGCCGCCGCCCCACCCGGGGCCGAGGAGCGGCCCAGGGACGTCCGAAGGCTGGCGCGGGACGGCAGAAGTCCGCCCCCGTTGCCCGGCCCCAAGAGTTCACCATGCCCGACCCGCTGACCCCGGCCCTTCCGGCCGTCGAAGCGTTCGAGGACATGGACATGCCCGAGGCGCTGCTGAAGACCCTCGCCGCCCAGGGCGTCACCCAGCCGTTCCCCATCCAGGCCGCCACGCTGCCGAACTCCCTCGCCGGCCGTGACCTGCTCGGCCGCGGCCGCACCGGTTCCGGCAAGACCCTGGCCTTCGGCCTGGCCCTGCTGGCCCGCACCGCGGGCCGCCGCGCGCAGCCGAAGTCACCGCTCGCGATGGTCCTCGTACCCACCCGCGAGCTCGCGCAGCAGGTGACCGACGCCCTGGCCCCCTACGCCACGGCCGTCAACCTGCGCATCGCGACCGTCGTCGGCGGCATGTCGATCAACCGGCAGTCCGGGGCCCTGCGCCGCGGCGCCGAGGTGCTCGTCGCCACCCCCGGCCGTCTGAAGGACCTCATCGACCGCGGCGACGCCGACCTCTCGCAGGTCGGGATCACGGTCCTCGACGAGGCCGACCAGATGACCGACATGGGCTTCATGCCGCAGGTCACCGCGCTGCTCAAGCAGGTCGCGGCCGGCGGCCAGACCATGCTGTTCTCCGCGACGCTGGACAAGAACATCGACAAGCTCGTCAAGATGTTCCTCACCGACCCGGTCGGACACTCCGTCGACCCGTCGGCCGGCGCGGTCACCACCATGGAGCACCACGTCCTGTACGTCATGGACGAGACCGACAAGAAGGCCGTGGCGACGCGTATAGCCGCTCGCGACGGCCGGGTGATCATGTTCGTGGACACCAAGCGCGGGGTCGACCGCATGGTCAAGAAGCTCCTCGCGGACGGCGTCCGCGCCTCCGGCCTGCACGGCGGCCGCTCCCAGCCCCAGCGCAACCGGACCCTCGACTGGTTCAAGACGGGCGAGGTCACCGCGCTCGTCGCGACGAACGTCGCCGCCCGTGGCATCCACATCGACGACCTCGACCTCGTCGTCAACGTGGACCCGCCCTCCGACCACAAGGACTACCTGCACCGCGGCGGCCGGACCGCCCGCGCCGGCGAGTCCGGCAGCGTGGTCACCCTCGTGCTGCCCGACCAGAAGCGGGACATGACCCGCCTCATGTCGGACGCCGGGATCTCCCCCCGCACCGCGCAGATCAAGTCCTCCGACGCGGAGCTGTCCCGCCTCACCGGCGCCCGCGAGCCCTCGGGCGTCCCCGTGGTCCTGGAAGTCCCCCAGGCGACCCCGCCGCGCCAGCGTTCCGCCGGCCAGGGCGGCGGCTCCGGCTCCGGCGGCGGACGGCGCCGCACCGGCGGCCCGCGCACCGGCTCCACCGCCGCCGCCGCGGCACCGGCCACCGGCGGCCGCGGACGCCGTACCGGCGGCGGCGCCGCCGGCCAGGCCCCCGCCGCGGGTTCCGGCCAGCCGCGCCGCGGCCAGGGCGGTCAGGGCGGCCAGGGCGCCGCTGCGGCCGGCTCCGGCGAGCGCGGCCGGCGTACGGGCGCAGGCTCCTCCGGCGGTGCGGCGGCGGCTTCGGCCCGCAGCCGCGTCGGCGGCGCCGGCCAGGGCCGCCGACGCCCGGTCTGACGGCAGCGGACACGGGAACGCCGGGTGGTGCGCACTGCGCACCACCCGGCGTTCCGCCGTTCCGGGCCCGCCGCGGTCAGCGGACCAGCTTGTCCTGCAGCCGGGCCAGGGTCCGCAGGTCCAGGCCCAGCCCCTCGGTCAGGTAGCCGTAGAAGCCGCCGTACTCGGCCTCCATCCGGGCCGTCGCCGCATCCAGGTAGTCCTGGCGGACCTCCTGGAGCGGGATCAGCAGGTCCGGGTTCTGCATCCGTCCGGACTGCTTGAGCCCCGCCCGCAGCTGGGCGTCGTACGCCGCACGGAAGGTGTTCGACGCCAGGTAGTCCTGCTCGGCCGTGGCCTCGGGAACCGCCAGGGCCCGCAGCAGCACGTAACTCATCCAGCCCGTACGGTCCTTCCCGGACGTGCAGTGGTACAGCAGCGGCCCCTGCTCGCCGTCGGCGATCTCCCGCAGGGTCGCCGCGAACTGGGCCCGGTTCTCGGGGCCGGTCACGAAGGTGCGGTAGATGTCGCGCATGTAGGCCTCGGCCTTGCCGCCGCCGAGCATCTGCTCCTGCTTCACGGGGTCCCCGCTGGAGATGGCTCCCACGAGGGTGCCGTACAGGCCGAGGTCGCTGACCGGGCGCGCGGTGGGGGTGAGCCCCGCGGGCAGCTTGTCGGGGCCGTCGTACTGGAGCTCCATCGGGATGCGGAAGTCCACGACCTTCTTGAGGCGCAGACCGGCGACGGTGCCCAGGTCCGCGGCGGTCAGCTTGCTCAGTGCGTCACCGCGGTAGACCAGCTCCCTGCGGACCTGGCCCCCCGTGTAGGTGCGGTAGCCGCCCAGGTCGCGGACGTTGACGGCGCCCTGGAGGGGGATCCGGACGATCGGTTCCGCGCCGGCGTGGTGCCGCAGCGGCTGCCGGGCGGCGACCCCGGCTCCGGGCGCCGCCGCGGCGTGGGCGCCGGGCAGGCCCGCGACGGTGAGGGCGCCGGCGAGCACCGCGGTCGCCAGGCGGATTCGGGCACGGCTCATGGTTTCGACTCCTGTGGCGGAGAAGGGGGATCACCCTGGTGGTGGCAGGGCGCCGAGCGAGTGCGGAGGGTTCAGCAGTTCCAGGTGCAGCAGCACGGTGTGCGCGTCGGCCATGACGCGGGAGACGAGCTCCGCACAGGACGGAAGATCCTCGATCACGCCCGCGACCTGGCCCGATGCCATGACGCCGAGGTCCGTGCGGCCCTCGACCATGGACGCCTTCAGGAGCATGGGGGTGTTCGCGGCGAGCAGGACCTGGCTCCAGGACAGGTCCTTGCCGTGCTTCATCGCGAGGCCGTCGCGCACCATCCGCGACCAGGTCAGACCCGAGAGCCTCTTGAAGCCCGCCGCGTGCCGGACCGCCCGCAGCAGCGCCCTGGCCCGGCCCGCCCGCTCCAGGGACTCCACCAGTTCCGAGCGGAGCATCCGGTGCGGCAGGCCGTCGACCGCCGTGGTGACGGTGACGTCCCTGACCCCGGCGGCCAGGTACCGGGCCTTGACGGCGTCCGGGACGGTGGAGTCGGACGTCAGCAGGAACCGGGTACCCATGGCGATGCCCGCGGCCCCGTAGGAGAGCGCCGCGACCAGGCCCCGCCCGTCGTGGAAGCCGCCCGCCGCGACCACCGGCACGTCCACGGCGTCCACGACCTGGGGCAGCAGCACCGTCGTCGCCACGTCCCCGGTGTGGCCCCCGCCCTCGCCGCCCTGCACGATCACCGCGTCGGCCCCCCAGGCGGCCACCTTCTCGGCGTGCCGGCGGGCCCCGACCGACGGAACGACGACCACGCCCGCGTCCTTGAGCCGTCCGATCAGCTCCCGCGACGGCGCGAGGGCGAAGGAGGCGACCCGTACGCCCTCGTCGATGATCAGCTGGGCGCGCTCGGCTGCGTCCCCGGCGTCCGCGCGCAGGTTGACCCCGAAGGGCGTCCCCTCGGGGACGCGGGAGGCGACTTCGCGGACCGCCGACCGCAGCTGCTCCAGCGTCATCGTGGCCGAGGCCAGGATGCCGAGTGCTCCCGCGTTCGCCGCACCCGCCACCAGGCGGGGGCCGGCGACCCAGCCCATGCCCGTCTGTACGATCGGGTGTTCGACCCCGACCAGCTCCGTGAACGCCGTCCGCATCGGATCAGCCCCGCACTTCCCGGTCGCGCAGCTCCCCGGGGTCGATCACCTCGCGGATCAGCCGCAGTTCCCCGTCGCTCGGCTCCCGCGTGTACGGCACCTCGCCGGCGAGGGCCAGCTCGAAGCCGGTGGCCGCCCGGACCTGCTCGACGGTCACGCCGGGGTGCACCGAGACGAGGCGCATGCTGTGCCCGGGACCGGTGAAGTCGAACACGCCGAGGTCGCTGACCACCCGGGGGAGCCGGTGGAAGCGGGTCACCCCGGCCTCGGCCGCCCGGTCGTGCCCGACCCCGCTCACCATGTCGACGCGCTCGACGAAGACCCGGGTGGAATGCCTGGGCACCCAGTAACTGACCGGATTGTTCAGCGTGTTGACGGGTGCTCCGCGGACCCCGAGGAGCTGTCGGGCCGGCCGCTCCCAGTCCCCGATGCAGGAGATGTTCTGGTTCCCGAACCGGTCGATCTGGCCGGCGCCCATCATCACGTGGCGCTTGCCGCCCGTGACCATGGTCAGGTGCCGCCGGTACGGCAGCCAGCCCTCGGTCGTGCCGTCGAGGCCGACGAGCAGGGCTTCGCCGTCGGTCAGCAGCAGGTCGGGGGAGAAGGTGTGCTTCGCGAGCCGGGCCCCGAAGGAAGGGATCAGGCCCATCGGGCTGGCCAGCACCTCGCCGTTGCCGCGCCAGGCCTCCGCGCAGGCGACGACGCAGTACTCGGCGCGGGTGACGCTCGTGGTGGTCACTGCTGCTCCTCGTGCCAGGTCCGGACGGCGGACCGGTAGTCGTGCTCGCTCGCGCCGGAGAGGAAGCGGGCGGCGAACTCGGGCCAGGGGGTGGTCGCGTAGAGCTTCTGGAAGGCCTCGTCGCGGTCGTAGTCGGGGACGCAGGAGGTGAAGTGGGCGCCGCCCGGGGTCTCCACCACGCCGGTGACGGAGTGCCGGCTGACGAGGAGGGACTGCGGGGGGCCGCCCTTGGCGAGTTCGGCGGTCTCCACCAGCTGCTCGCAGGAGACGTAGGCGGCGTCGGCGGCCTCGCAGAACAGGTCGTCGAAGTAGGGGTCCGGGCCCAGGTACTGACCGTTGCCGAGCCGGTCGGCCCGGTTGAGGTGGACCAGGGCGGCGTCCAGGCGCAGGGCGGGGACGGCGACGAACTCCTCGCCGTCCTCGTAGGGGGAGGTGACGGTGCGCAGCTGCGGGTTGACCCGCATCACGTCGGAGCCGAGGCCGGCGCGGACGGGGAGGAAGGGCAGCCGGTTGGCGGCGGCGTGCAGGCCCCACATGAACATGGCTTCGTCGAGTTCGGTGAGGGCGAAGGCGGCGCGCTCGCGGGCGGCCCGGAAGTGCGGCTCCAGGGGGATGGAGTCCAGGGTCGCGAAGGGGGCGACGAGCCGGCGGATGCGGCCGGCGGCGGCCAGCAGGCCCACGTCGGGGCCGCCGTACGCGACCACGGTGAGGTCGGTGATCTCGGACCTGAGCAGCGCTCTCACCAGGGCCATGGGCTTGCGCCGGGACCCCCAGCCGCCGATGCCGAGGGTCATTCCGCTGTGCAGCCGGCCGACGACCTCTTCCGGGGTCATGCTCTTGTCGGTCATGGACGCGGTTCCTTCCCGAAGGTGTCGCGGACCCGGTCGGCCACCCCGCTGAGGTTGGCCTCGAAGGTGAAGCCCTGCTCGAAGCGGTAGCTGCGGCGCACGTCCACGGGGTCGATGCCGTTGATGGCGGCCTTGGCCAGCCGGATCAGCCGGCCGTCCTTGCGGGCGATCTCGGCGGCCAGCTCCAGCGCGGCGGACTGCAGGTCCGCGCGCGGGACCACTCTCCACACCGAGCCGTGCGCGTGCAGTTCGGCGGCGGTCGCGGTGCGCGAGGTGTAGTAGAGGGCGCGCATCAGGTGCTGCGGGACGAGACGGGCCAGGTGGGTGGCCGCGCCGAGGGCGCCCCGGTCCAGCTCCGGCAGGCCGAACGTGGCGTCGTCGGAGGCGACGATCGCGTCGGCGTTGCCGACGAGGCCGATGCCGCCGCCCAGGCAGAAGCCGTGCACGGCCGCGACGACCGGCACCTCGCACTCGTACACGGCCGCGAAGGCCTCGTAGCAGCCGCCGTTGGCCCCGAGGAGGGCGCCGTGGCCGGTGTCGCGCTGGAGCTCCTTGATGTCGACGCCCGCGTTGAAGCCGCGGCCCTCGGCCGCCAGGACCACGCACCGGACCGCGGGGTCGCGGCCGGCGGCGCGCACGGCGTCGGCGAGGTCGTACCAGCCCCGCACGGGCAGTGCGTTGACGGGCGGGAAGTCGACCGTGACGCGTGCGATGCCCTTGCCGGGGCGTGCGGTGGAGACACCCATGACCGGATCAGCTACCTTTCCACCAAACATTTGTTAGGCGAGGAAGGTAGCAGCCTATGGAGCTCGACGGGAGGGTCGCCGTCGTGACCGGCGGAACCCGGGGCGTCGGCGCCGGCATCGCCCGGTCGTTCCTCGAGGCCGGCGCGGACGTGGTCGTATGCGCCCGCCGCCCGCCGGCCGGACCCGTGGCCGCGGGCGGCCGCCAGGCCCACTTCAGCGCGGTCGACCTGCGCGACCCCGCCGCCGTGGAGGAGTTCTTCGCCGTGGTCGCCCACCGCTACGGGAGGCTCGACTGCCTGGTCAACAACGCGGGCGGCACCCCGTACCGGCCCCTGGGGGAGGGCGGGGCGCAGCGCCACGCACGGGTCCTCGAACTGAACCTGCTCGCCCCGATGACGGCCTCGCTGCTGGCTCACCCCTGGCTGCGGGAGGCGCGGGGCTCGGTGCTGATGATCGGCAGCGTCAGCGGGACGCGGCCCTCGCCCGGGACGGCCGCGTACGGGGCCGCCAAGGCGGGACTGGAGCACCTGGCCCGGTCCATGGCCGTGGAGTGGGCGCCCGAGGTCCGGGTGAACTCGCTGGTCCTGGGCATGGTGCGGACCGAGCTGTCCCACCTGCACTACGGGGACGAGGCCGGGATCGCGGCGGTGGGCGCGACCGTACCGCTGGGGCGGCTGGCCGAGCCCGCGGACGTGGGGGAGGCGGCGGTGTTCCTCGCTTCCGACCGGGCCGCCTACGTGAGCGGAGCGAGTCTGCTGGTGCACGGCGGCGGCGAGCGGCCGGCGTTTCTGGATGCGGCAACCGTGAACAAGGAGAGCTGAGATGGGCATGGCCGAAGGACGGGTGGTCGTCGTGACGGGCGCGGGCCGGGGGCTGGGCCGGGCCCATGCGCTGGCCTTCGCGGCGGAAGGGGCGAAGGTCGTCGTCAACGACCTGGGGGTGGGCCTGGACGGGGCACCCGGCACGGACGGACCGGCGCAACGGGTGGTCGCCGAGATCCAGGCGCGCGGCGGCGAGGCCGTGGCGCACGGCGGGGACATCGCCACGGGCGAGGGGGCCGCCTCGCTGGTGGAGTGCGCGGTGACGCGGTTCGGCCGGCTGGACACGCTGGTCAACAACGCCGGCTTCCTGCGCGACCGGATGCTCGTCAACCTGGACGAGGAGGACTGGGACGCCGTCATGCGGGTGCACCTGAAGGGGCACTTCCTGCCGCTGCGCTCGGCCGCCGCGTGGTGGCGGGCGGAGGCGAAGGCCGGCCGGCCGGTGGCGGCCCGGGTGGTCAACACCTCCTCGGGCGCCGGGCTGCTGGGCTCGGTCGGGCAGGGCAACTACAGCGCAGCGAAGGCGGGGATCCTGGGCATGACCCTGGTCGCGGCCGCGGAGATGGGCCGGTACGGGGTCCAGGTCAACGCGATCGCCCCCGCGGCACGGACCCGGATGACGGAGCGGACCTTCGCCGAGACCATGGCCGCCCCGCAGGAGGGCGGCTTCGACGCGATGGCGCCGGAGAACGTGTCCCCGCTGGTGGTCTGGCTCGGCTCGGAGGGCTCGGCGGGGGTCACGGGCCGGGTCTTCGAGGTGGAGGGCGGGCGGATCACGGTCATGGAGGGCTGGCGCCCGGGCCCCACGGCGGACCGCGAGGCCCGGTGGACCCCCGCCGAGGCGGGCGAGGCCGCCGTGAAACTCCTCGCCTCCTCGCCGCCCCCGCTGCCGGTGTACGGATCCCGGTGAGGGACCCCCGCAGGGGTGTCGCGCCCGGCCCGGTCGGGGTCGTGCCGGCCGGGCCGGGCCGGGCCGGCTTCGGCCGGGCGGCACCCGGTCGCGCGGCATCCGGCCGGGACGTGTCCGGCCGGGAGGGGCCGACCTGCGGGCGGGGCCGGCGCGGCCGGGGGGTTCCGGTCATCTTGCGCGGCCGCGGGGGCCCGTACCGGCCGCCCGCCGCCGTCGCGGGGCTGATGCGCGCGCGCCGGGCCCGGCGGACGCCCGCGGTTCCGGCCAGGGGGGCGCGGTCGGCGGGCGTTGGCCGTAACGGAGCCTTATCGCCACCATGGGCCCGTGGTGGCATGTCCACGTCGAAACGGAAACCGAAACCGGAATCGGATCCGGGATCGGATCGGCATGGACGAATGGAGAAACGATGACGTCGCTCCGCCAAATCACCGTCGGTGCGGCGGCGGTGGCCCTCCTGGCCGTCGCCGCCCCCGCAGGGGCCGATACCGGTCCCACCCCGCCCGGGAGAATCACCGTAGAGGTGGTCGGGGTCAACGGCTCGGGCTGTCCGCAGGGGACCGCGGCCGTCGCCGCGGCCTCCGACAACACCTCCTTCACCGTCACGTACAGCGACTACCTCGCCCAGGCGGGAGCCGGCTCCGGCGGCACCGCGTTCCGCAAGAACTGCCAGCTCGCCCTGCGCGTCCACGTGCCCCAGGGGTACACGTACGCCATCGCCCGCGCCGACTACCGCGGCTTCGCCCACCTCCAGCGCGGGGCCTACGGGCAGGAGCGCGCGAACTACTACTTCCAGGGCCAGGCGCAGACGGCCCGCTCCACCCACCAGTTCAACGGCCCGCACTCGGACAACTGGCAGGCGAGCGACCGGACGGAGTACGCGGACCTGGTCTGGGCGCCCTGCGGCGAGGAGCGCAACCTCAACGTCAACACCGAACTGCGCGTCTACGCGGGGACGTCGAACCCGCAGGCCCTCAGCTTCATGAGCATGGACTCCACCGACGGCAGCGTCAGCACCGTCTACCACTTCGAGTGGAAGGAATGCACCGCGCCCTGACGTGCCGCGCGTGCAGGAACCCCGACTCAAGAGGAGCGACAACGATGTCCCTTCCCCTGTCCCGCACCCTGCTCGTCGGCGGTGCCCTCGCCGCCCTCGTCGCCGCCGCGACGCCGGCCGGAGCAGCCGCCCCGGGTCCGGGTCCCGGCGTGGGCCCGCTGATCACGGCGCCGCCCGACAAGATCGTGATCGAGCTGGCCACGGTCAACGGCTCAGGCTGCCGCGAGGGCACCGCCGAGGTGGCCGTCGCGCCCGACAACACGGCCTTCACGGTCACCTACAGCGAGTACCTCGCGCAGGTCGGCCCGGGCGCCCCGGCGACCGCGTTCCGCAAGAACTGCCAGCTCAACCTGCGCGTCCACGTGCCTTCGGGATTCACCTACGCGATCGTCCAGGCCGACTACCGCGGGTTCGCCTTCCTGCAGCCCGGAGCGTGGGGGCAGGAGAAGGCGAGCTACTACTTCCAGGGAATGCCCCAGACGTCCCAGCGGACCCACCAGTTCAACGGTCCGCTCAACGACAACTGGCAGGCGACCGACCGGACGGAGTACGCGGACCTGGTCTGGGCACCCTGCGGGGAGAAGCGCAATTTCAACATCAACACCGAACTGCGCGTGAACGCGGGGACGTCCGGTCCGCAGGCGACGAGCTTCATGGCCATGGACTCCACGGACGCCGGCGTGAGCACGCTCTACCACCTGGCCTGGCAGGTGTGCCCGCCCCGATAGCCGGTGCATGACCCGGGGACGGGAAGCCCCCCGGACGCGGCCGTGCCCGGCCCCCTGGCGAGGGGTCGGGTCCGGGTCCGTCCTCGGTGCGATGGGGTATCAGTACCCGCTCCGCCCCCCTGCTGAACCGCGGCCGCCCCCTCATGTTGTGCGGGGTTCGGCCGCGGCCCGCCGGGACTTGCCGTTCAGGACAGCTTGCCGCCGTAGTCCGGCAGCTTGACGGTGCGTTCGGCGTGCCCGCCCACGAGGTCGGTCGGGCTGTTGCCTATGTTGGCGATGATCGTGTAGCCGCGTGCCTCGATCTCGGCGCGCTTGCCCGTCTTGTACGCGCTGACCTCGTCGAACAGGTCGGGCAGATCGCGGACGTACAGCCCGGAGATCGGGTAGCCGACGGCCCTGAGGTTGTGCTCGGTGAGGGAGTGGATGATCCCGGGGCGGGCGGTGACGAAGAAGACGGCCACCCCGCGCTCGTGCGCGTACTGGGTCAGCGCGCGGACCTTGGAGATCGCGGGCGTCGGGAAGGTCCAGAACCAGTGGAAGTCCGTCTCCAGCGACGTGTTGTCGATGTCGAGGACGAGCGCGGGCTTCTCGCCGGCGGGCGAGGCGGCGATGCGCTGCTCGATGCCGGGGCGGGCCGCGTCGATGACGGACGCCACGTCCCGCTGCCAGGTGGCGTAGTCGATGCCGAGGATCGCCGCGTTGCCCCCGGGCGCGGAGGCGGTGGAGGCGGTGGAGGCGGCGTATGCCGGGGAGACCGTGGAGACCGTCGTGGCGGCGGACGCGGAAGCCCGGGCGGGGGTCGGAGCCGCCTGTGCGGCGGCGGCCGGGACCAGCGCCAGGATCGCGGCTGCGGCGGCCGCGCCGACAGCGGCGCTACGGGTGGCGTGGGTGGGGCGGGTGCGGCGGGTGCTGCGCATGGGGGACGCTCCTCGGTCGCGGGCGGGGATTGGCATGT
The DNA here is from genome assembly GCF_042716875.1 of Streptomyces sp. NPDC058646. Classification (NCBI taxonomy): domain Bacteria; kingdom Bacillati; phylum Actinomycetota; class Actinomycetes; order Kitasatosporales; family Streptomycetaceae; genus Streptomyces; species Streptomyces sp. NPDC058646. The sequence goes on along the minus strand of NZ_JBHXRK010000004.1, from coordinate 185,982 downwards.
ACGCGACCACATTCGGTCAGTGTCGAGCCCCTGTCTACTGGCCGGTAAGAAACTTTTCGCGGCGGGAAGATGAAGCGGCGCCCCCCATCCCGCCAACACCACCGGTACCGCCCACACCACCGGCCTCGCTCGGGACTCGCGTGTCGCACTCCAGGACCGTCCCGCACAGCCCGCCCCGCACCCTCGGCCACCCGCGCACCGGCAGCCGCAGCCGCTGCCCGCACACCGGGCAGCAGAACTCCCCCCGCAGCCCCGGGCCGTTCCCGTCGGAGCGGTACGCGGCCCCGCCCGGCCGCGCGGCCCCGGTGCGCCGGTCCCGGGCGTAGCGGAGCCGCTCGGCCCGGCCCGCCGCCGGCGGGGCGCGGCGGTGCTCCCGCTCGGCCGGGGCGCGCCCGCGCGCGTAAGCCTCGTACGCCTGGGGCTCGTGAACCACGCGGAGGGGTCCTCGCCGAAGAGGCGCCCGCGCCGGGCGAGGACGTAGCCGAACCCCTCCGGGGTGAGGTCGCCGAGCTTCTGGCGGGTCAGCTCGTCCTCGCGGTAGGCGTCCAGCAGGAGCCGGCCGGCTCCCAGGCGGGCAGCGGCGGTGTCGGTGAGGATCCCGCTGTCCGCGGTGGCCGGGAAGCGCAGGTCCAGGCGGTGCAGCAGGACGCGGGTGACCTCATGGGCCAGGGCCGCGGCCAGATCGCGGCGGTGCGCGCGGAAGCGGCCGTTGACCTCGACGGCGTACTCGGGCCCGCCGCCGGTTCCACGGTGGCCGCCTCCTCCAGCGGCCGGAAGGCGACCACCCTGCGCGCCTCGGGCAGCCGCAGCGCGGAAATCCGTGCTCGACGGGGCCCGCGCCCCGTTCTTCTGCGTCATCGGGGCCCCCTCGCCGCAATCCCTGCCGTCGCGGCCGGGAGTTGGCCGAAAATGCGTTCTTGATGCCCGCCATACGTTCGATGTGTCATGGACCCGTCATTCACCCGATGGCACGCACAGCCCAACCCCCCACGAAAGGCAGTGTGTTGACTGTGTCCAGTCTCATGAGGTTCATGAAGCGCACCCTCGCCGTCGGCGCGGTCGCCCTCGCGGCCGTCAGCCTCCAGCCCGGCACCGCCTCCGCCGGCCCGGCCCCCGTCGTCGGCGGCACCCGCGCCGCCCAGGGCGAGTTCCCCTTCATGGTCCGCCTCTCCATGGGCTGCGGCGGCGCCCTCTACACCCAGCAGATCGTCCTCACCGCCGCCCACTGCGTGGGCAGCTCCGGCAACAACACCTCCATCACCGCCACCGCCGGAGTCGTCGACCTCAACAGCGCCAGCGCCATCAAGGTCAAGTCCACCAAGGTCCTGCGGGCCCCCGGCTACAACGGCACGGGCAAGGACTGGGCCCTCATCAAGCTCGCCAAGCCCATCAACCTGCCCACCCTCAAGATCGCCGAGACCAAGCAGTACGACAACGGCACCTTCACCGTCGCCGGCTGGGGCGCCACCCGCGAGGGCGGCAGCCAGCAGCGCTACCTGATGAAGGCCACCGTCCCCTTCGTCTCCGACGCCAGCTGCCAGGCCTCCTACGGCAGCTCCCTCGTCCCCAGCGAGGAGATCTGCGCCGGCTTCGACCAGGGCGGAGTGGACACCTGCCAGGGTGACTCCGGCGGCCCCATGTTCCGCCGCGACAACACCAACGCCTGGATCCAGGTCGGCATCGTCAGCTGGGGCCAGGGCTGCGCCCGACCCGACTACCCGGGCGTCTACACCGAGGTCTCGACCTTCGCCGCCCAGATCAAGAGCGCCGCGGCCGCGATGTAGCCCCGGCCCGTCCTTCCGGCCGGCCCACAACCGGCCGGAAGGACGAGGCGCCGTCCCCCGGACGTACGTAGCCTCGAAGCCGGTACCGCGAGGCCGCACCACCGCTGCCCCGCCCCGCGGCACCCACCCGGGCAACCGCCGTGCGGTTGCGGGCCGACCCGCCCGCCGGTCCCATGGAGAGGACCCGCCGGACCGTCACCCTCCTGCTCCTCGTCGGCAGCCACCCCCTCGTCGTCTGGGGCAGCGGCGAGGCCATCGCCCTCCTCGTCCTCCTCTCCCAGGTCCTGCTCCGCGCCCCCGCCCGCACCGCCGCCGTCCTCGGCCCGCTCCTCGGACTCGGCTGCATGGCCGTGTCGAAGCCCGCGCGGCCCGCTTCACCAAGGTCCCCGCCGACCGCGCCGCCGAGATCTTCGGCCGCATCGAGACCGCGGGCGACGAGGCCCTCGGCTCGATGTGCTGCCTCGTGAAGATCCTCCGGGAGGACGAGGCAGGGGCCCCGGCGGGCAGCCGCCCGGGCACCGCCCCCGTCGCCGGCCTCGCCGACATCCGCGGACTCACCGAACGGTTCTCCGTGACGTGCCCGCCCGTCGTCCTCCCCATCGAGGAGGGCCTGGAGGACCGCCTCCCCGGAGACGTCGCCGCCACCGCCACCGCCGTACGGATCGGGCTGCGCACCGTCCCGGCCGGCCCGGAGGTCCGCATCGCCGACGATGGCGGCCGCCCCGCCCGGCTCTCCGAGAACGCCCGCGGCGGCGGCTACGGCCTCGCCGGCATGGCCGAACGCGCCGAAGCCCTCGGCGGCTCCCTCACTGCGCGCCCCGCCCCCGAAGGCGGCTGGCTCGTCACCGCAACCCTGCCCCTCTGAACCCCGCCGAGCACACACCGCCGCACCCGCCCCACCCGGCCGGGCCCCGGCTCTGCCCGGCCCCGGCCCGACCCGCCCGCCCCTGTCCGGCCCCGGCCCGCCCGCCCCGGCCCGCCCGGCCCTGTCCCGGCGCGGTCCGGCTCGGCCCCGGCCGCTGGTCGGCCCGCCCGGCACGCCTCCGCCCCGGCCCGCCCGGCTCGGTCCGGCCCCGGCAAGGCTCTGCCCGGCCCGGCCCCGCCCGCCCCAGCCCCGCCCCGGTCAGGGGCCTCCTCAGGGCTCGGTCCGGCAGGTCCGTACGGTGGCGTGGTCCCGCCGGGTATCCGCCGCGGCGGCCCGGCCGACAGGCACCCCCGGGGGGCGGTCCGGGCGGGCGCGGGCCCGCGTCTCACTGGCTGACCGGCCGACGAAACCACCGCCCACCGCCACGTATTCTCGGTGACCATGAACAAGAGCGACAGCGACAACGGCACCGGCGGGATCGACGCGGACGTCACCGCCGAGCTGGCCCGACTGCGGGACAGCATCGACAACATCGACGCGGCCGTGGTCCACATGCTCGCCGAACGCTTCAAGTGCACCCAGCAGGTCGGCCACCTCAAGGCCAAGCACCAGCTGCCCCCGGCCGACCCGAACCGCGAGGCCAGCCAGATCGCCCGACTGCGCCAGCTCGCCGAGAACGCCAAGCTCGACCCGGCCTTCGCCGAGAAGCTCCTGAACTTCATCATCGCCGAGGTCATCCGCCACCACGAGACGATCGCCGCCGGCGAGGAAGCCTCGTAGATCACACTCCCTGGGGTCCGGCTGCCGTTTCGGGCAGCATGGCCCCCATGTCCGCATTGACGCGCAACGAAGCGCAGCACCGAGCCCAGCTCCTCGACGTCCACCACTACGCCGTCACCCTCGACCTCACCGGCGGCGACGAGACCTTCGACTCCACCACCGTCATCCGGTTCAGCGCCCGCGCCGCCGGAGACACCTTCCTGGAGCTGAAACCGGACGAACTGCGCTCCGTCACGCTCGACGGGCACCCCCTCGACACCGCCTCCCTCAGCGGCAACCGCCTCCCCCTCACCGGCCTGGCCGAAGGCCCCCACGAGCTGCGCGCCGACACCCGCATGCGCTACTCCCGCACCGGCGAGGGCCTGCACCGCTTCACCGACCCCGCGGACGGGGAGACGTACGTCTACAGCCAGATGTTCCTGGACGACGTGCAGCGGGTCTTCCCGGCCTTCGACCAGCCCGACCTGAAGGCCGTCTTCGAGTTCACCGTCACCGCGCCCGCACACTGGACCGTCCTCGCCAACGGCATCACCACCCGCACCGACGAGGCCGCCGTCGCCGACGACAAGCACGCCACGGGCGCCAGGGACGCCACGGGCGCCACGGACGGCACCGACCGCACCGGCACGGAGCACGGCGACCCCGGATCCGCCGTATGGCGCTCCGCCCCCACGCCCCCCATCCCCACCTACCTCGCCGCCGTCGCCGCCGGCCCCTGGCACAGCGTGACCACCGAGCACGCCGGACTGCCCTTCGGCATCCACTGCCGCCGGTCCCTCGCCCCCCACATGGACGACGACGCCGACGAGATCCTCTCCGTCACCACCGCCTGCTTCGACCGCTACCAGCAGAAGTTCACCGAGCCCTACCCCTTCGACTCCTACGACCAGGCCTTCGTCCCCGAGTTCAACTCCGGCGCCATGGAGAACCCCGGCCTGGTCACCTTCCGCGACGAGTTCATCTACCGCTCCGCCGTCACCGACACCGAACGCCAGACCCGCGCCATGGTCATCGCCCACGAGATGGCCCACATGTGGTTCGGCGACCTCGTCACCCTGCGCTGGTTCGACGACATCTGGCTCAACGAGTCCTTCGCCGAATACATGGGCTACCAGACCCTCGCCGAAGCCACCCGCTTCACCGGCACCTGGACCGAATTCGGCGTCGCCCGCAAGTCCTGGGGCTACGACGCCGACCAGCGCCCCTCCACCCACCCCGTCGCCCCCGCCCCCGAAGACGTCCCCGACACCGCCTCCGCCCTCCTCAACTTCGACGGCATCTCCTACGCCAAGGGCGCCTCCGTCCTGCGCCAGCTCGTCGCCTGGCTCGGCGAGAAGGACTTCCTCGCCGGCATCAACACCCACTTCGCCCGCCACAAGTTCGCCAACGCTTCCCTCGCCGACTTCGTCGACTCCCTCGCCGTCCACACCGACCGCGACGTCCACGCCTGGGCCGACATCTGGCTGCGCACCACCGGCATCGACACCCTCACCCCCAAGATCGAGGTCAACACCGACGGAGCCCCCGGCTGGACCCTCACCGTCGACCGCCGCGGCAGCCGACCGCACCGCATCGCGGCCGGCGTCTACGACCGCGACCCCGTCGACAGCCGCGTCCTGGAACTGCGCGAACTCCTCGACCTCGACGTCCCCTCCGACGAGGTCGTCTCCGTCGGCGGCCCCCGCCCCGCGCTCCTGCTCCTCAACGACGCCGACTTCACCTACGCCAAGGTCCGCCTCGACGAGACCTCCGTCGAGACCGCCCTGCGCAACCTCTCCGGCCTCCCCGACCCGCTCACCCGCGCCGTCGTCTGGAACTCCCTGCGCGACATGGTCCGCGACGGCGAACTGTCCCCGCCGGAGTACCTGGCCACCGCCGAGGCCCACCTGCCCGGGGAGGACGACCTCGCCGTCGTCCAGGGCGTCCTCGCCTTCGCCCGGACCCAGATCGCCGACCGCTACGCCGCCCCCGAGGAACGCAGTGCGGCCCTCGCCACCATCACCTCCATCGCCCGCGCCCTGCTCCGGCGCACCGAGGACGGCTCGGAGCCGGGGCTGCGGCTGGCCGCGGTACGCGCCTTCATCGACAGCGCCACCCAGCCCGACACCCTCGCCGCCTGGCTCGCCGACGACACCGTCCCCGGCGGCCCCGAACTCGACCCCGAACTGCGCTGGCGCATCCTCGCCCGCCTCTCGGTCCTCGGCGCCGTCGGAGAACGCGAGATCGACGCCGCCCTCGCCGCCGACCCCAGCGCCACCGGGGAGGAAGGCGCCGCCCGCTGCCGCGCCGCCCTGCCGACGGCCGAGGCCAAGGCGGTCGCCTGGCAACGCCTGTTCCACGACGACAGCCTCTCCAACTACCTGTTCACCGCCGTGGCCCAGGGCTTCTGGCAGCCCGAACAGGCCGACCTGGTACGGGACTACGTGCCGCGCTACTACCCCGAGGCCGTCGCCCTCGGCGCCCGCCGCGGCCCGGCCATCGGCGATGCCGCGGGCCGCTGGGCCTTCCCCGCCTACGCCATCGACCAGGCCAACCTCCAGGCGGGCCGCGCCTGCCTCACCGACCCGGCGATCCTCCCGACCCTGCGCCGCAAACTCGACGACCAACTCGCCGACCTCTCCCGCGCCCTCCACGTCCGCCGCCCGTAACCCCAAACCCACCCGCCCGAACCCCACCCCGGCGGAGCGAACCCCGCCGCCCACCCCCGGCAGCAGCCGCCCGACCTCCACCGGAGCCAAACCCGCCCCCCGGGCTCGGCGAGGTGAACCCGCCGGCGGGGCCGGGGGTGCCCCGGAGGGGCCCCGCACCCCGCTCCGCCCGATGGGGCCCCGCGGGACTACCCCGCCCCCAGGCCCGACAGCAGCCGACCGGGCTCCTCCGGAACAAACCCGCCCGAACGAGCCCTGGCGGCAGCCGACCGGGCTCCACTGGAGCGAACCCGCCCCCCAGGCCCGGCGGCAGCCGACCGGGCTCTCCACTGGAGCGAACCCGCCCCCCAGGCCCGGCGGCAGCCGACCGGCCCGGCGGAGCAACCCGCTACCCAGGCCCCGGCGGCAGCCGCCCGGCCCCGCCGCCGCCCGCAGGGCCACCCGCCGGCCCACCCCGAAGCCACCCGGATCCCCCCGGCCAGCCGCCAGGCGACCCGGCAGGAAAGCGACCCCGGACAAACCCCGGCGGTTACCCCATTCGGGTCGGATCGTTGTACCGGCCGGGTGCCCCGCCCCAGCCGCCCCCGGGCAGCACCGAACCCGCCTCCGGAGAACTCCGATGACACCGTCCCCGCTCGCCGGCGGCCCCACGGGCACCGAAGCCCTGCGGCCCCTGCTCGACACCGTCCTCGAAGCCCTCCACAGCGGAGCCCGGGAACGCGGCGGGCCGATCCCGGCCGGCGGACCCCACACCGTCACCGCCCGCGTCGAGGCCGCCCTGGGCGACGTACTGCCCGACCACGGCACCGGCGACCACGAGGCACTGCGCACCCTCGTCCACACCCTGGCCGCCGGAGCCGCCGACCCCGCCGACCCCCTCTGCGCAGCCCACCTCCAATGCCCGCCCCTCGCCGTCGCCGCAGCCGCCGACCTCGCCGCCGGCGCCCTGAACCCCTCCCTCGACTCCTGGGACCAGGCCCCCGCCGCCTCCGCCCTCGAAAGCCTCCTCACCCGCACCCTCGCCGCCGAGTTCTACCCCCACGCCCCCCACCCCGACGCCCTCGTCACCACCGGCGGCACCGAAGCCAACCAACTCGCCCTGCTCCTCGCCCGCGAACGCCACGGCCCCCACCTCACCGTCCTCCACGGAGCCAACGCCCACCACTCCGTCCCCCGCGCCGCATGGCTCCTCGGCCTCCCCCCGGCCACCGCCCTCCCCACCCCCACCGGCACCCTCGACCCCACCACCCTCGCCCGCGCCCTCGCCACCACCCCCGGCCCCGTCCTCGTCACCGCCACCGCCGGCACCACCGACGCCGGACTCGTCGACCCCCTCACCCCCATCGCCGACCTCTGCGACCACCACGGCGCCGACCTCCACATCGACGCCGCCTACGGCGGCCTCCTCGCCCTCAGCCCCCGCCACCGCGCAGAAGTCAGCGGCCTCCACCGCGCCCGCTCCCTCACCATCGACCTCCACAAACTCGGCTGGCAGCCCGTCGCCGCCGGACTCCTCGCCGTCCCCGACACCACCCTCCTCACCCCCCTCGCCCACCAGGCCGACTACCTCAACGCCACCGACGACACCGAAGCCGGCCTGCCCGACCTCCTCGGCCGCTCCCTGCGCACCACCCGCCGCCCCGACGCCTTCAAGATCGCCACCACCCTGCGCGCCCTCGGCCGCGACGGCATCGCCCACCTGATCGACCGCACCTGCGACCTCGCACACCACTTCGCACGACTCCTCGACGCCCACCCCCGCTTCGAGCTCCACTCGGCGCCCACCATCAGCACCGTGCTCTTCCGGCCCACCCACGCCGACGACAACCAGGTCGCCGCCCTGCGCCGCACCCTCCTGCACGAGGGCCGCGCAGTCCTCGGCCGCACCCACACCGCCGGCCGCCTCTGGCTCAAAGCCACCCTGCTCAACCCCCACACCACGGCGGCGGACCTGGACACCCTCATCGCCCTCCTGGAAGGCAGCACCCACCGATGACCGCCCAGCTCGATGCACCCCACGACCTCGTCGGAATCGGCATCGGCCCCTGCAACCTCTCCCTCGCGGCCCTCGCCCACGGCCTCCCCCGACAAGGAGCGGGTGAACTCGCCACCGCCTTCTACGACCAGCGCCGCGACTTCCGATGGCACCCCGGACTCCTCATCGAAGGAGCCACCCTCCAAGTCCCCTTCCTCGCCGACCTCGTCACCCTCGCCGACCCCACCAGCCCCTGGAGCTTCCTCAACTACCTCAAACACAAGGAACGGCTCTTCCCCTTCTACTTCGCCGAGCAGTTCCACACCCAACGCGCCGAATACGACGCCTACTGTCGCTGGGTCGCCGGCCGCGTCCCCGGACTCCACTTCGGCCACCAGGTCGACGCCGTCCGCTGGAACCCCGAACGCGACCTCTTCGAAGTCGACTTCACCCAACTCGACCCCCACGGCGAAGCCGAAGCCCTCGGCCGCACCTGGACCCGCCACCTCGCCCTCGGCCTCGGCACCGCCCCCTACGTCCCCGAACCCCTGCGCCCCCTCGCCGACGCCCCCACCGTCCCCGTCATCCACTCCGCCGACTACCTCGACAGCCGGCAGCGCATCATCGACGCCGAACACGTCACCGTCATCGGATCAGGCCAGTCCGGCGCCGAAGTCTTCCTCGACCTGCTCCGCGCCCGCCCCGAAGGCCGCGAACGCCTCACCTGGCTCGCCCGGACCCCCGCCTTCGCCCCCATGGAGTACTCGAAACTCGGCCTCGAACACTTCACCCCCGACTACACCCGCTACTTCCACGCCCTCCCCGAACCCGTGCGCGACCGCCTCGTCCCCTCCCAATGGCAGCTCCACAAGGGCATCGACACCGACACCATCGCCGCCATCCACCAAGAGCTCTACCGCCGCACCCTCCACGGCGGCTGGCCCGACGCCGTCCTCACCCCCGGAGTCACCGTCCGCACCGCCGGCCGGGTCGCCACCACCAAGGTCGAGCTCCACCTCGAACACCAGGAACAAGGCACCCGCTCCCGCCTCACCACCGACGCCGTCGTCCTCGCCACCGGCTACCGGGAACGCCCCCTCGGCGGCCTCCTCGCCGGACTCGACCCCTACCTGCGCAAGGACGCCTCCGGCCGCCCCCGCATCGACGACCGCTACCGGATGATCACCGACCCCGCCGTCACCGGCAGCATCTTCGTCCAGAACGGCGAACGCCACACCCACGGCGTCGGAGCCCCCGACCTCGGCCTCGCCGCCAGCCGAAGCGCCGCCATCCTCAACACCCTCACCGGAAAAGAGCCCTACCCCCAGCCCCACCGCACCGCCTTCACCACCTTCGGCCTCGAACAGCGGGAGCACACCCGCCCCCGACCCGCAGGCGAGCTGCTCCCCCTGGTCGACCACCCCTAGCCACCCCCCAAGACGACCGAGGCGACCGAGGCGACCGCAGACCCCGGCGACCGGAGATCCCGGACCGGGGCCCCCGGCGACCGCAGACCCCGGACCGGAGCCCCCCGGCGACCGGAGACCCCGGAAAAGCCCCTAGAACACCGGCACCGACCCCCGCGTCAGCCGCCAGTCCACCGAAGCGAACTGCGCCGGATCCACCGTCCCCTTCGCCTTCACCCACGACACGATCGTGTTGCGGATCTCGTCCGAATCCGCCCACAGCTGCCTGGCCTGCGGGACGTGCGGGAAGTTACCGCCACCCGAGGCCCGGTAGTTGTTCACCGCCAGCACGAACCGCCCCGCCGGATCCACCGGCTTCCCCTGGAAGGACAACCCCACGATCCGCGAACCCACCGGCTGCGCGATGTCGATGTCGTACGAGAGCCCGTACACCGCGTCGTAGTTGTAGTCCGGAACACCCTCGGCATTCGTCAGCTTCGCGGGATCCACCACCTCACCCGGAGCGGTCCGCACGAAGTACCGCGCCGAATACTCCAGATAGTCCTTCAGCTGCGCACCCGTCACCAGCCGCGCCTCCAGCGTGTTCTCGAACGGGTACAGACCCGCCGCATCCCTGATCGTCACCTTCCCCGCCGGTATCCCCGCCGTCCGCGAGAAACACGAGGCCTGCGACACCACCGGCAGCGCCGCCCACTCGCCACCCGCCAGAGCGGCCTTCACCGTCTCCGCCTGCACATGGTTGATCAGATCGATCACCGGCACGTCCTTGACCGGACCCTCCGCCGAAGACATCGCCTGCGTCGAGGTCCCGATCACCTGGTTCACGTACGCCACCACCTTGCGGTGCTCGTCCGCCAGCAGCCCCGTGATCTTCGGATCCTCAGCCACCGTATTCGAATTCAGCACGCTCGCCGCGACCTTCGTCACCGACCAACGACCCTTCTCCCACGCCAGCTCAAAATCGAACAACGTCAGCCGCTGGCCCCACTTCAGCGGCTCCGACAACACGACCTCCTGACCCGTCGCCCGGTTCCTCACCCGGTACTCCGCGATCTCCGTGTGCGCATGACCCACCAGGATCGCGTCGATCCCCGGCACCTGCTCCGCCACCAGGGCCGCCGCGTTCTCCACGTGCGGCAACTGGTCCCCGTACGAAGACGTACCGCTCGACCCCGAATGCGCCGACACGATCACCACGTCCGCACCCATCGAACGCAGCCGCGGCACGTACTTCGCCGCCTGCTCCTCCAGCCCCGGGAACGTCATCTGCCCCTGCACATGCGCCTTGTCCCAGATCGCGATCCCCGGATTCGTCAGCCCCAGCACCGCCACCTTCACGTCCCGCCCGCACGGCGTCCGCAACCGGTGCATGCTGTACGGCGCGAACGCCGGCCGCAACGTCCTCGCATCCAGCGCATTCGCCCCCAGCAGCGGGAAATCACACTGCTCCTCGAACTTCCGCAGCACCGGAATGCCGTAATTGAACTCGTGGTTCCCCAGCGCCGCCGCGTCGTACCCGATCGCATTCATCGCCTGCGCCATCGGATGCACCGGACCACGCCGCGCCGTGATCGGATCCACCTTCGCGTAGTAGTACGACAACTGCGTGCCCTGAATCGTGTCACCGGCATCGATCAGCAGCGTGTTGTGCCGCCCCTTCGCCGCCCGCACCTGATCGACCAACGTCGAGATCTTCGCCAGGCCGACATCGTTGTGCGCCTTGTCGTCGAACTCCCCGTCCGTGAAGTAATCCCAGTTGAAGACGTTCCCGTGCAGATCGGTCGTGCCCATCACGGTGAACGCGTACGTCCGCGCCCGCCCAGGCCGCCCCGGCTGCGCCACCGCCGGAGCCGCCGCAGCCCCCGTCAGCGCCACCGCCGCACCCGTCGCCGCCGTCGTACCCAGAAAAGCCCTGCGATCGAACGCCATGCCATCTCCCTCGTGAGATCCGAACAACGCGCGTAGACAGCGCGCGTAGATTCTGACCCAGCGGTAACAAGCGGCAACACCCCCACCAGGTTTCGATCCGATGACCGAACCCCCGCGCACCACAGTGCGAGAGAGTGAAGCCATGACCCAGGACGCACCGACCCAGGACACGCCGACCCACGACACCCCCCACCAGCCCTACGGAACCCCCGAAGTCCCCCGCGTCGCCGTCCGCGGCGAAGCCCGCCTCGAAGTCGACCCCGAGATCGCCCGCATCGGCATCACCGTCAGCGCCCGCGGCACCGACCGGCGCACCGCCCTCGACGACCTCACCCGCCGCAACAACACCGTCCTCGACCTCATCAAGAGCTACGGCGACCCCGTCGAAAAACTCGAAACCGGCGCCTTCTCCATCAGCCCCGAACTCACCCGCCACGGCCGCGGCGAACGCATCCGCGCCTACCACGGACGAGTGCACATCACCGCCGAGCTGAACGACTTCACCACCCTGGGTGAACTCACCACCCGCCTCGCCGACCTCGACCTCACCCAGGTCGACGGCCCCTGGTGGGCCCTGCGCCCCACCTCATCCGCCCACGGCGAAGCCCGGCGCCAAGCCGTACTCGAAGCCGTCCAGCGCGCCCGCGAATACGCCGAAGCCCTCGGCGCCCGCCTCGCCGCCCTCGTCGAACTCGCCGACCTCGGCGCCGAGAACGCCGCACCCTTCCCGCCCGCCCCCGGCGCCGGCATGCGCACCATGGCCTTCAGCACCACCGAGGACGCCGGAGCCCCGCCCCTGGACCTCGAACCGCAGCGCCAGACCGTCTACGCCCAGGTGAACGCGCGCTTCACGATGACCCCTCCGCAGCTCTGAGAACATACGCAGCCGTGCCCCCGGGGGTGCTCATCAGAGCACCCCCATGCACATTCAACAGTTGTCAACAAGCTTTTGCACAAAGGTTGTTGAGTGGACACCCGGAACCAATTTCCTACTGCCTGGTAGGGGCATACGCTCGCCTTATGCGCCGAGCGAAAATCGTATGTACCCTGGGCCCCGCCACCGACTCATACGACCAGATCAAAGCCCTGGTCGAAGCCGGAATGGACATCGCCCGCTTCAACCTCAGCCACGGCACCTACGCCGAACACGAGGAGCGCTACCAGCGCGTACGCAAGGCCTCCGACGAGACCGGCCGCAGCGTCGGCATCCTCGCCGACCTTCAAGGCCCGAAGATCCGCCTCGGCCGCTTCCGCGAAGGACCCGTACTGCTTGAACGCGGCGACGAGTTCACCATCACCGTCGAAGACCACGAAGGCGACCGCCACACCTGCGGCACCACCTACAAGGGCCTCGCCGCCGACGTCACCACCGGCGAACGCATCCTCGTCGACGACGGCCGCGTCACCCTCGAAGTCACCGCCGTCGATGGCCCCCGCGTCCGCACCACCGTCATCGAAGGCGGCATGGTCTCCGACCACAAGGGCCTCAACCTCCCCGGCGTCGCCGTCTCCGTCCCCGCACTCTCCGAAAAAGACATCGAAGACCTCCGCTGGGCCCTGCGCACCGGCGCCGACGTCATCGCCCTGTCCTTCGTCCGCAGCGGCCACGACATCGACGACGTCCACCGCATCATGGACGAGGAAGGCCGCCGCCTCCCCGTCATCGCCAAGATCGAAAAGCCCCAGGCCGTCGAGAACATCGACGCCATCGTCGCCGCCTTCGACGGCATCATGGTCGCCCGCGGCGACCTCGGCGTCGAAATGCCCCTCGAACAAGTCCCCATCGTCCAGAAGCGCGCCGTCAAACTCGCCAAGCGCAACGCCAAACCCGTCATCGTCGCCACCCAGATGCTCGACTCGATGATCGACAACTCCCGACCCACCCGCGCCGAAGCCTCCGACGTCGCCAACGCCGTCATCGACGGCACCGACGCCGTCATGCTCTCCGGCGAAACCAGCGTCGGCAAATACCCCGTCGAAACCGTCCGCACCATGTCCCGCATCGTCGAAGCCGCCGAAGAAGACATCCTCGCCAAGGGCCTCCCCCCGCTCACCGACCGCAACAAGCCCCGCACCCAAGGCGGAGCCGTCGCCCGCGCAGCCGCCGAAATGGGCGACTTCCTCGACGCCAAATTCCTCGTCGCCTTCACCCAGAGCGGCGACACCGTCCGACGGCTCTCCCGCTACCGCTCACCCATCCCCCTCCTCGCCTTCACCCCCGACCCCGCCACCCGCTCCCAGCTCAACCTCACCTGGGGCGTCGAAACCTTCCTCGGCCCCCACGTCGACTCCACCGACGCCATGGTCGCCCAGGTCGAAGAAGAACTCCTGCGCATCGGCCGCTGCGTACCCGGCGACACCGTCGTCATCACCGCCGGCTCACCCCCCGGCGTCAGCGGCTCCACCAACCTCGTCCGCATCCACCACATCGGCGAAGCCGTCCGCTGACCACCACCGCAGCACCGCGTCGGGCAGCTCCCACCCGCACAGAGGGAGCCCCCGCCCGACGCGGTCGCCCGCCGGAGCCGCGGCCGGGCTAGTACTTCGGGCCGATGTGCGCGTCCATGAGCGCGACGGAGGCCTTGCGGGCGATGGACACGTTGAAGGGGTCGCTGCCCCGCGCCAGGACGGTCCACTGGACGCCGACCTTCGTGAGCGTGTCGGTGCACAGCTTCCGGATGTCGTCCGACTTGTTGGTGAAGAAGTACCGGGGGTACTCGTAGCGCTTACCGTTCCGGACGGTCCAGTTGATGATGCGGCACCCGTCGGAATGAATTAGTCCCCGGAGGAACTCCCAGGGATATGCCTCGACGATGTCCTGCTGCCAGCCTTCAAGGGTGATTCGCCGCTCGTGCTTGTTGCCGGGCCCGTGCTGGGGAAACATGCAGGGCCAGTGCTGTGAGTACGACTTGACCTCCACGCAACCCCGCCGATGGCGACGCCCTGTCGCCGGCGCGGGCATGACGAGGTGCATGGCCAGCTCGGCGCCGTCTATCAGGCCTGGCCATGTCGCATCGCAGAAGACGGAGAGATGGTGCTGTTTGTACTTGGAGATGATGTGGCCGTCTCCGAGGTAGAGGCCCAGGAGGTAGGAGTACGCCTGCTGATCGAATGCGCGGCCGGTGCATATCGGGCAGTCGGTCAGCTGGGTGTACGTCTCACCACGATGTCGGCGGTCCTCGTACCGCCACCAGCCCACGGTGCCGCGCGGGACACCGAGATACTCGGCCACCATCCGGTTGGTGACACCTTTGCGCAACAAGAGGACGGCTTCATCGCGTATCGAAGGATTGTGCTCCACGAGGGGAGCCTCGCGGCTATTCGTCCGGTTGGTCGCAATTCGAAGTTTCGTTCACCATGACGAGTGAAGATCGCCAAATTTATCTGACGACCTTGGAATCGAAGGAGAAGTGCCCCGGGTCGGATTCGAACCGACGCTGAATGGGTTTTGAATCCATGGCCTCTACCGCTGGGCTACCGGGGCCCCTTCGAAACGAAGGATACCGAAGACCCTCCGTGTCACAAACATACAGGAGCTAGGTAGGCTCGGGGGAGCTGAATCGCCTTGCACAAGGAGCCCCCGTGACCGCCGAGCACGAGTCGACGCCCACGCCCGACGCCGACCAGTCGCACGTTCCGCCGCTGACGACCCGGGTCGTCATCGCCGAGGACGAGGCGCTCATCCGCCTGGACCTGAAAGAGATGCTGGAGGAGGAGGGGTACTCCGTCGTCGGTGAGGCCGGGGACGGGCAGCGGGCCGTGGAGCTGGCGCGGGAGCACCGGCCCGACCTGGTGATCCTCGACGTGAAGATGCCCGTGCTGGACGGGATCTCCGCGGCCGAGAAGATCGCGGAGGAGTCCATCGCCCCCGTGCTCATGCTGACCGCGTTCTCGCAGCGCGACCTGGTCGAGCGGGCCCGTGACGCCGGGGCCATGGCGTACCTGGTGAAGCCGTTCAGCAAGAGCGACGTGGTGCCGGCCATCGAGATGGCGGTGTCGCGCTTCGCGGAGCTGCGGGCGCTGGAGAAGGAGGTCGCGGACCTCTCGCTGCGTCTGGAGACGCGCAAGCTGGTCGACCGGGCCAAGAGCATCCTGCAGACGCAGTACGGGCTGACGGAGCCGGCTGCGTTCCGGTGGATCCAGAAGACGTCCATGGACCGCCGCATGTCCATGCAGCAGGTCGCGGAGGCGGTCATCGAGGACGCCGAGGAGAAGAAGAACGCGGCCAAGGGCTGACGTTCCCCGGACGTACGTGAGGCCCGTCTCCCCCCGAGGGGAGGCGGGCCTCACGCGTGTGTGGCGGTGGAGCGGGCGGGGTCAGTCCTCGCCGAGGTAGGCCTTGCGGACGTCCTCGTTGGTGAGGAGTTCGCGGCCGGGGCCGGACAGGACGACCTTGCCGATCTCCAGGACGTGGCCGCGGTCGGCCAGGGAGAGCGCGGCCTGGGCGTTCTGCTCGACCAGGAGGATGGTCGTGCCCTGGGCCTTGAGCTCGGCGATGGTCGCCATGATCTTCTGCATCATGATCGGGGAGAGGCCCATGGAGGGCTCGTCCAGCATGAGCAGCTTGGGGCGGGACATGAGGGCGCGGCCCATGGCGAGCATCTGCTGTTCGCCGCCCGAGAGGGTGCCGGCGGCCTGCTTGCGGCGTTCTCCCAGGATGGGGAAGAGGTCGTAGGCGCGCTGGACGTCCTGCTGGATGCCTTCCTTGTCCTTGCGGAGGAAGGCGCCGAGGAGGAGGTTGTCCTCGATGCTCATGCGGGGGAAGATGTGCCGGCCCTCGGGGGAGTGGGCGAGTCCGAGGGAGACGATCTCGTGGGCGGGGACCTTCTTCAGGGACTTGCCGTTGAACTTGATCTGGCCGCCGCGCGGTTTGATCAGTCCGGACAGGGTCCGCAGGGTGGTGGTCTTGCCCGCGCCGTTGGTGCCGATGAGGGTGACGATCTGGCCGGCGTCGACGCTGAAGGAGATGCCCTTGACGGCTTCGATCTTGCCGTAGGCGACGCGGAGGTCCTCGACCTCGAGCAGTGCGGTCACTTGGGCTCTCCGTCCGTGCTGGTGGTGCTGTGCGCCTCGGCGGCCTCGACCTCGGCGGCTTCTTCGGCGCCGGGGGCGCCTTCGAAGGGCTCGCCGAGGTAGGCGGCGATGACGCGCTCGTCGCTCTGGACCTCGCTGGCGGTGCCTTCGATGAGCTTCTCGCCCTGGACGAGGCAGGCGACCCGGTCGCAGAGGTTGAAGATGAAGCGCATGTCGTGCTCGATGACGAGGACGGCGATGCCCATGTCCCGGATGGCGAAGATGAGTTCTTCGGTGGCCCGGGTCTCCTGCGGGTTCATGCCGGCGGTGGGCTCGTCCAGGAGGATGAGGCCGGGGTCGCTGGCGAGGGCGCGGGCGATTTCGAGCTTGCGCTGTTCGCCGTACGGCAGGTTGCGGGAGAGGTGTTCGGCCTTGTGGGCGAGGCCGATGAACTCGAGGAGTTCCATGGCCTTCTCGCGGCTGGCCTTTTCCTCGCGGTGGAAGGCGGGGAGGCGCAGGAGGGAGGCCCAGAGGCCTTGCTTGGTGCGGGTGTGGCGGCCGACGAGGACGTTTTCCAGGACCGTCATGTTGTTGAAGAGACGGATGTTCTGGAAGGTGCGTGCGACGCCGGCTGCGGTGACCTTGAAGGACTTGGGCGGCAGGACCGTGTCCTTGTACCGGACTTCTCCCTCGGTGGGGATGTAGAGGCCGGTGAGGCAGTTGAAGAAGGTGGTCTTGCCTGCGCCGTTGGGGCCGATGAGGCCGACGATCTCGCCGCTGCGGACGGTGAGGTCGACGTTGTTGACGGCGGTGAGGCCGCCGAAGCGCATGGTGACGCCGCGCGCGTCGAGGACGGTCTCCGCCGTGCTGGGGGCGGTGGTGGTGGTCGTCATGGGTCAGACCCCTGCCTTGCCGAGGACTGTGGGAGCGGCGGCCTGGTCGTGGAGTTCGAGCTGGTTGCGCCGGTTGGGGATGAGGCCTTCGGGGCGCAGTCGCATCAGGACGATGAGGGCGACGCCGAAGACGAGGAGCTGGTACTCGCCGAGGAACTGGAGCTTGTTGGGGATGAGGAAGAGGAGGGCGCCGCCGACGAGGGGGCCGGAGATGGTGCCCATGCCGCCGAGGACTACCGCGGCGAGCAGGAATGCGGAGTTCGGGGGGATGGCCTCGGCGAACTTGTACTGGTCGGGGGTGACCGTGTACTGGACGTGTGCCTGGACGACGCCGGCGAGGCCGGCGAGGGTGGCGCCGAGGGCGAAGGCGATGAGCTTGACGCGGAAGCCGTTGATGCCCATGGCTTCGGCGGCGGTTTCGTCTTCGCGGATGGCGACCCAGGCGCGGCCGATGCGGGATTCTGCGCTGCGGCGGAAGACGAGGACCACGATGAGGGTGATCGCCAGCATGAGCAGGAAGTAGTTCGCGAATCGGCCGATGGTGAAGCCTGCGAAGGTGTGTGCGGCTCCGAAGTCGAATCCGAGGATGTTGATGTTCGGGATGTTGGCGACGCCGTTGGGGCCGTTGGTGATGTCGGGGCCGGAGACGCCGTCGAGGTTGTTCATGGAGATGCGGAAGATCTCTCCGAAGCCGAGCGTCACGATGGCGAGGTAGTCGCCGCGCAGTCGCAGGGTCGGGGCGCCGATGAGGACGCCGAAGATCATGGATGCGGCGGCTCCGGCGAGCAGGGCTGCCCAGAAGGGGAGCTGTACGCCGAAGGGCGAGTTCGGGGAGCCGGAGACCAGGGCCGCGGTGTAGGCGCCGACGCCGAGGAAGGCGACGTAGCCGAGGTCGAGGAGGCCGGTGAGGCCGACGACGATGTTCAGGCCGAGGGCGACGGTGGCGAAGATCAGGATGTTGACGCCGAGGCTCGCGTACTGGTCGTCGGTCTGGGTGAGGGGGAAGGCGGCCGCGGCGGCGAAGGCGCCGACGAGGGCGACGTTGCGGTGGCGGGAGGTGAGGGCGGTGAGGCGGGCCATGAGGCCTGCCTTGTTGAGCGCTGCCGCGGCGAAGCTGACCGTGATGAGGAAGCCGATGAAGAGTTCCTGGTACGGGGTGGTGATGCCGTAGGTGAAGACGGCGAGCCCGAGGCCGAGGACGGCTGCGATGAGGAGGATTTCGGTCCAGGCGGGGAGGACCTTCGCGGGGGCGACGGGGCCGGAGGCGAAGGCTGCCTTGAAGGTGGTCCAGGTGTTGCCGGCTTCGTGCTTGAACTTTTCCCAGTCGTTGTCGTCGGGGTCGGGGCCTTCGAGGGCCGGCCGCTTGAAGGGCAGGGCGAAGGCGCCGATGACGGCGGCGAGGCTGACGAGGGCGGCTACGCCGGCTCCGGGTTCGAGGTCGACGAGGGCGCCGAGCTCGACCACGATGGAGACGACGGTGTACCAGGTGGTGGCGAAGGCGGCGAGGGCGGCGAGTTTGATGGCCGCGTCGGTGCCTGCGGGGGCGAGCCAGCCGAGGCCCTTGACGCCGTAGGAGGCGAGGCCGAAGAGGGTGGTGAGGGCGCCGCCGATGAGGACGAGCCACTGGAGGCCGCCGGGGTAGCCGTAGACGGTGAGGTTGCCGGGGTAGGCGGTGGTCCAGGTCCAGGCGAGGAAGGCGGAGAGGACGGTGAGGGCGCCGCCGCCGGTGGCGAGGAGGCGGGCTGTCTTCTCGGGGAGGGCGATGAAGCCCTTGTCCTCGGCGGTGGTGTTCTCGGCGAGGTCTGCGGTGATGGTCGTCATGGAGGTCACACCCTGTCCGCCACGCGCTGGCCCAACAGGCCCTGGGGCCGGAAGAGGAGCACGAGGATGAGAAGTACGAACGCCCAGGTGTTGCCCCAGGACTGTCCGCCGAGCTGCTGGAGGCCGGGGATTTCGTCGACGTAGACCGTGGTGAGGGTCTCGGCGAGGCCGAGGACGAGGCCGCCGACCATGGCGCCGTAGATGTTGCCGATGCCGCCGAGGACTGCGGCGGTGAAGGCCTTGAGGCCGAGGAGGAAGCCCATCTTGAACTGGACTTCGCCGTACTTGAGGCCGTAGGCGACGGCTCCGATGGCGGCGAAGAGGGCGCCGAGGGCGAACGCGGTGGTGATGATGCGGTCGGTGTTGATGCCCATGAGCTTGGCGGTGTCGGGGTCCTGGGCGGTTGCCTGCATGCCGCGGCCGGTGCGGGTCTTCTTGACGAAGAAGCCGAGGAAGGCCATGGAGACGGGGGCTGCGATCAGGAGGAAGACGTCACCGGTCTGGATGGTGATGCTGCCGAGGTGGAAGGGTCCGCCGGCGATCTCGGGGAAGACGATGGAGCTGGTGGCGCCCGGGTACCAGGCCCATACCGCCTGCTGGAGGGCGATGGAGAGGCCGATGGCGGTGATGAGCGGGGCGAGGCGTGGTGCGTTGCGCAGGGGGCGGTAGGCGAAGCGTTCCGCGCCGACGGCGATGGTGGTGGCCACGATGACCGCGCCTATGAGCATGAGCGGCAGGGCGAGCCACATGGTGGTGCCGCCGGGGAGCATCAGCCAGACCGTGAGCGCGCCGAAGCCGCCGGTCATGAAGATCTCGCCGTGGGCGAAGTTGATGAGCTGGACAATGCCATAGACCATCGTGTAGCCGATGGCGACGAGCCCGTACATGGATCCCAGTAGCAGGCCGTTGACCAGCTGTTGCGGCAGTTCGTGCACCGCAGGTCCTCCGAGTCTTTCGACGGATGTGACACCGCGCGGGGCGCTTTGTGTGCGCGCCCCGCGCGGCAGAGAGGGGTGGGGGTTGCTAGCGGGTGGCCGGGGGGCCGGCTAGCGGGTGGGAGGTCAGCTGAGGGTGCCGGACTCGACGGTCTTGAAGTCGTCGCCCTCGACCTTGTAGACGGTCAGCTGCTTGTTGGTGGCGTCGCCGAACTCGTCGAAGGAGACCTTGCCGGTCACGCCGTCGAAGGAGACCTTCTGGACGGCGTCGAGGACCTTGGCGCGGGCGTCGGTGGGGAGCTTGCCGCCGTTGGCGTCGACGACGGTCTTGATGGCCTCGATGATGGCCCAGGCCGAGTCGTAGGAGTAGCCGCCGTAGGCCGAGAAGTCGTCCTTGAAGTTGGCCTTCTTGTAGTTCGCGATGAACTCCTGCGCGGAGGGCAGGGTCTCGACGGGGGCTCCGACGGAGGTGCTGAAGTCGCCCTGGGCGCCTTCACCGGCGAGCTCGACGTACTTCTTGTCCTTGATGCCGTCGCCGCCGGCGAGCGGGATGTTGGCCCCGGAGGCCTTGATCTGCTTGCTGAGCGGGCCGGCTGCGGGGTACTCGCCGCCGTAGTAGACGACGTCGGCGCCGGAGTTCTTGACCTGGGTCACGACGGCGGAGAAGTCCTTGCTCTCCGGGTCGATGTGGCCTTCGCCGACGACGGAGCCGCCGAGCTTGGTGAACTCGCCCTTGAAGGTTCCGGCGAGGCCCGCGCCGTACGTCTTCTTGTCGTCGATGATGAAGACCTTCTTCTTGCCGGCCTTGTTGAAGAGGTACTGCGCGGCGAAGGGGCCCTGGATGGCGTCCGTGGTGGCGGTGCGGAAGTAGCTCTTGTAGGTGCGCACCTTCTCGCCGCTGGCCCACTTGGGGCCCTGGGTGAGGGAGGGGCTGGTGTTGGCCGGGGAGATCTGGACGAGCTTGGCGTCGTCGAAGACCTTCTGCATGGACTCCGAGACGGAGGAGTTCAGCGGGCCGACGACGCCGAGGACGTCCTTGTTGGCGACGAGCTTGGTCGCGTTCTGCTGGCCGGATGCGGCCTGGGCCTGGTCGTCGAGGGCTTCGAGCTTGAAGGTGATGCCCTTGACGTACTTCTTCTCGTTGGCCTGGCGGACGGCCAGGTCGACGGAGTTGCGGATGCCGAGGCCGAGGGCCGACAGGTCGCCGGTCGTCGGGGAGTCGACGCCGATGACGACCGTGGTGTCGCCGCCGCCGGCGTCGTTCCCGCCCTTGTCGTCGCGCGAACCACAGGCGGTGAGAGTGAGGGCACCCGCGGCAAGCGCGGCCGTCACGGCAATGAGCGAACGATGACGCACGATCAGTCCTTTCCAGGCACGGCGTCCCCCCTGGGACGCGCCGAGTCGTAACGCGGGGAACCGAACTGAAAGGAATCCGGTGGTCGCGGTGACTGGCCGTGACTCTAGGCGGCTGATAGGCCCATATGGAGGGCTTGGGCCAATGATGTGACTCTCTTGTTATGCCACGGCGTAATGCATAGCGGATCTGTGGGGGTGGAACGGGGGAATTCCGGCCGGTTCGTCTTGTCCGCATGGTGAGATGCGGCAGGACTGTCCGTGGGTTTGAGTCCTGACTCTCCAGGACTCTTGGGGGTTTTGGTCATGACGGGCGCGGGGGGTCCGCATCTCGATCTCCGGGACAACCGCTGGTCAGCGCATTGGAAAGAACCCCGGTTAACGGTCACCCAGGGTGGGGTCGGGCCCTTCATTTCGATGGTCATTGCGCAGGGTTACCCCCGGAAATGCAAGGCTTGAATTCCGTGCCGTATGCACCCATTGGAGGCTCCCAATCGCCTCCTCCGTCCCACGTGCCGCTCCCGTAACGGCAACGGAGCGTGTGCGTCGCGGCGACGTCACCCTCCGTGTCCGGACGTATCGCCCTGTCCGCTGAGCGGTGACCGGTGGGGCGGGCGGGGTGCCGACACGGACAGTGAGGGGTCCTCGTCACCAGGGGCCGCCCGTGGGGGAGCCGGAGCGGTGGCGATCGGCGCAGCGCTGCCGTGCTTCGCGGGCCGCGAGGGCGCGCCCGGCGTCCCGGCCCGCGGCCCGTTCCTCGGCGCGGGCCGCGGTGACGACGGCGCGCAGGATCTCGTTCTGGCCGCCGGAGAGGCCCATGGCCTGGTAGTCGAGGCCTACGGGGTCCTGGCCGGGTTCGGCGTCGAGGAGGACGCCGCTCCAGTGGGTGATCAGGTGGGCGCACAGCTCCTCGGGGGAGGTGGTGCGCGGGGCGGGGGAGGCGGGACCGGTGGCGGGGGACCCGGGGGCGCCGGGGGAGCAGCCGAGGGCGAGCACGGCGACGACGGCTGCCGCGCCTGCTGTCCGGGCGCTCCGCGGCGCCGGTCCCGTACCCATGCGGGGCACGCTAGACCGGCGCCGGAGAAGTCACAACGGCTAGGCGTTACCGGGGTGTTGCGGGTCGGTGTCGCGCAGCAGGCAGGTGAGCCGGGCGGTGCAGACCCGGCGGTCCTGCTCGTCGGTGATCACGATCTCGTAGGTGGCGGTGGAGCGGCCGCGGTGCACGGGGGTGGCGACGCCGGTGACGATGCCGGAGCGGGCGCCGCGGTGGTGGGTGCAGTTGAGGTCGACGCCGACGGCGATCTTGGTGATGCCGCCGTGCAGCATGGAGCCGACGGAGCCGAGGGTCTCGGCAAGCACGGCGGAGGCGCCGCCGTGCAGGAGTCCGTAGGGCTGCGTGTTGCCCTCGACGGGCATGGTGCCCACGACGCGGTCGGCCGAGGCCTCCAGGATGCGGATGTCCATCCGCTCGCCGAGGTGGCCCGCCGAGAACAGCGAGGGCAGGTCGATGCCCAGGGCCGCGTACTCGTCGAGGACCTCCTGCGGGAACTTCACAGCGTGCTGCTCGCCCATGGGCCGGCTCCGTTCGTCAACGCTCGTTAACCATCTTGTCCTGGGGTCGTTCTATCAGGCCGGTTCGAAGCGCACGACGACGGACTTGCTCGCGGGGGTGTTGCTGGTGTCCGCGGTGGAGTCGAGGGGGACCAGGACGTTGGTCTCGGGGTAGTAGGCGGCGGCGCAGCCGCGGGCGGTGGGGTAGTGCACGACGCGGAAGCCGGGGGCGCGTCGTTCCACACCGTCCTTCCACTCGCTGACGAGGTCCGTGTAGGAGCCGTCGGGCAGGCCCAGTTCGGCGGCGTCCTCGGGGTGGACCATGACGACGCGGCGGCCGCCGGTGATGCCCCGGTAGCGGTCGTCGAGGCCGTAGATGGTGGTGTTGTACTGGTCGTGGCTGCGCAGGGTCTGCAGGAGCAGCCGGCCCGCGGGGAGGCGGGGGTATTCGACGGGGGCGGCCGTGAAGTTGGCCTTGCCGGTGCTGGTGGGGAAGCGGCGTTCGTCGCGGGGGGCGTGGGGCAGCTGGAAGCCTCCGGGGCGGGCGACCCGGGCGTTGAAGTCCTGGAAGCCGGGGACGACGCGGGAGATCCGGTCGCGGATGGTGGAGTAGTCGCGTTCGAACTCCTCCCAGGGGGTCTTCGAGGCCGTGCCGAGGACGGCGCGGGCCATGCGGGCCACGATGGCGGGCTCGGAGAGCAGGCGGGGGCCGGCGGGGGCGAGGTTGCCGCGGGAGGCGTGGACCATGCCCATGGAGTCCTCGACGGTCACGAACTGCTTGCCGGTGGCCTGGTGGTCCTTGTCGGTGCGGCCGAGGGTGGGCAGGATCAGGGCGCGCCGGCCGGTGACCGCGTGGGAGCGGTTGAGTTTGGTGGAGACGTGCACGGTCAGGGAGGCGCGGCGGATCGCGGCCTCGGTGACGTCGGTGTCGGGGGTGGCGCCGACGAAGTTGCCGCCCATGGCGAAGAAGACCTTGGCGTCGCCGTCGCGCAGGGCCTGGATGGAGCGGACGACGTCGTAGCCGTGGCGGCGGGGCGAGGTGATCCCGAATTCCCGGTCGAGGGCGTCGAGGAAGGCGGGTGCGGGGCGTTCGAAGATCCCCATGGTGCGGTCGCCCTGGACGTTGGAGTGGCCGCGGACGGGGCAGACGCCGGCGCCGGGGCGGCCGATGTCGCCGCGCAGGAGGAGGAGGTTGACGACCTCGCGGATGGTGGCGACGGCGTGCTTGTGCTGGGTGAGGCCCATGGCCCAGCAGACGATGGTGCGCTTCGAGGCGAGGACCATGGCCAGGGCGCGTTCGATCTCGGGCCGCGTCAGGCCGGTGGCGGTGAGGGTCTCGGCCCAGTCCGCCTCCTTGGCGGCGGCGGCGAAGGCCTCGTAGCCGTGGGTGTGTTCGCGGATGAACTCCTCGTCGGTGGCGTCGCCCGCCTCGATGACGAGTTTGTTGAGGAGGCGGAAGAGGGCCTGGTCGCCACCGATGCGGATCTGCAGGAAGAGGTCGTTGAGGGCGGTGCCCTTGAGCATGCCGAGGGGGGTCTGCGGGTTCTTGAAGCGTTCCATGCCGGCTTCGGGCAGCGGATTCACCGAGATGATCTTCGCGCCGGCGGCCTTGGCCTTCTCCAGGGCGGAGAGCATGCGCGGGTGGTTGGTGCCCGGGTTCTGTCCGGCGACGATGATCAGGTCGGCCTGGTGGAGGTCCTCCAGGGAGACGCTGCCCTTGCCGATGCCGATGGTCTCGTTCAGCGCGGAGCCCGAGGACTCGTGGCACATGTTGGAGCAGTCGGGCAGGTTGTTGGTGCCGAACTCGCGGACGAAGAGCTGGAAGAGGAACGCGGCCTCGTTGCTGGTGCGGCCCGAGGTGTAGAAGACGGCCTCGTCCGGGGAGGCGAGGGCGGTCAGTTCCTCCGCGATGATCGCGAAGGCCCGCTCCCAGCTGATCGCCTCGTACCGGTCCGCGCCCTCGGGCAGGTACATCGGCTCGGTGATCCGGCCCTGCTGCCCCAGCCAGTAACCGGAGCGTGCCGCCAGGTCGGCCAGGGGGTGCGCGGCGAAGAACGCGGGGGTGACCCGGCGCAGCGTGGCCTCCTCCGCGACGGCCTTGGCGCCGTTCTCGCAGAACTCGGCGGCGTGCCGCTTGTGGCCCTCGGGCCAGGCGCAGCCGGGGCAGTCGAAGCCGTCCTTCTGGTTGACCTTGAGCAGGGTGCGGGCGGTGCGGACCAGGCCCATCTGCTGCTGGCCGACCTTGAGCGTGTGCCCGATGGCGGGCAGGCCGGCGGCTGCGTGCTGCGGGGGCGCGACCTGCGGCGCGTCCTGTACGGGATCACCTGCGGGCGGCTTGGTGGCCATGTCGCTCCCCTTCGAGCAGTGGTTTCCTACTCCTTCGATCCTGTCACGCCCGGGCACCGGCGCCTTCCGTGCCCGGAGCCGGGTTTGTCGGCGGGGGCCCCTAGGATCGGGGGTGTGGCAGATTCAGCATCGAAGAAGACCGACCAGACGACCGCAGCGGGCCGCCCCCGCCTGATGCTCATGGACGGGCACTCCCTGGCGTACCGGGCGTTCTTCGCGCTGCCCGCGGAGAACTTCACGACCGCGACGGGCCAGCCGACGAACGCCATCTACGGCTTCGCGTCGATGCTGGCGAACACGCTGCGCGACGAGGCGCCCACGCACTTCGCGGTGGCGTTCGACGTGTCCCGCAAGACGTGGCGGTCGACCGAGTTCCCCGAGTACAAGGCGAACCGTTCCAAGACCCCCGACGAGTTCAAGGGGCAGGTCGAGCTGATCGGCGAGCTCCTCGACGCGATGCGGGTGCCGCGGTTCGCGGTGGACGGCTTCGAGGCGGACGACGTGATCGCGACGCTGGCGACGCAGGCGGAGGCCGCCGGATTCGACGTCCTGATCGTCACCGGCGACCGGGACTCCTTCCAGCTGGTGTCGGAGCACACCACCGTGCTCTACCCGACGAAGGGCGTCTCCGAGCTCACCCGCTTCACGCCGGAGAAGGTCGAGGAGAAGTACGGCCTCACCCCCCAGCAGTACCCGGACTTCGCGGCGCTGCGCGGCGACCCGTCCGACAACCTGCCGGGGATCCCGGGCGTCGGCGAGAAGACCGCCGCCAAGTGGATCACCCAGTTCGGGTCGTTCGCCGAGCTGGTGGAGCGGGCCGAGGAGGTCAAGGGCAAGGCGGGCCAGAACTTCCGTGACCACCTGGAGGCCGTCAAGCTCAACCGGGTCCTGACCGAGATGGTCAAGGACGTCGAGCTGCCCAAGGCCCCCGCCGACCTGGAGCGCGCCCCGTACGACCGGTCCGCCGTGACCGGGGTGCTGGACGTGCTGGAGATCCGCAACGCCTCGCTGCGCGAGCGGCTGCTGGCGGTGGACCCGGGTGCGGGCGAGGCGCAGGCGCCCGCCCCCGTCGCGGCGGGTGTCGAGCTGGACGGGTCCGTGCTGGGCGCGGGCGAGCTGGCGCCGTGGCTGCAGGCGCACGCGGGCGGCCCGCTGGGCGTGTCCACCGTGGACAGCTGGGCGCTGGGCCAGGGCAACGTCAGTGAGATCGCCCTGGCGGCGGCCGAGGGTCCGGCCGCCTGGTTCGAGCCGTCCGGGCTGGACGAGGCCGACGAGCGGGCCTTCGCCTCCTGGGCCGCCGATCCGGCGAAGCCGAAGGTCGTGCACAACGCGAAGGGCCTGATGCGGGTCTTCCCGGAGCACGGCTGGACCCTCGCGGGCGTCACCATGGACACCGCCCTCGCCGCGTACCTGGTCAAGCCGGGCCGCCGCTCCTTCGCCCTGGACGCGCTGTCCAACGAGTACCTGCACCGGGAGCTGGCCCCGGCCGCCGCCGACGGGCAGCTGGCCTTCGGCGCCGACGACACGGCCGAGGCGGAGGCGCTGATGGCGCAGGCCCGTGCCGTCCTGGACCTCGGCGACGCCTTCACCGGCAAGCTCGCCGAGGTCGGCGCGGCCGAACTGCTCCACGACATGGAGCTGCCCACCTCGGAGCTGCTGGCCCGGATGGAGCGGTCCGGCATCGCCGCCGACCGTGATCATCTGGAGGCCATGGAGCAGCAGTTCGCGGGCGCCGTGCAGCAGGCGGTGAAGGAGGCGCACGAGGCGGTCGGCCACGAGTTCAACCTCGGCTCGCCCAAGCAGCTCCAGGAGGTCTTCTTCGGCGAGCTGGACCTGCCGAAGACGAAGAAGACCAAGACCGGGTACACCACCGATGCGGACGCGCTGGCCTGGCTGGCCACGCAGACCGACCACGAGCTTCCGGTGATCATGCTGCGTCACCGGGAGCAGGCCAAGCTGCGGGTCACCGTGGAGGGCCTGGTCAAGACCGTCGCCGCCGACGGCCGGGTGCACACGAGCTTCAGCCAGACCGTCGCCGCGACGGGCCGCCTGTCCTCGACGGACCCCAACCTGCAGAACGTGCCGGTGCGCACCGACGAGGGCCGGGCCATCCGCCGCGGCTTCGTCGTCGGTGAGGGCTACGAGTCCCTGATGACCGCCGACTACAGCCAGATCGAGCTGCGGGTGATGGCGCACCTGTCCGAGGACGAGGGCCTCATCGAGGCGTTCCTGTCGGGCGAGGACCTGCACACCACCGTCGCCTCCCAGGTGTTCGGGGTGGAGCGGTCCGCGGTCGACGCCGAGATGCGCCGCAAGATCAAGGCGATGTCGTACGGGCTCGCGTACGGGCTCTCCGCCTTCGGCCTCGCCCAGCAGCTGAACATCGAGCCCGCCGAGGCGCGCGGCCTGATGGAGACGTTCTTCGAGCGGTTCGGCGGGGTCCGGGAGTATCTGCAGCGCGTCGTGGACGAGGCCCGGGCCACCGGGTACACGGCGACGGTCTTCGGGCGCCGCCGCTACCTGCCGGACCTCAACAGCGACAACCGCCAGCGCCGCGAGGCCGCCGAGCGGATGGCGCTGAACGCCCCGATCCAGGGCACGGCGGCCGACATCGTCAAGGTCGCGATGCTGCGCGTGGACCGGGCGATCACCGAGGCCGGGCTGAAGTCGCGGATGCTGCTCCAGGTCCACGACGAAATCGTGCTGGAGATCGCTCCGGGCGAGCGGAAGAAGGTGGAGGAGCTGGTGCGCCGCGAGATGGGTGCGGCCGTCGACCTCCAGGCCCCGCTGGACGTGTCGGTGGGCGTCGGCGCGGACTGGGAGTCCGCCGCGCACTGACCCGCCCGGGCCCGCGGACGCCCGTCCCCGCTACGCGGTGGGGACGGGCGTCCGCGCGTCGCGGCCCGTGCGGTCGCGGTCGTGGCGGTGGCGCAGCCGTACGAGGACCCCGTACAGCAGGAGCGCCACGGCGAGGCCGCCGCCCGCACCGAAGCAGACGGTCGGGATGATGTCGAAGGGCGTGTCGATCCGGTCGAAGAAGGTGTAGAAGCGGATCACGCGCAGGGCGACCCCGGCCGCCACGCACACCGTCACCAGCGCGAGCGCGCCCAGGACCTCCGCGCGGCTCAGGACCGGCACGGACGCGGGGGGCGGGGTGTCGGGCAGCCGGCGCAGGGCGGTCGCCGTGAACCACACCAGGACGCAGGCCGCCACCGCCGAACTGCCGTACTGCAGGTACGAGTAGAGGGGGAGTCCGAAGGCGAGCGGCTCGCCGAGCTGCGGCAGCAGCTCGGTCCCCCAGCGGTCCAGGTGCGTGAAGCTGTCCCACACCAGGTGGGTGAAGGAACCGGCCACCGCCGAGACGTAGAACCACAGCGCGAGCGGCAGCAGCCGGCGCCCACGCCAGTGCTCGCCGCGCACGAAGGCGTGCACCCGGCCCCGCCGGCGCTGCGGCAGGAGGGCGATCAGGGGTTCGCGCAGCAGCAGCCAGCAGGCCACGAGGGCGGCGGTGAGGACCGCGTCCGCCGTGAGCACGCCGAGGGGGGAGTGCGTGAACGTCCCGTAGGCCATCACGCCGCCGACGACCGCGTCCGCGAAGTAGAAGGTGTCCGGCGCGAACGAGCCGAGCACCAGCGCCGAGGCGACGAGCGGTCCCCGGGCGCGCCCGGTCCGGCGCAGGGCCGGAAGGACGGCGGCCGCATGGCTGAGGGTGAACGGCATGGAACCTCTCCTGGTGTCGGACGTCCGACGGCGGAGCGGTCGGCGCGGGACCCTTGCTCCGGGCCGGTGCCCGTGAAGGGTCTGGACAGTATGCGTGAGCTGCGCAGGGACGTGGGGATCCGGTGGAAGCCCCGGCACGGTGCGTGCTGTGTGCAGGGAGTTGGCAACCGGTCCACGGCCTACCTGCGGACCGTGCGGTCGTGGTTCACGTACTACCTGAAGGGGACGTACGAAGTCCCGGATACCGGAGACGCGGATACGCCGGCGGGCGTTCCCGCGGTGACCCCGCCGAAGCCGAAGCCGAAGCCGAGTCCGGACCCGACACCTGCGCCGACGCCGACGACCCCACGCCTACGCCGAGCCCGACGCCTACGCCGACCCCCACGCCTACGCCGAGCCCCACACCGACACCGACGCCGAGCCCGACCCCCACGCCTACGCCGAGCCCGAGCGTCATCCCGGCTCCGAAGCCCAGCCCCTCCGGCAGCGTCCGTCCCACGGCCACGGCCACGGCCACGGTCCCGTCCGGTCCGGTGCCCACCCCCACCGCCCCCGGGAGGGCAGGCCCCGTGACCGGGACCCGCTAGCCCGCCCGCCCAGGTCATCAGCGCCGCCGGCACCCCGGCCGCCACGAGGGGACCCCGGACGGGAGCGGGCGGGTCGGCCGACTCGGGAGCGAAGCTCAGGTGGGCGAGCACCCGGCCGAGGAAGTCCGGGGCGAGGCCGAGCAGTTCGAGCACGATCTGGAAGACGGACCCGGCGACGTCCGCGCCCGGGGGCCGGCGCCGGGACAGGAGTGCGCGTACTCGGCGAGGCGCCGCGTCCTGCCGTGAACCCGCAGCCCCAGACGGTTCTCATCTCGCCCCCGCGTTGCTACGGTGCCTCCGCCCTGACGCCCTATCAGATTCCGGAGGCCCGGCATGCGCGCACTGACCGCCGCCGCCAGCGGGCTCGTCCTCGCGGTACTCCTCGTCCTCGCCGTCACGGCGCTCGGGGCGCCCGAAGGCAAGACCTCGCCCAAGCCGCTGCTCACCACCGCGCCCGCCGCGCCCGGACTGTAGAGGAGGGCCCGGCCATGCGACGCAGAGCGAGCCTCGTCCTGCTGGCCCTCGCCGTGTTCTGTGCGGCCCTCGCGCCGCTGCTGCGCTGGTACGCGTACCCGCGGCTCGCGAAGATCCCGCCGAACCAGTACCAGGAGATGGTCCTGGAGGCGAAGGCCGCCACCCTCATCGACTACGACGACGGCATGAAGCCCAAGAAGGTCGACAAGGTCACGATCGTCCAGACCCTCAAGGGCAACGTCGAGGCATCGAAGGAGATCGAGGCCGACGCCGGCAAGGACGTGGTCGTCTGGGACACGCTCTCCCACATCATCGGGCCGGACGGGAAGATGGTCTCCCAGATACCCGAGCGGTACATCTTCGACGCCCACACCCAGGACCCGGTGCACGCCACCGGCGAGATGGTCGACGGGGACCCGGTCAAGCGCGAGGGCATCGAGTTCAAGTGGCCCTTCTTCACCGAGCCCCGCGACTACCTCTACTTCGACGCGCAGACCCGCACCTCCTCGCCGATCCACTACGTGGGCCCGCGCACCTACCGGGGGATGGAGGTCTACTACTTCGAGCAGACCGTCCCGTGGACCAAGGTCGCCATGCCGAAGAAGATGCCGGTCGAGGGCATCGACCCGGCGACGATCGAGCAGACCACCGGGACCAGCCTCTGGTACACGGTCAAGGCGATGTTCTGGGTCGACCCGGTCACCGGTGCGCCCGTCAACGCCGAGCAGGTGATCCAGCAGGAGATGCGCGGCGGGATCGCCGCGGGCGGACCCGACGGGAAGCTCACCGCCTTCGCCGGACACGTCAAGATGCGCGAGGACTACGCGAAGTACACCCTCGACCTGGTCGCGTCGAACCGTACGAAGGTCCTCGCGCTGCACACCTACGCCCCCCTCGGCCTGGCGGCGGGCGGGATGCTGTTCCTGGGGCTGGCGCTGTGGCTGGAGGCTCGCGGCCGGCGGGTGCGGGACGAGGGCGTCAGCGCCTGAGCCGGGCGTTGGTGTGCCGGGTGGGCTCGGCCGTGGCCGGGTCCTGCGGCCACGGGTGCTTGGGGTAGCGGCCGCGCAGCTCGGCGCGGACCGCCCGGTAGCCGCCCTGCCAGAAGGAGGCGAGGTCGGCGGTGACGGCCGCGGGCCGCCCGGCGGGCGACAGCAGGTGCACGAGTACGGGCACCCCCGCGACCTCGGGGGTCTCGGCCAGCCCGAACAGCTCCTGGAGCTTCACGGCGAGCACCGGCTGCCCGCCGGAGTAGTCCACCCGGATCCGGGAGCCGCTGGGCACCTCGATCCGCTCGGGAGCCAGCTCGTCCAGCCGGGCCGCCTCACCGGTGGCCCAGGGCAGCAGCCGGTTCAGGGCCTGCCCGGCGTCGATGCGGGCGAGGTCCGCACGGCGCCGGGCCCGGGACAGCTCGGGCTCCAGCCACTCCTCGGCCCGCTCCAGCAGGCCGCCGTCGTCCTCCACGTCCGGCCAGGCGCCGCCGAGCGTCCGGTGCAGGAAGCCCAGCCGGGCCCGGAGCCCGGCCGCGTCCTGGGTCCAGCGCAGCAGGCCGAGGCCCTCGGTGCGCAGCCCGTCGAGGAGGGCGGCGCGCACGAGGACCGGGTCGGGGTCGCGCAGCGGGCGCACGGCGAGCTCGATCGCCCCGAGCCGTTCCGCTGCGCGGGCGACCACGTCTCCGTCCTCCCAGTGCACCTCCTCGCCCTTGCTGCGCAGATGGGCGGCCGCGGCCAGGGCGGTGGCCCCGTCGACGACGGCGGCGAGCCGGATCCGGGCGGAGGCCGAGTGCGGGGGCCGGTCGGCGACGGCCACGGCCAGCCAGGGCGCGTGGCGCAGCGGTGAGCCGTCGGTGAGCTCGGCCGCGGTGCCGGATGCCATCAGGAACGCCCCCTCGGCCTTGGCCTTGGCCACCCGCTCCGGGAACGCCAGGGCTGCCACGAGCCCCGCGGCGGCATCGTCACCGGAGCTGCGCCCCGGACCCCCCGCCTCCGACGCCGGCGGGGCCGGATCCCGGCTCGCGCCGTCCGCCGGGGCGGTTTCAGCCCCGCCGGCGATCGAGCCCCGGGGGGTCCGCGGCTCCGCCCCGGTTTCGGGAAGGGGCGGGGCGGGGGAGAGCCCCGCAGGGCCCTCCTGCGCGGCGGCGCGCTCCAGGCGGCGGGCCTCCGTGCGCCAGCGCGCCGCGTAGCCGTCGCCACCCCGGCGGGCGGAACGCCAGGCGGCGGCCAGGTCGTCCCCGTACTCGCGCGGCGGCTCCTCGCTGAGCAGGGCCACCACCTCCGCCGCCCGGCGGGCGCCGAGCGCGGCGGCACCGTCCAGCAGGGCCCGGGCCAGCCGCGGATGCAGCCCCACGCGGGACATCCGCAGGCCGCGCGGCGTGGGCCGCCCGGCCGCGTCCACGGCCCCGACCGCGCGCAGCACCTCCCGCGCCGCGGCCATCGCACCCGCCGGCGGCGGGTCCAGCAGTGCCAGCCCGGCCGCGTCCGGGTCGCCCCAGCAGGCGGCCTGCAGTGCGAACTGCGCCAGATCGGCGAGGCGGATCTCCGGCGCGGGGAAGGCGGGGAGGCGCACGTCCTCCGCCTCGGACCAGCAGCGGTACACCGTGCCCGGCGCCTCGCGGCCCGCCCGGCCCGCCCGCTGCCGCCCGGCCGCGCGGGAAGCCCGTACGGTCGCCAGCGCGCCCAGCCCCCGGGCGTGGTCCACCCGGGGTTCACGGGCCAGCCCCGAGTCGACGACCACGCGGACGCCGGGCACGGTCAGGCTCGACTCGGCCACCGAGGTGGACAGGATCACGCGGCGGTGGGCCGCGGCGGTCAGCGCCGCCTCCTGCACGGCCGCCGGGGCCCGGCCGTGGACCTGGAGCACCTCGGCGTCCACCCCGGCCAGCTGCCCGGCGACCCGGGCGATCTCCCCGACGCCGGGCAGGAAGCACAGGACGTCCCCGTCGCGCTCCGCCAGGGCCCGCCGCACCACCGAGGTCACGTGCGCCAGCTGCGCGGGATCCACCCGCGTCCCGTGCGGGGGCCGCACCGGCCGGGCCGGGGGAGCCCAGAGGGTCTCCACCGGGTACGAGACCCCGGCGGCCTCCACCACGGGCGCGCCGCCGAGCAGCCGGGACCAGCCGGCCGCGTCGGTCGTCGCCGAGGCCGCGACCAGGCGCAGCTCCGGCCGCAGGGTCTCCCGTACGTCCAGCAGGAAGGCGGCGACCGTGTCGGCGTCCAGGTGCCGTTCGTGGCACTCGTCCAGGACGACCACGTCCGTGCCGGAGAGCTCCTGGTCGCGCTGGAGCCGCTGGAGCAGGACACCGGTGGTGACGACCTCCACGACGGTCCCGGGACCCGCGACCCGCTCCCCGCGCACGGTGAAGCCCACCGATCCGCCGACCTGCTCGCCGAGCAGCCAGGCCATCCGCCGCGCCGCCGCCCGGGCGGCGATCCGCCGCGGCTCGGCGACGACCACCCGGCGCCGCGGCCCGCCCCCGGCCAGCCCGGCGAGGACCAGCGGCACCAGGGTGGTCTTGCCGGTGCCCGGCGGGGCGCAGAGCACGGCCGTTCCGTGGCCGTCCAGCGCGGAGACGAGCGCGGGCACGGCCTCCCGTACGGGAAGGGCGTCGAGGGCGGCGCTGCGGTCGGCGGAGGGCGTGGAGCGCGCGGAGGTCAAGGGAGTCAGTCCCTCTCGCACACGAAGATCGCGGTGCCGGGGATCAGGTTGCCGCGCAGCGGGGACCATCCGCCCCACTCCTGGCCGTTCCAGGCGGGCCACTCGGGCTCGACCAGGTCGACCAGGCGGAAACCGCCCGCGACCACGTCGCGGACCCGGTCGCCGAGGGTGCGGTGGTGCTCCACGTAGACGGCACGGCCCTGCTCGTCCTGTTCGACGTACGGGGTCCGGTCGAAGTAGGAGGCGGCCACGGACAGGCCCTCGGGGCCGGGCTCGTCGGGGAAGGCCCAGCGGATCGGGTGGGTGACGGAGAAGACCCAGCGGCCGCCCGGGCGCAGGACGCGGTGGACCTCGCGCATCACGTTCACCGGGTCGGCGACGAAGGGGACGGCGCCGTACGCGGAGCAGGCGAGGTCGAAGGAGGCGTCGCGGAAGGGGAGCCGGCCGGCGTCGGCCTCGACCAGCGGGACGTCCTCGCCGATGCGCAGGGCGTGCTGGAGCTGGCGGTGGGAGAGGTCCAGGGCGACCGGGCGGGCGCCCTGGGCGGCCAGCCAGCGCGAGCACTGGGCGGCGCCGGCCCCGATCTCCAGAACGTCCTTGCCCCGGAGGGAGGCCGCGGGGCCCAGCAGGGCGGCCTGTGCCTCGTCCAGTCCCTCCGGGCCCCAGACGAACCGGTCGTCGCCGAGGAAGGCCCCGTGCTCGCTCTGGTACTCGTCGGCGTTGCGGTCCCACCAGCCCCGGCTGGCGCGGCTGCTCTCCGCTTCCCCCGCGTCACGCCGGGTGGCCTCGGCGTCGTCCGGGGCGCCGCCGTCGGCTCCCTGCGCGTCTTGGGGGGCGTAGGACTCTTGGTTCATGGGGCCCGTCGTCGTAGTCTGCCGATACGGCAGGAAGGGCCATCAGGGCCTTCCCGCCGAAGAATTGTGCCGGTTATCCGGCGATCCGCCCGGGGTGTGCGCCTTCGCGCATTGACCCTGTCCGGCTGCCCCCGTATGCTACAAGTTGCGCTGCGAGCCTGTGCTCCTCAGACCTAGCAGGCTGCGCTTGCATCTGTTGATGTCCCCTCGGTTTTCGAGGTCCCGCCGCTCTTCCGCAGATCGGGGGCCTCCTTGGCTGTCCGGTCTTCGGTGGATGCCGATAAGGGCTCCCGGCGTAGCAGTACCTACGACTTTCTGTCCGTAACCGGAGCCCTTTCCCACATGACGAGCAGCACCGAGACCACCGCCACCACTCCGCAGGTTGCGGTCAACGACATCGGCGACGCGGACGCGTTCCTCGCGGCGATCGACGAGACGATCAAGTACTTCAACGATGGCGACATCGTCGACGGCGTCATCGTCAAGGTTGACCGGGACGAGGTTCTCCTCGACATCGGTTACAAGACCGAAGGCGTCATCCCCAGCCGCGAGCTCTCGATCAAGCACGACGTCGACCCGAACGAGGTCGTCAAGGTCGGCGACGAGATCGAGGCCCTTGTCCTCCAGAAGGAGGACAAGGAAGGCCGCCTGATCCTCTCGAAGAAGCGCGCTCAGTACGAGCGTGCCTGGGGCACCATCGAGAAGATCAAGGAAGAAGACGGCATCGTCACCGGTACCGTCATCGAGGTCGTCAAGGGTGGTCTCATCCTCGACATCGGCCTCCGCGGCTTCCTGCCGGCCTCTCTCGTCGAGATGCGTCGCGTCCGCGACCTCCAGCCCTACGTGGGCAAGGAGCTCGAGGCGAAGATCATCGAGCTGGACAAGAACCGCAACAACGTGGTCCTGTCCCGCCGCGCCTGGCTCGAGCAGACCCAGTCCGAGGTTCGCCAGACGTTCCTCACCACCCTGCAGAAGGGTCAGGTCCGCTCCGGCGTCGTCTCCTCGATCGTCAACTTCGGTGCCTTCGTGGACCTGGGCGGCGTCGACGGTCTCGTGCACGTCTCCGAGCTGTCCTGGAAGCACATCGACCACCCGTCCGAGGTTGTCGAGGTCGGCCAGGAAGTCACCGTCGAGGTCCTCGACGTCGACATGGACCGTGAGCGCGTCTCCCTGTCGCTGAAGGCGACGCAGGAGGACCCGTGGCAGCAGTTCGCCCGGACCCACCAGATCGGTCAGGTCGTCCCGGGTAAGGTCACCAAGCTGGTTCCGTTCGGTGCGTTCGTCCGCGTGGACGAGGGCATCGAGGGTCTGGTCCACATCTCCGAGCTGGCCGAGCGCCACGTGGAGATCCCGGAGCAGGTCGTCCAGGTCAACGACGAGATCTTCGTCAAGGTCATCGACATCGACCTCGAGCGTCGCCGGATCTCGCTGTCGCTGAAGCAGGCCAACGAGTCCTTCGGTGCCGACCCGGCCTCGGTCGAGTTCGACCCGACGCTGTACGGCATGGCCGCGTCGTACGACGACCAGGGGAACTACATCTACCCCGAGGGCTTCGACCCCGAGACCAACGACTGGCTCGAGGGCTTCGACAAGCAGCGCGAGGCCTGGGAGACCCAGTACGCCGAGGCGCAGCAGCGCTTCGAGCAGCACCAGGCTCAGGTCATCAAGAGCCGCGAGGCCGACGAGGCCGCTGCCGCCGAGGGTGCTGCCGCCCCGGCCGCCGGTGGCGGCAACGCCGGTGCGGGCATCTCGGGTGGTTCGTACTCCTCGGAGTCGGACGAGACCTCCGGCGCCCTGGCGTCGGACGAGGCCCTGGCCGCGCTCCGCGAGAAGCTGGCCGGCGGCCAGAGCTGATCGCAGCGCATCACACCTCGGTGTGAGCTGAGCTGAAAAGTAGGGCCCGCCCCCTCCGGGGGGCGGGCCCTACTGCTGTTCCGCCCCGCGCGTTTTGCTTTCCTGTGAAAGGAACCGACCAGGAGTCAACTGGGGAATGGCACAGTCGCCTTGGACGTTCTTGGCAGAGAACACGGCGAGGAGGAGTGGTGACGGTGCTTGATCCGCAAGGTTTGTACGAGTGGGACGCCAAGGGCCTGGCGGTGGCCGACCTGGCTCTGGCCCAGGACTCGGCCGGCCTGGTCATGCTCTACCACTTCGAGGGGTACATCGACGCGGGTGAGGCCGGGGAGCAGATCGTCGAGCGGCTCCTGGACACCCTGCCCCACCAGGTGGTGGCCCGTTTCGACGCGGACCGGCTGGTGGACTACCGGGCCCGGCGCCCGCTGCTGACCTTCCAGCGCGACCACTGGACCGAGTTCGAGGAACCCCGGCTGGAGGTCCACCTCGTCCAGGACGCCACCGGTGCGCCCTTCCTGCTGTTCTCCGGCCCCGAGCCGGACGTGGAGTGGGAGCGGTTCGCCGTCGCCGTCCGGCAGATCGTCGAGCGGCTCGGCGTCCGGCTGTCGGTCAACTTCCACGGCATCCCGATGGGCGTCCCGCACACCCGGCCCGTCGGGATCACCCCGCACGGCAACCGGACCGACCTCATGCCCGGCCACCGCAGCCCCTTCGACGAGGCGCAGGTGCCCGGCAGCGCGGAGTCGCTGGTGGAGTTCCGCCTCGGCCAGGCCGGGCACGACGTCCTGGGCGTCGCCGCCCACGTACCGCACTACATCGCCCGCTCCCCCTACCCGGACGCCGCGCTGACGGTGCTGGAGGCCGTCACGGCGGCGACGGGGCTGGTCCTGCCGGCCGTGGCGCACGCGCTGCGCACCGAGGCGCACCGCACCCAGACCGAGATCGACCGGCAGATCCGCGAGGGCGACGAGGAGCTGGTCGCCCTCGTGCAGGGCCTGGAGCACCAGTACGACGCGGCGGCCGGGGCGGAGGCCCGCGGCAACATGATCGCCGAGCCGGCCGAGATCCCGTCGGCGGACGAGATCGGCCGCGAGTTCGAGCGGTTCCTGGCGGAGCGCGAAGGCGAGAACTGACACCGGGGCCGACGGCGGCCCCGCCCGTCGCGGTACTAGGCTGCGGACATGCTGAAAGTGGGCCTGACGGGCGGGATAGGTGCCGGCAAGAGCGAGGTGTCGCGGCTGCTGGCGGGGTACGGGGCGGTCGTCGTCGACGCGGACCGGATCGCGCGGGAGGTCGTCGAGCCCGGCACCCCCGGGCTCGCCGCCGTCGTCGCCGCCTTCGGAGAGGACGTACTGACCGCGGAAGGGGCGCTGGACCGGCCCCGGCTGGGGTCCGTCGTCTTCGCCGACCCCGCGAAGCTCCAGACCCTCAACGCGATCGTGCACCCGCTGGTCGGGGCCCGGTCCGCCGAGCTGGAGGCCGCCGCGGGCCCCGACGCGATCGTGGTGCACGACGTACCGCTGCTCACCGAGAACGGGCTGGCGCCCCTCTACGACCTCGTGGTCGTCGTGGACGCGGCCCCGCAGACCCAGCTGGCGCGGCTGACCGCGCTGCGCGGGATGACCGAGGAGGAGGCGCGGGCCCGGATGGCCGCCCAGGCCACCCGGGAGCAGCGGCTGGCCGTGGCGAGCCTGGTCATCGACAACGACGGACCGCTGGAGGCGCTGGAGCCGCAGGTGCGCAAGGTGTGGGACGAACTCACCGCGCGCGCCCGGACGGAAGCGGCGGATGCGACGGAAGCGGGGGACGCGGGTTCCCGGGCGTGACGTGAGCACGGAACAACGGGCACGGGCGGGGCGTTGAACGCGCCCGTAGAGGGAAGGAACCGACCGTGTCCGACACCACACCGCAGCCGCCGTCCTCGCCCGTGCCGTCCGGTGGGGCGAGCCCGGAGACGCACGTCATCGACTACCGGGCCGCCGAGCAGCTGCTGGCGGCTCGCGACCCGCGCGGCGCCGTCAAGCTGCTCGACTCGGTCATAGCCGCCCATCCGGAGAACACCGCGGCCCGGCTGCTGCGCGCCCGGGCCTTCTTCGCCGCCGCCCAGCTGCGGCCGGCGGAGCTGGAGTTCGAGCTGGTCCTGGAGCGGGAGCCGGACAACGCCTTCGCCCACTTCGCCCTGGCCCGCACCCATCAGCGCTCCGGCCGGCCCGAGCAGGCACGCAAGCACTTCCGGCTGGCCGCCGCCCTCGACCCGCAGCCGGAGTACCTGGAAGCGGCCCGTTTCGAGCAGTAGCCCCTCAGCCCTCCGAGGGGTGGTGGGGAGGCTCCCCCGGGGTCCCGCGGGGCTCACGGCTCGTGGGCGGGGGATCGTGCAGGGGCTCGTACGGGGGGATGTCGCGGCCCGGCTGGTAGTGCGGCCCCTGGCGGATGTGGCGGATCACCACGGCGAGGTCCGCGGCGGCCAGCAGCGCGACCACCCCGCAGGCAGCCGCCCACCCCGGACGGCCGGCCAGCGAGAACGCGGTCGTCCCGGCGGCGGCCCAGATCAGACCCCACAGGCTCAGCCAGAACCGCAGCCGCAGCGGACTGCGGGCGGTCACCGGCTCGTTTCCGGAACGCATGGCTTCCGCCTCGGATATCGCACGGAGTTCCTCGTTCCATGGTCCCACCCGGCGCACAGACGCGGGGTGGGACCGGGGGCGCGGGTCAGGGGTTGAGCTTGTTCACGGCCTTCGTGGTCGTCTTCTTGAAGTCGGCGACCGGGGCGTGCGACAGGTCGCCCATCTGGCCCCACTGCACGACGGTCACGGTCGCACCGTCCCGGCCGATGCCGAACAGGTGCACGCTGGGCTCGGACTCCGGGATCGAGGCGTGCACCCCGTAGACGTGCGCCCCTTCCTCGACGGACAGCGTCCCGTAGTCCTGCCAGGAGGCCGTGCCGCCCGGGGTCGCCCGCAGCCAGTCGGCGGCGCAGGCCGCGACCTTGCGCTCCAGGGTCCCGACGAGCTTGGCGGCCGCGGAGGCCGAAGCGGACCGTACGGAGACCTGCACGGCGCCGGTGTCGAACTCGGTGCCGAACTGGCGGTGCCAGCTGCCCGCCGCCGGAAGCACGCCCTCCAGGCAGAACGGCGCGGACTCGGGCAGGCCCTTGGTGACCTTGCCGGCGAACCACGGCGAGCCGGGGTGCGGCGGCAGGTCGGTGCCGTTGACGAACCCCGGGGCGGTGGCGGCCGTGGCCGTGGTCGAGGCGGTCAGGACGAGGGCGGCGGCCGCCGCGAGGAGGGCGGTGGTGAACGTGGCGGCGGTACCGGTGCGTCGGAACATGGTCGGTTCTCCCGGGTGTCTCAACAGGACG
The DNA here is from genome assembly GCF_042716875.1 of Streptomyces sp. NPDC058646. NCBI lineage: Bacteria > Bacillati > Actinomycetota > Actinomycetes > Kitasatosporales > Streptomycetaceae > Streptomyces > Streptomyces sp. NPDC058646. Next base: position 146,164 of record NZ_JBHXRK010000004.1, on the reverse strand, counting down.
CGTCTCGACGAGGCGAGTCATCGGTGCGGATGCTTACGCCGACAGCCTTTCCCCGAGACGGGGTGTCGGGCGACGGATCGCGGCGGATTCGGGACACTGGAACGGCCGTACGTACTGTCACCTGGGGGAACACCCCCTGCATGGAACGCAGTCGTGGGACGGGGGACGCCGTGGGTGCGGGTGGGCGCGGGGGCGAGGACGTGGAAGAGGGCGAGTCGCAGCGGTTCGCGCGGCTGATGCGGGCGCTGAAGGAGCGGGCGGGACTGAGTTACGGGGTGCTGGCGCGGCGGCTGCACACCAGCACCTCGACCCTGCACCGCTACTGCAACGGCGAGGCCGTGCCGGCGGAGTTCGCGGTGGTGGACCGCTTCGCGCGGCTCTGCGGCGCCTCGCCGGCCGAGGCGGTGGGCCTGCACCGGGCCTGGCTGCTGGCGGACGCCCGCCGCCGGGCGGCGGCCCGTTCCGCGGCGGCCCCCGGAACCGGGCGGGGCACGGCGCCGGGCGCGGCCGCGCCCGCGGGGCCGGTTGCCGGGCCCGGCGGAGCCCAGTCCGCGGAGCCGGGCGCCGGGCGGGCTGCGGAGCCGGGTGCCGGGCCGGGTGCCGGGCCGGGTGCGGAACCGGGTGCGGAACCGGGTGCCGGTGCGGCTGCCGGGCCCGGTGGGGTCCAGGCTGCTGGGTGGGCTGCGGAGTCAGGCGCTGGGCGGGCTGTAGGGCCGGCTGCCGGGCCGGGTGCGGAACCGGGTGCCGGTGCGGCTGCCGGGCCCGGTGGGGTCCAGGCTGCGGAGCCGGGCGACGGGCCGGGTGCGGGGTCCGGTGTCGGGGCGGTTGCGGGGGCGGAGGTGGCTGCCGGGGTCGGCGGGGTGCAGGGAGGGCGGGCGGAGCCGGCGTCGGTGGACGGGGCCGTGCGGGTGGCCGTACCGGCGCCGCTCCGGCCGCCCTGGTACCGGCGCCGGGGAGCCACGGCCGTCGTCGCCGGGGCGGTGGCGGGCGCGGTGGCCGTGGCGGTGCTGACGGCCGCACTGCCCGGGGGCGGCGGCACCCCCTCGGCCGGGGCGGGGGCTTCGGTGGCGCCCCCGGCCTCGTCCCCCGCGGGGACCGGTACGCCCGCGCCGGGGGCACCGGGCACCGCATCGCCCTCGTCCGCCTCCCCGTCCGCCCCGGGCTCGGCCCCGGCCTCGGCTCCGGCCTCCGCCCCGACGCAGGTGCCCGTACCGCCCCCCGGCACGGAGCCCGGCCGGGGTCCGGCCACCGCGGCGCCGCTCAGGGCGGCGGTGCGGTCGCACGTATGGGCCGCGGGCTGCGAGCACGCGTACCTGGCCGAGCAGGGCCCGGGGGCACTGCCCCCGCCCCCCGTCGAGGCGGACGCGCCCGCCTGGGCCTCCTCGCAGCGCGCGGTGCACGCCGGGACGCAGATCGTGGAGGTCACCCTGCACGGCACGGGACCGGGAGCCGTGGTCCTGGAGGACCTCGAAGTACGGGTGGCCGCCCGGCGCGCCCCGCTCGCCTGGAACGTCTACGAGATGTCCCAGGGCTGCGGCGGAGGGCTCACCCCGGCCGGGTTCGCGGTGAACCTGGACGCGCCGAGGCCGCTGGCCCGTCCCGTCGCCGGGAACGACGGCGGCAACAGGGTCCCCGCCCCCTCCTTCCCGCTGCGGGTCTCGGCCGCGGAGCCGGTCGTGCTGCGGGTGGAGGCCGCCACCAAGGGCTGCGACTGCGACTGGTCGCTCGACCTGCGCTGGACCGGGCCCTCCGGCACCGGCACCCTGCGGCTCGACGACAACGGCCGGCCGCTGCGGACCAGCGCCACCACCGGCCGGCCCGTCTACGGGTACGCGACGGAACAGGGCGGCCGCTGGGCGCGCTGAGCAGACGGGGCGTACGACCAGGTCAAAGGTGTTGTCAGTGCCCCGACCTAGACTCGGTGCAGAGGAAACCGCACCGAGCGGGACCGACCGGGGGAGGGGACACCATGGCACGGCAGCCGGAGGCAGGCCCGCCGCCCGCGCAGCCGCGGTCACCGGCTCGGACGCAGCCGCCGCCCACCGGGGCCGAAGGCGCGCTGCTGCGCCACGCGGCCCTCTTCCTGCCCGCCGCCGTCCCCCGCGAGGGCCGCATAGCGTTCTGGGCGCCCGACGGGGACCCGCTGCCCGAAGCCGGTACCCCGACACCGCTCACCGTCGTGCGCCCGCACGGCGACGGGGTGCGCAGCCGGACCGTGCCCGCGGTGACCTTCTCCGTCGTCGACGCCCTGCCGCTGCTCGCCCGGGCCCCCCACAGCCCCGCCGCCCATCCCGCCACCCGCGCCTGGGGCACCGTCGCCGCCCAGGCCCTGACCCTGGCCGCCCGGGGCCGGCTGCTCCCCGGCCTCACCCCCGAGGGGGTCGACGCCTGGCGCGCCGGTCCCCTCGACGCCGCCGATGTCGACCACCTCCGCGCGGTCGCAGCCGCCCTGCCGTACGAGGGGTACGCGACCCCCCTGGCGGGCCGCCGCCCGCTCCAGCTGCCCGAACCGGAGGCGCTGGTCCGCGCGTTCCTCGACGCCGTGGCCGACGTCCTGCCCCGTACCCCGGCCGCGCCGGTGGCCGCCGGGCCGGCCTTCGCCGCCCGGGAACCGCAGCGGGTGCCCGGGATGGCGGACTGGGCCGCGCAGGTCGCGGCCGGCGCCGACACCGGCGTGGGCATCTCGCTCAAGCTCGACCTGTCCTCCTTCCGCCTCTTCGACGGGGAGGCCGCGGAGGACGCCGGCCCGGCCGAGGACGTCCGGCGGGCCGGGGCCGCAGTCGTCCAGGTGCACAGCCTCGCCGACCCCACCCTGGTCACCGACGCCGGGCAGCTGTGGGCCGGCGCGGCCGCCGCCGGGTTCGGCCCCCGCGCCCGGATCGACGCCGTGCTGGCACTGCGCCGGGCCGCGCGGGTCTGGCCGCCCCTGCTGCGGCTGCTGGACCAGCCCGCCCCCGATGTCCTCGCCCTGTCGGACCCGGAGCTCGAAGACCTGTTGGGCGTCGCCGCCGGCCGGCTGGCCGCCGCCGGCGTCCTGGTCCACTGGCCGCGCGAGCTGGCCCGTACGCTCTCGGCGACCGCCGTCGTCCGGTCCACCGCGCCCGGATCCGCCACCGACGGCACCGCCTTCTTCGACGCCGAGCACCTCTTCGCCTTCTCCTGGGAGCTGGCCCTCGGAGGCGACCGGCTCACCCCGGGCGAGATGGACGCCCTGGCCCAGGCGCACCGGCCCGTCGTGCGGCTGCGGGACCAGTGGGTGCGGGTCGATCCCGAGCTGGTGCGCAAGGCGCGCAAGCGGGAGCTGGGCCTCCTGGACCCGGTGGACGCGCTGGCCGTCGCCCTCTCGGGCACGGCCGAGGTGGACGGGCAGCCGGTCGAGGTGGTCCCGGTGGGGGCGCTGGCCGCCCTGCGCGCACGGCTGACGGCCGAGCTGGCCCCGCTGCCGCAGCCGGCGGCGCTGAAGGCCACCCTGCGCGACTACCAGGCCCGCGGGCTGGCCTGGCTGGACCTGATGACCTCGCTCGGGCTCGGCGGCTGCCTCGCCGACGACATGGGCCTGGGCAAGACCGTCACCCTGATCGCCCTGCACCTGCACCGGGACCGGCCGCAGCCGACCCTGGTCGTCTGCCCGGCGTCCCTGCTCGGCAACTGGCAGCGGGAGATCGAGAAGTTCGCCCCCGGGGTACCGGTGCGCCGCTTCCACGGCGGCACCCGCAGCCTGGACGGGCTGGACGGCGGCTTCGTCCTCACCACGTACGGCACGATGCGCGCGAGCGCCGCCCGGCTGGCCGGGCAGGACTGGGGCATGGTCGTCGCCGACGAGGCCCAGCACGTCAAGAACCCGCACTCGGCGACCGCGAAGGCGCTGCGCACGATCCCGGCGCCCGCCCGGGTGGCCCTGACCGGCACCCCGGTGGAGAACAACCTCTCCGAGCTGTGGGCGCTCCTCGACTGGACCACGCCCGGGCTGCTGGGGCCGCTCACCGCCTTCCGGGCCCGCCATGCCCGCCCGGTGGAGCACCAGCAGGAGGAGGACGGGGGCAACGAGGCGGCGGTCGCCCGGCTGGCCGCCCTCGTGAGGCCGTTCCTGCTGCGGCGCAAGAAGTCCGACCCGGGCATCGCGCCCGAGCTGCCGCCGAAGACGGAGACGGACCATCCGGTCTCCCTCACGCGCGAGCAGGCCTCGCTCTACCAGGCCGCGGTGGACGAGGCGATGGCCGTGATCGGGGCGAGCGAGGGCATCGAGCGGCGCGGCATGATCATGAAGCTGCTGGCCTCGCTCAAGCAGATCTGCAACCACCCCGCGCAGTACCTGAAGGAGGAGCAGCCCCGGATCCCGCACCGCTCGGGCAAGCTCGCCCTGCTCGACGAACTCCTGGACACGATCCTGGCCGAGGACGGCTCGGTGCTGGTCTTCACCCAGTACGTGACGATGGCCCGGCTCATCGAGCAGCACCTGTCGGCCAGGGGGATCTCCCACCAGCTCCTGCACGGCGGGACGCCGGTGCCGCGCCGCGAAGAGCTGGTGGACCGCTTCCAGGCGGGCGAGGTCCCCGTCTTCCTCCTGTCGCTGAAAGCGGCCGGCACCGGGCTGAACCTGACCCGGGCCGGACACGTCATCCACTTCGACCGCTGGTGGAACCCGGCGGTCGAGGAGCAGGCCACCGACCGCGCCTACCGGATCGGGCAGACCCAGCCGGTGCAGGTGCACCGGATCATCACCGAGGGCACGGTCGAGGACCGGATCGCCGAGATGCTGGAGGCGAAGCGGGCGCTGGCCGATGCCGTCCTCGGCTCCGGCGAGTCGGCGCTGACCGAGCTGACCGACCGGGAGCTGGCCGACCTCGTCTCACTGAGGAGGCCCGAGTGATCACCGCGCAGGACGACCGCCGCCGCACCTTCGAGACCGTGCCCGCCAGCGCGGAGGCCGTCAGCTGGTGGGGCCGGGCGTGGGTGTCGGCTCTGGAGGAGGTCTCCCGGGACGCGGCCCGCCTGGCCCGGGGCCGTACCTACGCGGCCGAGGGCCACGTCGACGCCGTCACCGTCACCCCGGGCCGGATCGTGGCCTACGTACGGGGCGGCCGGCCGCGCCCCTACCGCACCGAGCTGGTCCTGTCCGCCTTCCCCGACGCGCGGTGGAGCGAACTGCTGGAAGCGGTCGCGGCCGATCCCGCGGCGCTCGCCGCCCTGCTGGAGCGCGAGGTGCCGCGCAGCCTCGCGGAATCGATCCTGCCGGGCGCCGGCGAGCTCGTCCCGCGCTGCTCCTGCCCGGACGTGGCACGTCCGCCGTGCAAGCACGCGGCGGCCCTCTGCTACCGCGCGGCCCGCCTCCTGGACGAGGACCCGTTCGTCCTGCTGCTGCTGCGCGGCCGCGGGGAGCGGGAGCTGCTCGAGGAGCTGACCCGCCGCAACGCCGCCCACGCCGCACGGGAACGGCCCGACAGCGCACCGGACTTCCCCGGGGTCCCGGCCCGCGCGGCGCTGGCCCGTACCGCTCTGCCCCCGCTGCCGGCGCCGTTCGCCGCACCGGCCGCCGCGGGGCTCCCTCCCGCGTACCCGGCCGACCCCGCTGCACCGGATCCGCTGGCGCTGGACCAGCTCGCCTCGGACGCCGCCGCCCGGGCCTTCGCCCTGCTGACCACCGCCGAGGACCCTTTCGCCGGGCTCAGCCTGTGGCAGGACGCCGTCCGGCTGGCCTCCGCACATCCCACCGCGGGGCTCACAGGAGCCGCCCGCACCCTCTACCGGGACCTGGCGCGCGCCACCGGCCGCAGCACCACCGACCTGGCCCGGGCCGCCGCGGCCTGGCGCCAGGGCGGCCGCCCGGCCCTCGCCGTCCTCGAAGAGCCCTGGGACCCTCCGGCGGGCCCCTTCGACCGGGCCCGCCCGCTGCTCCTGGCCGCTGCCCGGGGCTCCTTCCGCCCCGACCGCAACCGGCTCACGGCCGCCACGCGCCAGCTCCGCCTCGGCCGTGACTCCCTCTGGTACGCCTACGAGTCCCGCCCCGGCGAAGACGACTGGTGGCCCACGGGCCGCCCCTGCCCGGACCCGGTCACCGCACTCGGGTCCTGAGCCCGCGCGCTCTCCCCCCGGGTGCGGTGGGACCAGAGGCGGTCAGGCGTTCGTCGTGCGGGCGACGCGGTAGAGCACCTGGGACCGCAGCGGCCCGGCGGGCGCGGCGGGGTCGTCGAAGTCGCCGGCCGGGTCCCGGGTCATGCCGATCCGGCGCATCACCGCCTGGGAGCGGAGGTTGGCGGCGGTGGTCACGGCGAGGACCTCGGGGAGCCGGAGCGTGTCGAAGCCGTGGGCCAGGACTGCCCGTGCGGCCTCGGTGGCGTAGCCCTGCCCCCAGGCCGGACGGGCCGGCCTCCAGCCGATCTCCGTCCCGGTGAACGGCATGCCGTCATCCACCTCGTCCAGGCCCGCCAAGCCGATGAACCGGCCCGTGGCCCGCACCTCGACCGCCCACCAGCCGTACCCCCGCCGGTCGAACGCGGCCTGGAAGCGTGCCACGGAGTCGTCGCTCTGGCCGCGGGTCAGCAGGTCGCCCAGGTGCTCCCGGACTTCGGGATCGGCATTCATCGCCGCCCACGGTGCGAGGTCGCAGGCGCGCCAACGGCGCAGGGTGAGCCGGTCGGTGTGCAGTTCAGTCATGCCGCCCGTTCCACGTGAGTCCCGCCCCGGGGGCCATCCCTTTTCCTCACCCGGCTTCCTGGCGGGGGAGTCCGCCCGCCCACCGGGTCAGCGTGGTGAAATCGCGCTCGCGCAGTCCGTGGCGGGGATGGATGCGCAGGAGGAGGGCGGGGGACGGGTGGTGGGCCGCGACCCAGGCGCGGTCCTGGGGGGTGATCATGTCGTCGACCCAGGCGAAGGGGCGGCCTGCGGCCCAGTCGACGAGGGGACGCGTCTTCCACGAGAGGCCTTCCGGGTCGCGGGCGAAGAGTTCCGGCCATTCGACGACGGGGAGATCGCCCGGGAGTCCGATGTGCGGGGCGATCAGCGTGTTGGCCTGGTGCGTCCAGGCGGTCGCCCAGGTGAGCTCGTAGGGCAGCGCCTGGAGCCGGGCCCCGTGGGACGGGTGGAGGCGTACCCGCGCGCCGCGCCGGGCGCTGCGGGACTCCGGGTCGCGGTAGGAGAGCCACACGTCCGGCCGCATGCGGTGGGTCGTGTACCCGCGCAGACCGGCGAAGAGGGACCGGAAGGGGTTCAGGGGGCCGTCCACATCGAGGAGGAGCAGCGGGCGATCAGTCATGAAATAGGCAGTACCCAGTACACGATGGAGTGAAATGCCTATCGGCTCTATAACCCGAACGGGTTCAGCGCGTTGTTCCGGTACGGGTCCAACACCCGGGAACCTCTCCGGAAGGCAGGAAAACTGATGCGTCACAGTCGTCGAAATGGCTTGATCGCGGCGGTGGTTGCAGGAGGTGGTCTGGCGGTCGCGGGCGTGAGCGGGCTGGCTCACGCGGACGCGGAGGCGGGCGGTGGGGCCGAGCGGTCACCGGGTCTGCTGTCGGGGAATCTGGTGCAACTGCCGGTGCACGCCCCGGTGAACGCGTGCGGGAACACCGTCAGCGTCGTCGGCCTGCTCAACCCGGCCGCCGGGAACCGCTGTGCCAACGAGGCGACGGAGGGCGGCGGGCATCAGGGGTCGAAGCCGTCGTCCCATTCCGCCCGCCCGTCGAAACCAGGCTCGGGCGGCGGCTCGGCAAACGGGGGCGGGGCCACCGCTCATGGGAACGGAAAGGCTTCGCCGGGGCTGCTGTCCGGCAACGGGCTCCAACTCCCCGTCGACGTCCCGCTGAACCTCAGCGGGAACGCGGTGAGCGTCGTCGGGATCGGCAACAGCTCCAGCGGCAACACCTCCGTGAACGGCGAGGTGCCCACCACCCCCGGCAAGCCGCTCCAGCCGCTCCAGCCGCCCCGGCCGCCCGTCACCGAACGGCCGGCGACCCCGCTGCCGGCCCCGGTACCGCCGCGTCACACCGAGGCCCTCGCCCAGACCGGCACCGACGGCCTCGGCTACCTGCTGCCCGGCGGCGGAGCCCTGCTGCTCGGCGGCGCCCTCCTCTACCGTCGTTTCCGCCCCGTGAACTAGGCCCTGTCGTCACAGTGGCGCCTGGCCCTAAGCCGAGCGCACCTGGTCCTCCCGGGCGCCGCGGGGGCGGCGGGGCGGTGGGCGGCGCCAGCCGTCGAGGACCGCTTCGATCTGTGCGGCGAGGCGGGCGCGGGCGGCGAAGCGGGGAACACCCGCCATCAGCAGGGCGTCGTACTCGGTGTCGGTGTGCCGCACGGCCGCCCGGACCGCGTACGACACGGCGAGTTCGTCCAGGGCCCGGCCTGCCGCGCTGCGGCCCACCCGGCCGCTTCCGCGCACCGAGGCGTGGGTGGCGATCGCCACGGCACGCTCCGCCGGGCAACCGGGGAACAGCCGCACTATCTCGGCAGCGAAAGCCGCAGTGAACCGGCTGTCCTCGGCCGCGCGCCGCAGCCGGTCGCGCTCCCGGCGCCGGGCCCGCGCCTCCGCGTCCGCGAGACAGGCCCGCTCGGCCCGGGCCAGCGCGGCGTCCTCCACGAGGAGCCCCTGACGCTCGTAGCGGTGGCGACGCCGGTTGAAGCGGACCACGACCGCGGACAGGGAACTGCCCTCACGGGACCGGCGGGTGAGTGCCGCGTCCCCCCGCGGGAGGTACACCAGGTGCCCGAGGTCCGCGCAGTCCAGGCAGCGCGGCACGCCCGCCTCGCGCACGACGTGCCGCAGCGGCCCGTGCCGGCACTCCGCGCAGTGGATCTGCTTCGCTGACTCGAAGACGACCAGGCTCATACAGGTGTGATACCGCCGAAGGAACCTCATATCACCTGGTGGCGAAGGGCGGTTGAGGTTTTGCCAACTCTTCCTCGAAGCCGTGTCGGCCTTCTACGGTGTGGCTGGTGGGCGGTGGCCCGTCCACTGAGGAGGGCACATGCGGGGACAGCAGACGACGACACGGCCGGCCGGGCCGCGCGCCTTCACGGCGCCGAACGGGCGGGAGATCGTCATCGCACCGGGGGGCTGCACGGGCTGGCACTACCACCGGGTGCAGCTGAACGCCGTCGTCCTCGCCGGGACGCTGACCCGCGTCCTGCACGACCGCACGGTCGAGGTGCATCCGACCGGCACCACCTTCGTGGAACCCGCGGGCATCGGGCACATCCACCTGGGCCACAACCTCGGCTCCGACCCGGTCGTGCTCCACGTCACCCCGGCGCTCCCCGCCGGAACCCCCTTCTCCATACCCGCCCCCACCCCCTGCGGAGCCACACCCGCGGTGTGCCGGGAACACGCCGCCTGAACCTCCGCCCCTGACCCCGGCCCCGCCCCGGAACCCCCGCCGCAGCCCGCCCCTGGCCCCGTACGGGCGCGGGCCCGCCCCCGTGCGCCGCGGACCGGCACCCCCCGGGTGGTCACACCAGGCGGCGTATCTCCCCGCGCACCCGGTAGAAGCCCCCGGAGGCCGCGTGCAGCCCCTCCACCACGTATCGGGCCCCCGGTTCGCGGATCCCGCGCGGGAACTGCACGTTCCAGGAGGGTTCGAACCCGTCCGACACCACCTGGACCCGCATCCGGCCGCCCTGCTGGACGCACTCCACGACCACGCCGCCCGCCCCCGCCGCGGCCACCGACACGGTCGCCACCGCCGAGGCGGACCTGGCCGGGGTGAACACCGGCAGGGCCGCCGCCGACTTCACATCCCTCGCTGTCGGCACCGACCCCTGCTGCGCCGCGGCGATCGCCTGCTCGCTCGCGTCCACACACACCAGCGAACCGTCGGTGGTGACCAGGTAGAGCCGCCCGTCGAAGTACTGCATGGACAGCGCCGCCCCGCTGCCCGTGCCCAGCTTCCACAGCCGCTGCCCGTCCGCGTCGAAGCAGTACACCGACGAGGAGAGGTCGCCCGCGAAGACGTGCCGGCCGTCCGGCGAGGTCGCGCACGAGTACACCGCCGCGTCGCACCGGTAGGTGGCCTCCACCGCGCCGGTCGCCTTCGACAGCCGCTGCACGGCGTTGCGGCCGGTGCCCGCGTACACCGCGTGCTCCTCCTGCCAGCCGAACAGCACCGAGCCGGCGGTGTCCGTGTGCCACAACTCCCCGCCGCCGTCCGGGGCGTACGCCGTGACCCCCTTGCTGTGCCCGTGGTAGATCCCGTCCGCGTCCGCCCGGACCATCCACGCGTTGGAACCCGGAGAGCGCCGCGACCACTGGAACTCGTCCTCGTGGTCGATGACCGTCAGCCCGCCGTTGCGGTCCGACACGTTCAGCACGCCCTCGCGGATGTCGAGCCAGAAGATGTCCACGTCCGCCGCGATGTCGTACGCCCCGAACGGCACCTTCGACGAGAGGTCGTAGACCGTGCCGTCGTCACAGCCCGCGTAGATCCAGAATTCGTCCGCCACCAGGCACTTCACCCCGTCCGGCAGGGAGTACCGGGCCAGCACCTCACCGCCGTGGCTCAGCGTGTAGACGTCGCCCGCCTGGTTGCCGACCCAGCAGCGGTCCTCGTCCACATGGATCCCGAAGGCCGAGGAGCCGGTGCGGAAACGCCACAGCACGGGGGCCACCCCACGCGCCGTCGACGGCGCGGACGTGACCTGGCGGCGGGTCACCGACCGTGCCACGCGCTGCCCCCGCACGGCCGGGGCGTACCCCTTGCGGACCTTCTCGCCGATCTTCTTCGCGGCCGCCGCCCTCGCCTTCTCGACGGTCGGGAAGGAGGAGTTCTGCAGCTGTCCGTCCGCACCGATGCGCCCGTACCGCACGGAGACCGCGGTACCGTCCACGGTCACCTCGTAGAACTTGTGCGCACCGCCGCCCTCCTGCGAAAGCTCCAGGTACGTCGTCTCCCGAGCCATGACAGACCCCTCCCCGATGGCCAGGCCGCCGACGCCCTTTCCGCCGGTGATCCCTCGTGGAAAAAGCTACGGGCCACCACTGACAATGGGCTGGTGCAGCTGGAAGCGATCACATGGCAGCGGATGGCCGAGCGGCTCGCCGCCCACCTCGGCGACGGTGCGCCCGACCCCGGACAGGGCGTCTGGCAGCGGGTGGGCATCGACGGGGCGCCCGCCGCGGGCACGGCCGTCCTCGCCGGTCACCTCGCCGGGGAACTGCGGCTGCGCGGCCGGGCGGTGCTCGTGGTCCCGGCCGAGGGGTTCCTGCGACCGGCCTCCCTGCGCTTCGAGTTCGGCCGGGAGGACGTGGACACCTACCTGGCCGGCTGGTACGACACCGCCGCGCTGTGGCGCGAGGTGTTCGGCCCGACGGACCCCGGCGGCACCGGGCGGGTGCTGCCCGACCTGTGGGACCCGGTGACCGACCGGGCGACCCGCAGCCCGTACGCCGAACTCCCGCCCGGCGCCGTGGTGATCGTGCACGGCCCGCTGCTGCTGGGCCACTGGTTCCCCTTCGACCTCAGCATCCACATCCGGCTCTCCCCGGCGGCCCTCGCCCGCCGCACCGAGGAGTCCGCGCGCTGGACGCTGCCCGCCTTCGCCCGCTACGAGGCCGACACCGACCCGGCGTCGACCGCCGACGCGGTGGTCCGGGCCGACGACCCGCGCCACCCGGCCTGGACGGGCCTGCGGCCCCGGTAGCCGGACCGGACCCCGCCCGGCAGGACGCCCCCTCAAGGCCTGCCGCCCAGCCGGGTGACCGCAAGGGCCGCCGCCCGGCAGCCCGCGCGGGCCGCTTCGGCCGGGGCGGCGCCCGCCAGCCGGGCCGCGAGGAACCCGCCGGTGAAGGCGTCCCCGGCGCCCGTCGAGTCCAGCGCCTCGGCCGGTTCCGCGGCGACCTCGGCGGTGACCCGGCCCTCCTCGGCGACCAGCGCCCCGCCCGCGCCCCGGGTCACCACCACCAGCGGCACCCGCCGGCTCAGCTCCGCCGCCGCGCGCGCCGCCCCGGCCGTCTGCGGCAGGCCGGCCAGCAGCCGGGCCTCGTCCTCGTTGGGCAGCAGTACGCAGGCCCCCGCCACGGAATCGAGGAAGCGCCGCGGCCCCAGCGCGAGCAGGAACCCGGCCGAGGCCGGGTCCACGCTCACCGGCACCCCCCGGGCCCGGGCGGCCCGCAGCGCGACGAGGGCCAGGTCCCGGCTGCTGTCGGCGAAGAACAGGTAGCCGGAGAGGTGCAGATGGGCCGCCCCGTCCAGCAGCGACGGCACCCAGTCGGCGGGGGTGAGCCGCAGCGAGGCCCCGCTGTCGGTGAGGAAGGTCCGCTCCGCGTCCTTGCCCACCAGGGCCACCACCGTCCCGGTCGGCTCCTCCTCGTCGATCACCAGCCGGGGCCGTACCCCCGCCGCGAGCAGCGCCCGCTCGTGCCATCCCGCGGAACCCGCGCCGACCCGGGCGAGGAGCCGCACCTCCTGCGCCCCCGTACGGACCGCCCAGCAGGCCGCGTTCGCCCCCGCACCGCCCGGCAGGGTCCGGATCCGGGCGGCCGTGTCCGTGGCCGGCGACAGGGGCTCCGCGTACACCGCCACCACGTCCGTCACCACGTCCCCGACGACGACCAGCGCCCCCGCCCCGGTCACGCCCGCTCCGCCCAGGCCCCCGCGATCCGGGCCCCGAGCCGCACGTTGCCCCGTACCGCCGCCAGGTTCGCCTCCAGCGAGGCACCGCCGGTCGCCCGTACCAGGAACCCCAGCAGGAAGGGGGTCACCGCCTGCCCCGTGATCCCCTCCTTGCGGCAGGCCGCGAGCGCCTCGGCCAGCACGCGGTCGTGGAGGTCCGGATCCAGCTGGTCCGCCTCCGCCACCGGATGGGCCACCAGCAGCGCCGACCCGGGGCCCCCGAGCGCGTCCTGAGCGGCCATCACCGCCGCGACCTCCTCGGGCCGGTCCACGCGCCAGTCCACCGGCTCCCCGGAATCGGCCAGGTAGAACCCCGGGAACCGCTGCGTCCGGTACCCCAGCACCCCGACCCCCAGCGTCTCCAGCCGCTGGAGGGTGGCCGGAACGTCCAGGATCGACTTCACCCCCGCGCACACCACCGTGATCCGCGTCCGCGCCAGGAGAGACAGGTCCGCCGACTCGTCCTGCGTCTGCGCCCATTCCCGGTGCACGCCGCCCAGCCCGCCCGTGGCGAAGACCCGCAGGCCCGCCCGCGCGGCCAGGAAGGCCGTGGCGGACACCGTCGTCGCCCCGGTCGCCCCCGTGGCCAGCGCGGGCGCCAGGTCCCGGTGGCCGAGCTTGCGTACGCCCTCACCGCCCGCGATCCGCTCCAGCTGCGCCTTGTCCAGCCCCGCGTACGCCACCCCGTCGAGCACCGCGACCGTCGCCGGGACGGCGCCCTCCGCCCGCACCAGCGCCTCCAGCTCCTCGCCGACCGCCAGGTTGCGGGGGCGGGGCAGCCCGTGCGCGATGATCGTCGACTCCAGGGCCACGACGGGCCGCCGCCGGGCGAGCGCCTCGCGCACCTCCTCCGAGAGGACCGGGCCGCCGGACAGGGATCCCTCTGCTCTGTGCTGTGACATGTCCCCATCCATGGCTCCGGATGCGCGCCCCCAAACGCACTTCCGCCCCACCCGTCCCGACCTGTCCGAGGACCGCCCCCTCCGCTGCCCCCGCGCCTTCTCCGGCGTGTCGGCGCGGGCGACGCCCTGCCGCACCCGCGCACGGCCGGGGACGTGCCCGCGGCCCTGCCCGAGAACCTGCGGGTACCGTGCCCAGCGCCCTGCTCACCGTCCACCTGCGCTGACGAGGGGCCGCGCCGGACCCGGGCGCGGAGCGAGGCCCCGCACGTACGCGAAGGGGCCGGGGGAGGGACCGTCGGCTCGCAGCCGTGGCACCGGCACGCTCCGACCGGCGCCGTCCTGCGGCCCGCACACCCCGGCCGGGCGCTGGACAGAGTGACGCGTCCGCCCCGCCGGCGCTGGACGCTCCGGTCACCGCGGCCGGCGGTGCGGGCGCACTAGGGTGCGCGTCATGAGCACCAGTGACCACAGCGCCGCCCCCGCCTCCTTCGCCGTCTCCGTACCGGAGGTCCCGGACGCCGACCTGGAGATGGAGGAGCTGGATCCGGAACAGGTCCTCTCCGGTGCACCGGTGGTCACCGGCAAGGTGCTGTGGGAGTCCCCGGACGGCAAGCAGCTGCGCGGGATCTGGCAGATCACCCCCGGGGTGGTCACCGACACCGAGGCCGACGAGCTGTTCGTGGTGGTCAGCGGCCGCGCCACCATCGAGGTCGAGGGCGGCGCGACGATGGAGGTCGGCTCCGGGTCCGCCTGCGTGCTCCGCGAGGGCGACCGGACCACCTGGACCGTGCACGAGACGCTCCGCAAGGCGTACCACATCAGCCTTCCGTGACACCGTCCCCGACACCCTCCGCGGGCGCGCCCCTCAGGCGTCGGTGCCCTTCACGTCGGTGCCCTTCACGTCGGTGTCCTGGACGTCCGTGACCCGACCTTCGTCCCCCGCGCCCTTCAGGTCCTTCGCCGGCGCCGGGTACCGGCGCGCGGTGAAGAGCGCGAGCGCCGCCATCGGCAGCAGCAGGGCGGCGCCGATGGCGTTCAACCAGCCGTAGCCCGCCTGCGCCATGACGAGGCCGGAGGCGGCTCCGCCCACCCCCGCGGCGGTGTTCATCGTCAGGTCGCTCAAGCCCTGTACGGCGGCCCGCGCGGGCTGCGGCACCGAGTCGGTGAGCAGGGCCGAGCCGGACACCATCCCGGCGGACCAGCCGAGGCCCAGCAGGAAGAGGCCGAGCGTGGTCCGGCCGTGGTGCGGCCCGGCCGTGCCCGCGAGCAGTGCGGCGACGGACAGCAGCCCCGCCGCCAGGCCGATCACCGACAGCCGGCCCAGGCGGTCGGCGAGCCACCCCATCACCGGCGAGAACGCGAACATGCCCGCGATGTGCACGCTGATCACCAGGCCGATGAGCTCCAGCCCGGCTCCGTGGTGGCTGAGGTCCATCGGGGTCATCACCATGATCGAGACCATGGTGGTGTGGGACACCGCGACGGTCAGCAGCGCGAGCCGCGCCCGCGGGGAGGCCTTGACGGCGGCGACCCCGGCGCGCAGCGAGTGCCCTGCGCGGCCCTGCTCCCCGGGGGAGGCCAGTGCCCGGGCCGTCAGCAGGGGGTCCGGGCGCAGGAGCACGGCTATCAGGGCGCCGGTGAGCAGGAAGACGGCCGCGGCCCACACGAAGGGCCCGGCCGTCTGGGGTATGGAGGTCCCGGCGAAGCTGCGGCTGGCCGGGGCGGACAGGTTGGGGCCGAGCACCGCGCCGATGGTGGAGGCCCACACGACGAGGGAGATCGCCCGGGCCCGGTGGTCCGGGGCCGCGAGGTCGGCGGCGGCGAACCGGGACTGGAGGTTCGCTGAGGAGGCGGCGCCGAACGCGGCCATGCCGAGCAGCAGCAGCGGGAAGTTCTTGATCGTGGCGGCGAGTACGACGAGGCACGCACCCGCCGCGCCGATCGCGTAGGCCAGGACCAGCCCGGGCCGGCGCCCGCGCGCGGTCATCAGGGCGGCGAGCGGGAGCGAGACCAGGGCGGTGCCGATCACGGCGGCGGTGGAGGCCAGGCCGGACATGGCCTCGGTGCCGCTGACCTCGGTCGCCAGTACCGGGGCCAGGGCGATGCTGATCGGCACGCCGATACCGCCCAGGACCTGGCTGGCGATCAGCACCCCGGAGGTGCGCCGCTGCAGCCGGGGCAGGTCCGCCGCCGAGACCGCCGGAGCCGGGCGGCCGGTGTCCGGTGCGGCGCTCACGCGGTACACCCCCTTCGGGGGAGCGGGGCGCGGCGGGGGACTGCGGAGCCTGGGGCGACGGCAGGAGTGGTCACCGCGGCAGTTTCCCACCCCTCACCCCGCCGCGAAACCGGGTATTCCAGCTCCTGGCCGGCCGCCCGACGGGACCGTGCGCCGGCCCGGTCCGCCGAGCCCCACCAGGCCGGTCCGCCAGGGCCCGCCGACCGGGGCCGGGAACCCGGGTGACCGGCGCCGACCGGGGTACCGGAGCCGCCCGGGTGACCGGCGCCGACCGGGCCCGGCGCCGGCCGGGCCGCCGGCCGGGACCTCGCGCCGCCGGGCGGCGGTCCGGCCTCAGAACAGCGGCTGCGGGAGGACGCCCTCCAGGGCGAGCAGGATCCGCTTGGTCTCCACGCCGCCGCCGAAGCCCCCGATCCCGCCGTCGTTCTCCACGACCCGGTGGCAGGCCACCACCAGCGGCAGCGGGTTCGACCCCATGGCGTTGCCCACGGCCTGGGCGGCCCCGGGCTGTCCCACCCGGGCGGCCAGCTCCCCGTACCCCACGACCGCCCCGTACGGCACCGAGCGGTCCAGCTCCTGGAGGACCTGCCGGTTGAAGCCGGAGCTGAGCCGCCAGTCCAGTGGCAGCTCGAAGCGCTTCAGGGACCCGGAGAAGTACGCGGCCAGCTGGCGCACGGGCTCGGCCAGCAGCTCCTCCTCCCCCGGTGCGGGCCGCCGGGCGTCGGCGCCGAGCCGGGAGACGAGCGGGCCGATCATGGCGTCGATCCGGTCCGGCCCGGCATGGAACTCGACCCGGACCAGCCCCTCCGGGGTCGCGGCCACGAGCACGGGTCCGATGCCGGTGCCGCCGTCGGGGACGACGGTCCATTCGAGGTGCGGCCCGCGGGGCCGCTCGGTGGTGTCCACCCGTCCACGGTACGGCGCGCCCGCGACAAGCCTGCCCGCCCGGCGGCTCAGAACCCGTCGACGGCGTCCTGGACCACGTCCGGGGCGTTGGTGATGATCCCGTCCACACCCATGTCCCGGACCTTCCGGGCGGTCGCGGCGTCGTCCACGATCCAGGTGTCCACCTCCAGAGCCTTGCCGTGGGCGCCCAGCAGGCCGTGCACCGCCGCGACCCAGTCGGCCGAGATCGTGGTGTGCCACGGGTTGATCCGGTCGGTGAACTCCGCGTACCGGGGGAGGTCCGCCACGGGAGGGGTGCCCAGGAAGGCCGTCACGAGGTCCGGGCGGAGCCGGTGCACGCTGCGTACGCAGTCGGCGCTGAAGCTCTGTACGACCAGGCGCCGCGCGACGTGGCGCTCGTCGAGCCAGCCGGTCTCGTCCAGGACCTTCAGGGTCTGCTCCTCGATCCCCGGGTACAGCTCCGGCTTCTTGATCTCCAGGAGCAGCCGCTGCTGGTTGCGCTGGACCCGGTTCATGTACTCCCGCAGCGTCGGCACCCGGGCACCCGTGAACTCCTCGCCGAACCAGCTGCCCGCGTCCAGCCGGGCGATCTCGGCGGCCGTGAAGTCCTTCACCTTCCACGGGGAGCGGCCCGGGAACACCTGCTCGACGTCGGTGGTCCGGTTCAGGGTGTCGTCGTGGATCACCACCAGCTCGCCGTCCTTGGTGCGCTGGACGTCGTTCTCGACCCAGTCGAAGCCCAGCCGCATGGCGAGGTCGATCGCGTCGAGGGTGTTCTCCGGGGCGTAGGCCGAGGCTCCCCGGTGGGCGTAGACGACGGGCCCCGACAGCCCGTCCAGGGGGCCGCCGGGGAGGGGGAGCGCGCGGAAGGTCCCGGCGGGGGCGGTGGGCGCGGCGGGGACGGCGGAGGTGGCGGAGGAGGCTGTCCCGGCGAGCGCGGTGAGGGTGAGCCCCGTCAGGGCGGCGAAGGCGGCGGCGGCCGCGGCGGCGGGTCGGACGACGTACATGTGCGTTCTCCTCGGGTCGTGAGCCCTGGTCCTGCGTCAGACATGTGCGGAGCGACAGACGTTGCACCGATGCACTTCACGGCGGGGCCTGCACGGCGATCATGGGGTTGAAGATCACCGGGCCGCCACCGAACTACGACAAACGGACCAGAACGAATGAGATCCGCTCGGGCGGCCCCCGCGCCCGCGACCCGCCGGGCCGGCGGCGCGCCGGACCGGCCCGAGCGGTGCGGGAAACCCGGTGGGGGCGCGTGCGTGTCAGTGGGGGGTCGTACGGTGGAGTCATGCGGCCCGTATCGAAGATCGAACGCACGGTGGCGCCTTTCGAGGTCGTCAGCCCCTACCAGCCCAGCGGCGACCAGCCGGCGGCCATCGCCGAGCTGGAGAAGCGCATCCGTGCAGGTGAGAAGGACGTCGTCCTGCTGGGTGCGACCGGCACCGGCAAGTCGGCGACCACCGCCTGGATGATCGAGAAGCTCCAGCGCCCGACCCTGGTCATGGCGCCGAACAAGACCCTCGCCGCGCAGCTGGCGAACGAGTTCCGCGAGCTCCTGCCGAACAACGCCGTCGAGTACTTCGTCTCGTACTACGACTACTACCAGCCCGAGGCGTACGTACCGCAGTCGGACACCTACATCGAGAAGGACTCCTCGATCAACGAGGAGGTGGAGCGGCTGCGGCACTCCGCGACCAACTCGCTGCTGACCCGGCGCGACGTGATCGTCGTCGCCTCCGTGTCCTGCATCTACGGCCTCGGCACCCCCCAGGAGTACGTGGACCGCATGGTCTCCCTCAAGGTCGGCGAGGAGACCGACCGGGACCAGCTGCTGCGCCGTTTCGTCGACATCCAGTACACGCGCAACGACGTGGCCTTCACCCGCGGCACCTTCCGGGTGCGCGGCGACACCATCGAGATCTTCCCGGTCTACGAGGAACTGGCCGTCCGCATCGAGATGTTCGGCGACGAGATCGAGGCCCTCTCCACCCTGCACCCGCTGACCGGCGAGGTCATCAGCGAGGACCGCGAGCTGTACGTCTTCCCCGCAAGCCACTACGTCGCCGGCCCCGAGCGCATGGAGAAGGCGGTCCGCGGCATCGAGGCGGAGCTGACCGAGCGCCTCGCCGAGCTGGAGAAGCAGGGCAAGATGCTGGAGGCGCAGCGCCTGCGCATGCGCACCACCTACGACCTGGAGATGATGCGCCAGATCGGGTCCTGCTCCGGCATCGAGAACTACTCGCTGCACATGGACGACCGCGAGCGCGGCTCCGCGCCGAACACGCTCATCGACTACTTCCCCGAGGACTTCCTCCTCGTCATCGACGAGTCGCACGTCACCGTGCCGCAGATCGGCGCGATGTACGAGGGCGACGCCTCGCGCAAGCGGACCCTGGTCGACCACGGCTTCCGGCTGCCGTCCGCGCTCGACAACCGGCCGTTGAAGTGGGAGGAGTTCCAGGAGCGGATCGGCCAGACCGTCTACCTGTCGGCGACCCCCGGCAAGTACGAGCTCTCGCGCGGCGACGGCTTCGTCGAGCAGATCATCCGCCCCACCGGCCTCATCGACCCCGAGGTCGTCGTCAAGCCCACCGAGGGCCAGATCGACGACCTGGTGCACGAGATCCGGCAGCGGGTGGAGAAGGACGAGCGGGTCCTGGTCACCACCCTCACCAAGAAGATGTCCGAGGACCTCACGGACTACTTCCTGGAACTCGGCATCCAGGTCCGCTACCTGCACAGCGACGTGGACACCCTGCGCCGCATCGAGCTGCTGCGCGAGCTGCGTGCCGGCGAGTACGACGTCCTGGTCGGCATCAACCTGCTCCGCGAGGGCCTCGACCTGCCCGAGGTGTCCCTGGTGGCGATCCTCGACGCGGACAAGGAGGGCTTCCTGCGCTCGGGGACCTCCCTGATCCAGACCATCGGCCGCGCCGCCCGCAACGTGTCCGGACAGGTGCACATGTACGCGGACAAGATGACCCCGGCGATGGAGAAGGCCATCGACGAGACCAACCGGCGCCGCGAGAAGCAGATCGCCTACAACACGGCCAACGGGATCGACCCCCAGCCGCTGCGCAAGAAGATCAACGACATCGTCGCCACCATCGCCCGCGAGGAGCTCGACACCGAGGAGCTCCTCGGCACCGGTTACCGGCAGGACGGCAAGGGCGCGAAGGCGCCCGTCCCCGCGCTCGGCGGCAAGGCGGCCGCGGCGAAGGCGGGCAAGGCAGCCAAGGGAGCCCGGGGAGCCCAGGCCGGGGAGGTGCTCACCGACCGGCCCGCCGCCGAACTGGCCTCTCTCATCGAGCAGATGACCGAGCGCATGCGCGGAGCGGCCGCCGAGTTGCAGTTCGAGGTGGCGGCCCGGATCCGCGACGAGGTGAGCGAGCTGAAGAAGGAGCTGCGGCAGATGAAGGAAGCGGGCCTCGCCTGACAGGGAGCCTGTCAGTAGGGTTGTGCCGCAGCCGCAGGTACATGCTGCGCCGCGCCGTCGGACGGGGCGGGCTATGGAGAGGGGACAGCACGTGACGGTCAACATGACCAAGGGTCAGGCCATCAGTCTGCAGAAGGCGGACGGGGGTACGCTGACCGCGGTCCGGATGGGCCTCGGCTGGCAGGCGGCGAAGCGCCGCGGGCTGTTCGGGTCGCGGACCCGGGAGATCGACCTGGACGCCTCGGCGGTACTCTTCGCCGACAAGCAGCCCGTGGACGTCGTCTTCTTCCGCCACCTGCAGAGCGACGACGGCTCGGTCCGGCACACCGGCGACAACCTCGTCGGCGGCGTCGGCCAGGGCGGGGACGACGAGGCGATCCTCGTCGACCTGCAGCGCGTTCCGGTGCACATCGACCAGATCGTCTTCACGGTGAACTCCTTCACCGGCCAGACCTTCCAGGAAGTGCAGAACGCGTTCTGCCGCATCGTCGACGAGACGAACGGCCAGGAGATGGCCCGCTACACCCTGGACGGCGGCGGCCAGTACACCGCGCAGATCATGGCGAAGGTGTCCCGCGTGGGCGCCGGCTGGCAGATGACGGCCCTCGGCAACCCGGCCAACGGCCGGACGTTCCAGGACCTGATGCCGGCGATCCTGCCGCACCTGTAGGACGTACGGAACAAAAGGAAAAGGCACGGGGGAGGAGCTGCACGATGACGGCCGAACTGGTCCGGGGGCAGAACCACCCCGTGTCCCACAGCCGGGTGGAGGTCAGGGTCTCCGCGGGCACACCCGTGCTCGCACTGGCCTCGGCCGTCGGCGACGACGGGCGGCTGCCCGGCCCCGGCGCGGTGGCCCACCCCGGTGCCCGGCACCTGCCGGGTCTCCAGGTGCCCGAGGCGGTGGCCCGGCAGCACCGGATCGCCGTCGACCTCGACGCCGTCGGGGACACCGTGCAGCGCGTCGGCGTGCTGCTCGTCCTGCCCCCCGGCGGCCCGGCGCGCTTCGGCGAGGTCGCCGCCTCCTACGTGGCCGTGGCCGGCCCGGACGGCGCGGAGATCGCCGGGTACACCGTGACCGGGCTGGAGGACGAGACCGCCGTGATCGCCCTGGAGCTCTACCGGCGCCAGGGCGCCTGGAAGGTCCGCGCCGTCGGGCAGGGCTACGCCGGCGGACTGTCCGCCCTCCTCGCCGACGCGGGCCTGCCCGCCCCGGCCGCCGCCGAGGTCGCCGCCGCGGCCACGGGCCTCGCGCCGTCGGGGGACATCACCCTCGCCGCGCTGCCCACCGGCGCCGCACCGACGGTCCCGCGCGGGCTGCGCGCCCCGCAGGACACGGCGCCGGGCCCCGTGCCCCCGCCCGTCCCGCCGGACCCGGTGCCCGTCAGCGGGGTCCCGTACCCGGGGACTCCCGGCCCGGCACCCGCCGCCGACGCCCCGGGCTCCCCGCCCACCATCAGCTACGCCCACCCGCGCCGCCGTCGCAGCAGCACCGAGCCGCCCGAGCCGGCGCCGCGGGCCGCCGCCGCGCCACAGCCCGGCCAGCCCCCGCTCCCCGTGGCCGGGGACGCCAGCGGCTGGTCCATGGAGGAGCGGCTCTACAACCAGGTGTGGGGCATGTTCGAGGACATGGCCCGAACCGTCGCCGCCTACCGCAGCGCCGTCGAGTTCGCCGACTCCCGCATGGACCGCGAGCTCGACGAGGTCCTGTCCGACCCCCGCCACCGCCTCGGCGGCTCCGGGAACGCCGCCCGCGACACCGCGCGGGCCCGGCGCGACGAGCTCGTCGCCCAGGCCAGGACCGTCCTCGACCGGGACCTCGCCCAGCTGACCGCCGAGTGCGAGGTGGTCGAGCCCGCACTGCCGGCCCCCTACGCCCGCTGGGACAACCCCGTCTGGCACGGCCACCGGACACCCGAGGAGGGCCCGCTGGCCCTGCGCCTGGGCGACCTGCACCTGCCCGAACGGCCCGCCCTGCGCATCCCCATGCTGGTCCGGGTCCCGCTGGAGCGCGGGCTCTGGATCGACAACGGCCGCACCGGCTCCGAAGCCGCGATGACCATGGACACCGACCGGCTGCGCCGGGCCGCCATGGACATGGCCGTCGCGCACGCCGTGCGGCTGCTCGCGGCCCACCCCGCCGACCGGTTCTCCGTCCACGTCATCGACGCGGCCGGCGCCGGAGCCGCCTCGCTCGCGCCGCTGGTGCGGGCCGGGGTGCTGGCCGCGCCGCCCGCGGCGGGGGCCGCGGGGGTCACCCAGACCCTGGCGGGGCTGACCCGCCGGGTGGACCTCGTACAGATGGCGCTGCGGGCCGGCGCCCCCGAGGACCTGCCGCCGGACGTGGACACGGCCGAGCAGCTGCTGATCGTGCACGACTTCCCGCACGGCTTCGACGACCGCGCGGTCACCCAGCTCCGCTACCTCGCCGACGAGGGCTCGGCCGTCGGCGTGCACCTGCTGATGGTCGCGGACCGTGACGAGGCCTCGGCCTACGGACCGCTGCTGGACCCGCTGTGGCGTTCGCTGATGCGGCTGTCGCCGGTCCCGGACAACCATCTCGCCGACCCCTGGGTCGGGCACGCCTGGACCTTCGAGCCGGACCTGCCTCCGCAGGGCAGCCGGGTCCTGGACCAGGCCCTGGAGCGGATCGCACAGGCCCGGCGGACCGCCCGACCGTGACGGCCGGCGGCACACGGATGACCTGCCGCTGACCAGTCCTTGGGACTCCCTTTACCTTTCCTGCCTCCGGCGGGTAGGCTGTGGCGTGCGGAGGGGAGTATTCCTGCTTTCCTGCTACGGCGTGCCCGTCAATACGGACCGGTTCGGTCAACCACTCGGTTGCTGGACGCAGTCGGTCCCGGGGCGTCGGCCCACGGCCTCCAGGTCGCCCGGGTGGAAGAGACCTCCGGCAGCGATGACGCTGACGAAGTGCTGAGCCATCCCGCCGGAGGCGTGTTCACCGTGGAAGTTTCCTGGGCCCTTTGGGCTGCGACCATTCTTGGTCTGTCCCTCCTCATCGGCGCCGATTTCTTCATCGGCCGCAAGCCCCACGACGTATCGATCAAGGAAGCGGGCACCTGGACGGTCGTCTGGATCGTCCTCGCCGCGCTCTTCGGCCTCGGCCTGTGGTTCTTCGGGAACGGTCAGGCCTCCCAGGAGTTCTTCGCGGGCTTCATCACCGAGAAGTCCCTGAGCGTCGACAACCTCTTCGTCTTCGTCCTGATCATGGCGAAGTTCGCGGTGCCCTCCCACCTCCAGCAGCGCGTCCTGCTCGTGGGCGTGCTCATCGCCCTGGTGCTGCGCGCGATCTTCATCGCGGCCGGCGCGGCGATCATCGCCAGCTTCTCCTGGGTCTTCTACATCTTCGGCGCCTTCCTGATCTACACGGCGTGGAAGCTGATCCAGGAGGCCCGCAAGGACGAGGAGGACGAGGAGTTCGAGGAGAACCGCCTCCTCAAGTCCGTCGAGAAGAAGTTCGGCGTCGCCGACAAGTACCACGGCACCAAGCTCTTCATCCAGAGCAACGGCAAGCGCGTCCTGACCCCGCTGATGGTCGTCATGCTCGCCATCGGCACCACCGACGTGCTCTTCGCCCTGGACTCGATCCCCGCGATCTTCGGCCTCACCCAGGACCCGTACATCGTCTTCACCGCCAACGCCTTCGCGCTGATGGGCCTGCGCCAGCTGTACTTCCTCATCGGCGGTCTGCTCAAGAAGCTGGTCCACCTCAGCTACGG
Source organism: Streptomyces sp. NPDC058646 (assembly GCF_042716875.1). NCBI lineage: Bacteria > Bacillati > Actinomycetota > Actinomycetes > Kitasatosporales > Streptomycetaceae > Streptomyces > Streptomyces sp. NPDC058646. The sequence continues at coordinate 122,339 of NZ_JBHXRK010000004.1, read as the reverse complement.
CCTGTCGATCATCCTCGGCTTCATCGGCGTCAAGCTGGTGCTGCACGCCCTGCACGAGTCCGGGGTGCACGTCCCCGTGATCTCGATCCCCGTCTCCCTCGGCGTGATCTGCGGCGTCCTGGTGATCACCACGATCACCAGTCTGGTGGCCTCCAAGAAGCAGGCGGCGGCCGAGGCCGCCGCCCGCCCGGAGAGCATCGACGCCTGAGCGGACCGGGCCCCGCGGCCCCGAAGCCCTAGACGGGGGCGGCCGAAGCGGCCGCCCCCGTCTTCGCGCCCGCACCCCCGTCCCCGTCCGCGTCCCGGCCGGACCGCTGCCGGACCACCACCGGGTTCGTCTCCGGCAGCAGGGCGAAGCAGGCCAGGCTCAGCAGGGCGATCGCGGTCAGGTACACCGCCACCCCCCACGGCGGACCGGAGCCGTCCGCCAGCGCCGTCGCCACGATCGGGGTCAGCGCCCCGCCCAGCACGCCGCCCAGGTTGTAGCCGACGGCCGCGCCCGTGCAGCGGATCCGCGGGGCGTACAGCTCCGGCAGGTACGCCCCCACCACGGCGAACATCGTCACCATGCCCAGCAGCGCCCCGACGAAGCCCAGCGTCATCAGCAGCGGGTCGGCCGTGCTCAGCAGGGCCACCAGCGGGAACATCCACAGGGCGCAGGCCGCGCACCCGGCCAGGCACAGCGGCCGCCGCCCGTAGCGGTCGCCCAGCACCGCCACCAGCGGGGTCACCAGCCCCTTCAGGGCGACCGCGCCCATGATGCAGGCGAGGACCACCGTGCGGCCCATCCCGAGCCGCTCGGTGGCGTACGCGAGGGACCAGGTGGTGACCGCGTAGAAGACGGCGTAGCCCACGGCGAGCGCACCGCCGGTCAGCAGCAGCAGCCGCCAGTGACCCCGCACCACCTCGGCCAGCGGGGCCTCGGCCCGCCGCCCGGTCTCGGCGAGCGCGCGGAACTGCGGGGTCTCCTCCACCGAGCGGCGCAGCCACAGGCCGGCGAGCGCCAGCAGGCCGGCCGCCCAGAACGGCACCCTCCAGCCCCACGAGGTGAACCGGGCTTCGGACAGGGTCGCCGACAGGGCGAGGACCATGCCGTTGGCCAGCAGGAAGCCCACCGCCGGGCCGATCTGCGGGAAGCTCGACCACAGCCCGCGCCGCCGCTCGGGGGCGTGCTCGGCGGTCAGCAGCACCGCTCCGCCCCACTCGCCGCCGAGGCCGAGTCCTTGCAGGAAGCGCAGCAGGAGCAGCAGTACGGGCGCCGCCGTGCCGATCGACGCGTACGTCGGCACGCAGCCGACGGCCACCGTGGCGACGCCGGTCAGCAGCAGGGAACCCAGCAGGACCGGCCGCCGCCCGTAGCGGTCGCCGATGTGGCCGAACAGGGCGGAGCCCAGGGGGCGGGCGAGGAAGCCGACGCCGAAGGTGCCGAAAGCGGCGAGGGTCCCGGCGAGCGGGGAGAAGGAAGGGAAGAAGAGCGGGCCGAGCACCAGGGCGGCGGCCGTGCCGTAGACGAAGAAGTCGTAGAACTCGATCGCGGTCCCGGCGAGCGAGGCCGAGGCGAGCCGCAGCATGCCGGGACCGGTGGAACCGGCGGACGGGGCCGGGGAGGGGTCTTGTTGCATGGAGCAGCAAGTACCCCTTCCCCGGCCCTCAGGACGTGCGTTCGGTCATCATCGACCGGAAGGAATGCACCGCGTACCGAAGTTGACGCGTGGCGCGGTCTACCAGCCGCGCTCGCGCCATTCGGCGAGGTGCGGCCGCTCGGCACCGAGGGTGGTGTCGTTGCCGTGCCCGGGGTAGACCCAGGTCTCGTCCGGCAGCTGCTCGAAGAGCTTGTGCTGCACGTCGTCGATCAGCTGGACGAAGGCCTCCGGGTCGCCCCAGGTGTTGCCGACGCCGCCCGGGAAGAGGCAGTCCCCGGTGAACACGTGCGGGTGCCCGTGCGGGTCGTCGTAGATCAGGGCGATGGAGCCGGGGGTGTGGCCGACCAGGTGCCGCGCGGTCAGCTCGACCCGCCCGACGCGTACGGTGTCCCCGTCCGCGACCGGGACGTCGGTCGCCACCGGGATGCCCTCGGCGTCGTAGGCGCCCGCGTAGGTGGTCGCGCCCGTCGCCTCGACGACGCTCTGGAGCGCGCCCCAGTGGTCGCCGTGCCGGTGGGTGGTGACGACGGACTCGATGCCGTCGTCCCCGATCAGGCTCAGCAGCGCGTCCGCGTCCGCCGCCGCGTCGATCAGGAGCTGCTTGCCGGTGGCCCGGCAGCGCAGCAGGTAGGCGTTGTTGTTCATCGAGCCCACCGCGACCTTGGAAATCATCAGGTCCGCGAGTTCGTGCACGTCGGCCGGACCGCCGACCTTGACCGCTCCGCTGTACGTCATGTGTCGATCCTAGAGGTGTGCGTTCCGGGAGGTGCGCGTTCCTAGAGGGGCGGCAGCCCGGGCAGGCCGTCGCCGCCCTCGGCGGAGAGGCCCGCGCCCTTGGAGCCGCGCCCGGCCAGCCAGCCGAGCAGCTCGTCCGGGGGGCCGCTGACGGTCACCGGGGAGCCCTCGGAGCCGCCCGTGTGCCAGACCCGGTCGCCGGAGGGGGCGGACGCGGTCAGGGTCACCGGTGGGACCTCCGGGCGGCCGGACCAGCGGTCCGCGAGGAAGGCGATCTCGCGGTCGGTGAAGGCGGCCGGGAGGTCGGAGAGCTCGTAGCCGACGTCCAGGTCCACGTGGTGCAGCTCGACCTCGACGAGCCGGCGGAAGGGCACGTTGGCGGCGAGGTCGGTGACGCCGTTGCGCAGCTCGACCGTGCGGGACCAGTCCTGGGCGGGCTCGGAGGCGGCGAGGAAGCGCCCCGCGGAATCACGGAGGTCCGCCAGGTGTTCTTCCAGGGAGCGGCCGGCGTCGCGGGCGATGTCCTCGTCGCGCGCGGCGGCGCTCTCGTACATCGGGCGCCCCTCCAGGACGTTGACGAGGGCGTCCGCGTTGCGTGCGAGGTGGGCCAGGATGTGGCCCCGGCTCCAGCCGGGGAGATGTGACTCCTCGGCCAGGGCGGCGTTGTCCAGTTTCGCGACAGCGGTCAGCACTCGGTCCGTGGCTTCACGTACAGATCGCAGGTCGTGCACATGATCAGTCATGAAGCCGAGCCTAGTGGCTCGCCGCCCGTGGCCACACGATCGGGTGAAGGGGTCTGCGCAGTGCCGTAAATCGAATGTGCGTGCTATACGCTCGGAAGTCCAAGGACCCAGTCCAAACGCAGAGGCGCCCCCCATACCCTGGGACGGGGGCCCGTGCCCCCGCTCTCTCAAGAAAGGTGCGGACCGGCGTGACCGACCGTCTCATCGTTCGTGGCGCTCGCGAGCACAACCTGAAGAACGTCTCGCTCGACCTGCCCCGCGACTCACTCATCGTCTTCACCGGACTCTCCGGATCGGGCAAGTCCTCCCTGGCCTTCGACACGATCTTCGCCGAGGGCCAGCGCCGCTACGTCGAGTCGCTCTCGTCGTACGCCCGCCAGTTCCTCGGGCAGATGGACAAGCCCGACGTCGACTTCATCGAGGGCCTCTCCCCGGCCGTCTCGATCGACCAGAAGTCGACCTCGCGCAACCCGCGCTCGACCGTGGGCACCATCACCGAGGTCTACGACTACCTCCGCCTGCTGTTCGCCCGCATCGGCAAGCCGCACTGCCCCGAGTGCCGGCGCCCCATCTCGCGCCAGTCCCCGCAGGCGATCGTCGACAAGGTGCTCGCCCTTCCCGAGGGCAGCCGCTTCCAGGTCCTCTCGCCGCTGGTGCGCGAGCGCAAGGGCGAGTTCGTCGACCTCTTCGCCGACCTGCAGACCAAGGGTTACAGCCGGGCGCGGGTGGACGGGCAGACCATCCAGCTCTCCGAGCCGCCCGCGCTGAAGAAGCAGGAGAAGCACACCATCGAGGTGGTCATCGACCGCCTCACCGTCAAGGAGAGCGCCAAGCGCCGGCTCACCGACTCGGTGGAGACCGCCCTCGGCCTGTCCGGCGGCATGGTCATCCTGGACTTCGTCGACCTCGCCGAGGACGACCCCGAGCGCGAGCGGATGTACTCCGAGCACCTCTACTGCCCGTACGACGACCTGTCCTTCGAGGAGCTGGAGCCGCGCTCCTTCTCCTTCAACTCGCCCTTCGGCGCCTGCCCGGAGTGCACGGGCATCGGCACCCGCATGGAGGTCGACCCGGAGCTGATCGTCCCGGACGAGGACAAGTCCCTGGACGAGGGCGCGGTCTCGCCCTGGTCGCTCGGCCACACCAAGGACTACTTCCAGCGGCTGATCGGCGCGCTCGCCGGGGAGCTGGGCTTCCGCACGGACATCGCCTGGGCCGGACTGCCGCTGCGGGCGAGGAAAGCCCTGCTCTACGGGCACAAGACGCAGATCGAGGTCCGCTACCGCAACCGGTACGGGCGGGAGCGGGCCTACACGACGGCCTTCGAGGGCGCCGTGCCCTTCGTCAAGCGGCGGCACGCGGAATCCGAGAGCGACGCCAGCCGCGAGCGCTTCGAGGGCTACATGCGCGAGGTGCCCTGCCCGACCTGTGACGGGACCCGGCTCAAGCCGATCGTCCTCGCGGTGACCGTGATGGAGAAGTCCATCGCCGAGGTCGCCGCCATGTCGATCAGCGAGTGCGCGGACTTCCTGGGGCGGCTGCGCCTCGACGCCCGCGACAAGAAGATCGCCGAGCGGGTCCTCAAGGAGGTCAACGAGCGGCTGCGCTTCCTCGTGGACGTCGGACTGGACTACCTCTCGCTCAACCGCGCGGCCGGCACCCTGTCGGGCGGCGAGGCCCAGCGCATCCGCCTGGCCACGCAGATCGGCTCCGGCCTGGTCGGCGTGCTCTACGTGCTGGACGAGCCCTCCATCGGCCTGCACCAGCGGGACAACCACCGGCTGATCGAGACGCTGGTGCGGCTGCGGGACATGGGCAACACGCTCATCGTCGTCGAGCACGACGAGGACACCATCAAGGTGGCCGACTGGGTCGTCGACATCGGCCCCGGCGCGGGCGAGCACGGCGGCAAGGTGGTGCACAGCGGCTCGTTGAAGGAGCTGCTGAAGAACACCGAGTCGATGACCGGGCAGTACCTGTCGGGCAAGCGGTCCATTGCCATCCCGGACGTCCGCCGGCCCGTGAACGGCGAGCGGAAGCTCACCGTCCACGGTGCCAAGGAGAACAATCTGCGGGACATCGACGTGTCCTTCCCGCTGGGCGTGCTCACCGCGGTGACCGGTGTCTCGGGATCCGGCAAGTCCACGCTGGTCAACGACATCCTGTACACGCACCTGGCGCGCGAGCTGAACGGCGCCCGTTCGGTGCCCGGCCGCCACACCCGGGTCGACGGGGACGACCTCGTCGACAAGGTCGTGCACGTCGACCAGTCGCCGATCGGCCGGACCCCCCGGTCCAACCCGGCCACGTACACCGGCGTCTTCGACCACGTGCGCAAGCTCTTCGCGGAGACGATGGAGGCGAAGGTCCGCGGCTACCTGCCGGGCCGCTTCTCCTTCAACGTGAAGGGCGGCCGCTGCGAGAACTGCTCCGGCGACGGCACGATCAAGATCGAGATGAACTTCCTCCCGGACGTCTACGTCCCCTGCGAGGTCTGCCACGGCGACCGGTACAACCGGGAGACCCTGGAGGTCCACTACAAGGGCAAGTCCATCGCCGAGGTCCTCAACATGCCGATCGAGGAGGCGCTGGACTTCTTCGAGGCGGTGCCGACCATCTCGCGCCACCTGCGCACGCTGAACGAGGTCGGGCTGGGCTACGTCCGCCTCGGCCAGTCCGCGCCGACCCTGTCGGGCGGCGAGGCGCAGCGCGTGAAGCTGGCCTCCGAGCTCCAGAAGCGCTCGACGGGCCGGACGGTGTACGTCCTGGACGAGCCGACGACGGGTCTGCACTTCGAGGACATCTCGAAGCTGATCAAGGTGCTGTCGGGGCTGGTGGACAAGGGCAACTCGGTGATCGTCATCGAGCACAACCTGGACGTCATCAAGACCGCGGACTGGGTCATCGACATGGGCCCGGAGGGTGGTTACGGCGGCGGTATCGTCGTCGCCGAGGGCACACCGGAGCAGGTCGCCTCGGTGGGGGCCAGCCACACCGGCAAGTTCCTCCGGGACATCCTGGGCGCGGACCGGGTCTCCGACGCGGGGACGCCTGCGGCGCGGACCGCGGCGAAGAAGGCTCCGGCCAAGCGGGCTGCCGCCCCGGCGAAGAAGGCGGCGGCCACCGCGGCGAAGAAGGCCGCCCCGGCCAAGAAGGCGACGCGCGCCCGCAAGGCGTAGTCGCTGCGCTGTGCTCGGCGGGAAGGGGCCCGGCCTGTGGCCGGGCCCCGTCCCCGTCCCCGTCTGCGACGCCGCTGCCGGGGCCCCGCCCCCCGGACCCCGCAGCGGCCGGGCCGGCTGCCGGGGCTCCGCGTGGATCCCGCAGGCCGGGTCCCGCGCCGGGGCTCCGCCCGGGTCTCGCAGCGGCCGGGTCTCTTTCGCGTCCTGTCGGTGCTGCTGCTGGGCGCGTCCGGAGCCTGCATCGACCCGGCCCCTTTCGCGTCCTGGCGGGGGCGCCGCTGCCGGGGGCTCCGCCCGGTCCCGTAGCGGCCGGGTCTCTTTCGCGTCCTGTCGGCGGTGCCGCTGTCAGGGCTCGGCCCCCGGGCCCCGCGCCTCGGGCTCCGCTGGGAGGTGCCACCTGGCGGGGCCGGAGGGTGGGGTGCGGTTCTGTGTTCTTCGGGGCCGAGGGGGTCAGGTGGCGACGCCCACCGCGTGGCCGGGGCTCGCCGGGTCGGTCAGGGCGGTCAGGAGGGCGTGGGCGACGTCCGCGCGGGGGATGACCCGGCCCCCGGGGACGTTGCCGCCGACGACGCGGCGGTAGGTGCCCGTCCCGGGCCTGTTCAGCAGGCGGGGAGGGCGGATCACCGTCCACTGCGTGCGGCTGGCGGCGATGACCGCCTCCATGACCGCGAGGTCCGCGTACAGGTCCCGCAGGACCCGCCGCAGGACGGGCAGGAGCACCGCCCGCGTGAAGATCCCGTCGCCCGGCACGTCCGGCCCGACCGGGGCCGCGCTGACGGCCGCCAGACGGGACACGCCCGCCCGCTCCATCGCCGCGAGGATGCCCCGCAGCGCCGGGCCGGTGACCGGGGCCGCCTTGGCCTGCTTGTTGCCGGCCGCACCGAGGGCCGAGACCACCGCCGACCGGCCCTCCAGCACGGGCACGAGCGCATCCGCGTCCGTCAGGTCGGCCACGACCGCCACCCGGAGCCGGTCGTGGGGCGCCACGTCCAGCCGGGCCGGGTCGCGGACGACGGCCGTCACCTCGTGGCCGGCGGCCAGTGCCTGCCTGACGACTTCCCGGCCCACGCCGCCCGTGGCCCCGAATACCGTGATTTCCATGCCCCCATCCTCGCCGGAGCGGGCAGGGTCCGGGACGGATCCGGCAAGATCGGCAGGCGGCTCAGGGGGCGAGCTCGGCCGCGTACGGCGGCTCCGCACCCGCCCGGCTGCAGGTGAGGGCCGCCGCGTGGGCGGCGTACGCCAGGACGTCCGGCCAGTCCACCGGCGCGCCGGGCGCCGCCGGAAGCCGGTGCAGCAGCGCGGCGTTGACGGTGTCGCCCGCGCCGATCGTGTCGGCCACGGCGACCCGGCGGGCCGCCACCGTGTGCTCCGCACCCTCCCGGGTCCACACCGTCAGGCCCGCCGCACCCCGCGTCAGCACCACCGCCGACGGGCCCGCCGCCAGCCAGTCCGCAGGCCGGCCGCCCAGCCATCGCGCGTCCTCCTCCGACAGCTTGAGGACGGTCGCGTACGGCAGCAGCCGGCTCAGGAAGCGCGCCCGGTAGCCCGCCGGGTCCGCGATCAGGGCGGGCCGGATGTTGGGGTCCAGCAGGGTCAGCAACCCCCGCCGCGCCTCCCGGCGCAGCAGGGCCTCGTAGGCTCCCGCGCCCGGCTCCAGGACCAGCGAGCAGGTGCCGAGCGCGAGGGCCCGTACGCCCTCCGGCAGGGCGGGGGGCAGGGTGAACAGCCGGTCCGCGGTGCCCTCGACGTAGAAGGCGTACGAGGCGGAGCCGTCCGGGTCCAGCGAGGGCACGGCGAGGGTGGTCGGCTCCGGCCCGCGCTGGACCAGCGACAGGTCCACCCCGGCCGCCCGCAGACCGGCCAGCAGGGTTTCGCCGAAGCCGTCCGCCGAGACCCGGGAGCAGAAGGCCACCTCCGCGCCCAGCCGCCCCAGGGCCAGCGCGGTGTTGTACGGTCCGCCGCCCGGCCGCGGCAGCAGCGCGCCCGGCGGCCGCGCCACGGGCACGAGGTCGATCAGGGCTTCTCCACCGACGACGATCACGCGGGGGAAGTTACCCCATCGGGCGGCGGTATCGTCGGGAGCACCGTGCCCCGCCCGTCGCCGCCGTTCCTCCAGGAGAACTCCATGTCCGCGTCGCCGTCCCCCGCCCGCCGTACCGTCCTGCGGGGCGCAGCCGCGCTCGCGGGAGCAGCCGGCGCCGGAGCGGCTCTCACGGCCTGCTCCACCGCGACCGACAGCGGCGGGAACACCCCCGCGACGCCCACCGCGCCGGTGGAGCTGGGGGCCGCCGCCGACGTGCCGGTGGGCGGGGCGAAGCTGTACCGGGAGCAGAAGCTCGTCGTCAGCTGCCCGGCGGAGGGCCGGTACAAGGCGTTCAGTGCCCAGTGCACGCACGCCGGCTGCGTGCTGGACAAGATCGTCGAGGGTGAGGGCAACTGCCCCTGCCACGGCAGCCGCTTCGACGTGACCACCGGCGCGGTCCTGCGCGGCCCGGCCACCGATCCGCTGCCCGCCGTCCCGGTCACCGCCACGGGCGGCAAGCTCGTCGCCGGCTGACCGGCGGGCGGAGCGGCCCGCGGGTTCAGTCCCAGTCCCAGGCGATCCCGAGCAGCCCGCGCCGCACCTCCCGCTCCACCAGGTGCACCGCCCGGTGCCGTCCGCTCGGCGTCAGGTCCGCGAGGCCGGTGCGCGGGGCGCCGGGCCCGGTACGGGCGAAGCGCAGGCAGCGCACCGGCAGCGCCGCCTCGTCGAAGCGCACCTGCAGCATGTACTGCCCGCCCGCGTAGCTGAAGCCGCGCACGTACTCCGTGCTGCGCGCCGCCGTCCCGTCCTCGACGGCGTAGCCGAAGACGTAGGTGTCGCCGCGCCGCAGCCGGGCGTCGAAGAGCAGTTCGGCGACCACCATCCCGGTCTCCGGATGCCAGCGCACGCGGCCCGTGCGGCAGTTCTCGTACGCCCTCACCTCCACCCGGGACGGGTCGCAGCCCGGGTCCCCGTGGTGGACGGCGAGGTAGCGGTCGACCCCGTCGCGGTGGGCCCGCACGATCTGCTGCGAATCCCGGCCGGACAGCTCGCCCGCCGGCCCGATGCGGACCCGCTCGTGGTGGCCGACCGAGTGCAGCCCCCCGTCCGGCGGGAGGTCCATCGCCTCCAGCAGCTGCTCCACCGCCGCGCCCGCGCTCACCAGCGTCCGGTACGGACGGGCGGCCGGGCGGGCGGGCCCGGGGCCCGGGTCCGAGGTGCTCAGGAGGCGCAGGAGGGCGCCGTCGGGCAGGTCGAGGATCTGCTCCAGGGCGCGGACGGCCCGGAGCGACTCCGCGTGGCGGGGCCGCCGGGCGCCCTGCTGCCAGTAGCTGAGGCTGGTGACCCCCACCTTGATGCCGCGCGCCGCAAGCCTTTGCTGTATCCGTTGCAGGGGCAGTCCGCGGGCGGCCAGGGCGGCCCGCAGGGCGAGGTGGAAGGGGCCCTCGCGCAGCAGTCGGCTGAATTCCGCCGTGCCCGCCGTCTGCCCGGTCGGCCCCATGGCGACTCCTCTGTGAACGTTCACACGCGCCGTGGCGGCCGGATCGCGCCGGCGGCCGCAAGGACCAGGTGAAACCACAGCCACCGTTCACACCGCAGCCCCAGCATTCACACCGCAATGTCATCGCGTATTGAAGCGTGTTGACCTGATCGCGACAACACCCTGATGCTCCTCCACAGCGTCCGGACGCGCTCCTCCACCCCCACTCCCCACCTCGGGAGGAACGCGATGCGCAACCGAAACAGGCGGCTTTCCCCGGCCGCCGTCCTCACCGCCCTGCTCATGGCCCTGTCCACCGCCGGCACCGCCACCGCCGTCGAGGCCGGCCCGGACACCCACGGCGCGGCCCTCGCCTCCAAGCGCCTCAACATCACCATGCAGGCACAGCAGAAGACCAACTGGTGCTGGGCCGCGGGCGGCAACACCATCGCCACCTGGTTCGGCCGCAGCTACAGCCAGAACCAGTTCTGCAACGCCGCCTTCAACCGTCAGCAGGGCTCCGACTGCCCCAACAACCAGGCCACCCTCGGCAACGTCCAGACGGGGCTGCGCTGGGCCGGCATCAACGCCGGCTCGTACGTGAACGGCTGGCTCCAGTACTCCACCGTCCAGACCGAGATCAACGCCAACCGTCCGGTCGAGACCCGGATCCAGTGGTCCGGCGGAGGCGGACACATGCACGTCATCTACGGCTACGACACCGCCAACAGCTGGGTCTACTGGGGCGACCCCTGGCCGTCCAGCGACCGCTACAACTGGGCCTCGCACGCCTGGTACGTGAACAACAGCACCTTCTCCTGGACCCACTCCCTCTACCGGATAGGGGCGTGACCGCCATGGAACCGCGCCCCACCGCGACCGTCACCGCGACCGCCGCCGCCGCGGCGCTCGCCGCCGCCGTGCTGCTCGGCCTCGCCCCGCGGGCCTCGGCGGCTCCCGCGGCCCCCGTACCGCAGCCGGAGGCCGCCACCGCCCACGCCAGGGAGGCCGCCTCCGCAGCGGCCGCGGCCCCCGACACCCTCGCCACGCTCTCCCGCTTCTTCGCCCGGGAGGGCAAGGTCACGCAGGCCGCCGCGCAGCCCCGCATCGAGGGCGGGGCGGTCGAGGTCCACCACCTCTCGCCGGACTTCGTCGCGGGCGAGGAGGGGGCGCCCGTCGCCCGCCTGGAGTTCCTCGCCAGCAAGGCCGTCTCCTCCGACGGGCAGCAGGCCGCGCTCTGGACCGCGCGGACCGGGGCCGGCTGGCAGGTCGTGAACATCGCCACCGGGGACGACGAGTTCCGCTTCGCGCAGCTCGGTGCCGAGAAGCTGCCGGGCGGGACCGTGTTCCGGGAGCCCCAGATCGACGCCTGGTACGTGACCGGGGGCAGCAGGGTGCTGCCCCTGGACGAGGACGCCGTACGGGCCGTGGGCACCGGGGGCACCACCCTCGACGCGTACCGGGTCCGGGTGGCGAAGGACTACGGGGACAAGCTCCCCGGCTCCGCGTATGCCCGGCGGGGAGTGGCGGGCGGCTTCGCGGAGCCCGGTCCCCGGGACTCCGGCGCCCCGGTGGGGTTGGTGGCCGGCGGAGCGGGTGCGCTCGCGCTGGGCGGTGCGGGGGTGCTGGTGCTGCGCCGCCGCCGGGCCACCGCGTAGCCCCTCCGCAGGGCCCGGCCCCCACCGCACACCGGGCCCTGCGGCCGCCGGTCCCCGCCGCGAGCCCCGGCAGGCCGAGCCCGGGCCCGCGCCTCCGTCGTCGGCGGGGCTGGGGCGGGTGGCCGGTGGTGGCGACGGGTACGGTCCGTTGTCGGTCCGCGCAAGTAGGGTGGTCGGCATGGCCGACCCTTCCAGCTACCGCCCCAAGCCGGGTCAGATCCCCGACTCCCCGGGGGTCTACCGGTTCCGTGACGAGCACCGCCGGGTGATCTACGTCGGGAAGGCCAAGAGCCTGCGCCAGCGGCTGGCCAGCTACTTCCAGGACGTCGCCGGCCTGCACCCCCGTACCGCCACGATGGTGACCACGGCCGCGTCCGTCGAGTGGACCGTGGTCTCCACCGAGGTCGAGGCGCTCCAGCTGGAGTACTCCTGGATCAAGGAGTACGACCCCCGGTTCAACGTCAAGTACCGGGACGACAAGAGCTACCCGTCCCTCGCCGTCACCATGAACGAGCAGTACCCCCGCGTCCAGGTCATGCGCGGGCCCAAGAAGAAGGGCGTGCGGTACTTCGGCCCCTACGGCCACGCCTGGGCCATCCGCGAGACCGTCGACCTGATGCTCCGGGTGTTCCCGGTACGGACCTGCTCCGCCGGGGTGTTCAAGCGCTCCGCCCAGATCGGCCGGCCCTGCCTGCTCGGCTACATCGGCAAGTGCTCCGCGCCGTGCGTCGGCCGCGTCACCCCCGAGGAGCACCGCGAACTGGCCGAGGACTTCTGCGACTTCATGGCCGGCCGCACCGGCACCTACCTCTCCCGCCTCGAAGCACAGATGCACGAGGCCGCCGAGGAGATGGAGTACGAGAAGGCGGCCCGGCTGCGCGACGACATAGGGGCGCTGCGGCGGGCCATGGAGAAGAACGCCGTGGTCCTCGCCGACGCCACCGACGCGGACCTGGTCGCCGTCGCCGAGGACGAGCTGGAGGCGGCCGTGCAGATCTTCCACGTGCGCGGCGGCCGGGTCCGCGGCCAGCGCGGCTGGGTCACCGACAAGGTCGAGGCCGTGGACACGGCCGGGCTCGTCGAGCACGCCCTCCAGCAGCTGTACGGAGAGGAGAAGGGCGAGGCCGTGCCCAAGGAGGTGCTGGTCCCGGCGCTCCCGGAGGACACCCCGGCCCTGAGCCAGTGGCTCGCCGAGCGGCGCGGGTCGAACGTCAGCCTGCGCATCCCGCAGCGCGGCGACAAGAAGGCCCTGATGGAGACCGTCCACCGCAACGCGCTCCAGTCGCTCGCCCTGCACAAGACCAAGCGCGCCAGCGACCTCACCACCCGCTCCCGGGCCCTGGAGGAGATCGCCGAGGCCCTGGACCTGGACGGCGCCCCGCTGCGCATCGAGTGCTTCGACATCTCGCACCTCCAGGGCGAGGACGTGGTGGCCTCGATGGTCGTCTTCGAGGACGGCCTCGCCCGCAAGAGCGAGTACCGCCGCTTCCAGATCAAGACCTTCGAGGGGCAGGACGACGTCCGCTCCATGCACGAGGTGGTCTCCCGGCGCTTCCGGCGCTACCTCCAGGAGAAGCTGAAGACGGGGGAGTGGTCGCCCGAAAACGGTGCCGACGGAGCCGACGGCGTCGTCGGCCCCGTCGGCGCGGTCGGGGAGGAACCGCTCGCCGAGGACGACGGGCGGCCCCGCCGCTTCGCCTACCCGCCGCAGCTCGTCGTGGTCGACGGCGGGCAGCCCCAGGTCGCGGCCGCCCAGCGGGCCCTGGAGGAGCTCGGCATCGACGACGTCGCCGTGTGCGGCCTGGCCAAGCGGCTGGAGGAGGTCTGGCTGCCCGGCGAGGACGACCCGGTGGTGCTGCCCCGTACCAGCGAGGGCCTCTACCTGCTCCAGCGCGTCCGTGACGAAGCCCACCGCTTCGCCATCCAGTACCAGCGCAACAAGCGGGGGAAGCGCCTGAAGACCAGCCCGCTGGACGACGTGCCCGGCCTGGGGGAGAGCCGCAAACAGGCCTTGGTGAAGCACTTCGGTTCGGTGAAGAAGCTGCGACAGGCGACAATCGACCAGATCTGCGAGGTCCCGGGCATAGGCCGCAAGACGGCCGAGACCGTGGCCGCGGCCCTCGCCCAGGCTGTTCCCGCTGCTCCCGCGGTCAACACGGCCACAGGAGAGATCATTGAGGATGAGACCCCCGCGTCCGCGGGGGCACCGTCCGAACGGGGGACCGAGCAATGACCGAGCACGAGTCCGATCCCAAGACCGCGCACGACCGAGACGGAGCACAGGTGAGTACGGGCACGACAGTGGAGCCCGGCGATACCGCCGAGGCGGCCATCCCCGAGCTGGTGATCATCTCCGGGATGTCCGGGGCCGGCCGCAGTACGGCGGCGAAGTGTTTGGAGGACCTCGGCTGGTTCGTCGTGGACAACCTCCCGCCGGCGCTGATCCCCACCATGGTGGAGCTCGGCGCCCGCTCCCAGGGCAACGTGGCGAGGATCGCCGTCGTCGTGGACGTCCGCGGCCGGCAGTTCTTCGACGCCCTGCGGGAGTCCCTCGCCGACCTCGACAGCCGCGGCGTCACCCGGCGCATCGTCTTCCTGGAGTCCTCCGACGACGCGCTGGTGCGCCGCTTCGAGTCGGTGCGCCGTCCGCACCCCCTCCAGGGCGACGGACGCATCACCGACGGCATCGCCGCCGAGCGCGACCTGCTGCGCGAGCTGCGCGGCGACTCCGACCTGGTGATCGACACCTCCAGCCTGAACGTGCACGAGCTGCGCGCGAAGATGGACGCCCAGTTCGCCGGTGACCAGGAGCCCGAGCTGCGGGCCACCGTCATGTCCTTCGGCTACAAGTACGGCCTGCCCGTCGACGCCGACCTCGTCGTCGACTGCCGCTTCATCCCCAACCCGCACTGGGTCCCGGAACTGCGCCCCTTCACCGGGCTCCACGAGGAGGTGTCGGGGTACGTCTTCAGCCAGCCCGGCGCCAAGGAGTTCCTCGACCGCTACACCGAGCTGCTCCAGCTCATCGCCACCGGCTACCGCCGCGAGGGCAAGCGGTACGTGACCATCGCGGTCGGCTGCACCGGCGGCAAGCACCGCAGCGTGGCCGTGTCGGAGAAGCTCGCCGCCCGCCTCGCCTCCGAGGGAGTCGAGACCGTCGTCGTCCACCGGGACATGGGGCGCGAGTGACCGCACGGACCCCGCGGCTGAGCCGCCTGCGCCGCCTCACCCCGGGACGGGGCGAGGACGGTGCGGGCCGCCCCGGCCGCCGGCGCGGCGCCGCGCCCAAGGTGGTCGCGCTCGGCGGCGGCCAGGGCCTTTCGGCCTCCCTCGCCGCCCTGCGCCGGATCACCGGTGACCTCACCGCCGTCGTCACCGTCGCCGACGACGGCGGCTCCAGCGGCCGGCTCCGGGAGGAGCTCGGCGTCCTGCCGCCCGGCGACCTGCGCAAGGCGCTGGCCGCGCTGTGCGGGGACGACGACTGGGGCCAGACCTGGGCCCGGGTCATCCAGCACCGCTTCCAGTCCCAGGGCGACCTGCACGGGCACGCCGTCGGCAACCTGCTGATCGTTGCCCTGTGGGAACAGCTCGGCGACCCCGTCCAGGCCCTCGACCTGGTCGGCAAGCTGCTCGGCGCACAGGGCCGCGTGCTCCCGATGTCGGCGGTGCCGCTGGAGCTCCAGGCCCTGGTCAAGGGCCACGACCCGGCCCGCCCCGAGGACGTCGACACCGTCCGCGGACAGGCCACGGTGGCCCTGACCCCGGGCGAGGTGCTGTCCGTGCAGGTCGTGCCGAGCGACCCGCCGGCCGTGCCGGAGGCCGTCGCGGCCGTGCTCGACGCCGACTGGGTGGTGCTCGGGCCGGGGTCCTGGTTCTCCTCGGTGATCCCGCACCTGCTGGTGCCGGAACTGCTCGACGCGCTCGTCCAGACGAAGGCCCGGCGGGTCCTGTCGCTGAACCTCGCGCCGCAGCCCGGTGAAACAGAGGGCTTCTCTCCGCAGCGTCATTTGGAGGTTTTGGCCCGACACGCCCCTAAACTCGCCCTGGACGTGGTGTTGGCCGACGAGGCCGCCGTGCCCGACCGCGAGTCCCTCGCCGATGCCGCAAAACGGTTCGGTGCCGCGGTCGAGCTGGCGCCCGTGGCCAGGGAAGACGGCTCTCCGAAGCATGATCCGGAGCTGCTTGCAGCCGCGTACGACCGTATTTTTCGGATGCATGGAAGGATCGGCCCATGGCGATGACGCCCGCGGTGAAGGATGAGATCTCCCGCCTCCCCGTCACCCGCACGTGCTGCAGGAAGGCGGAGGTCTCGGCGATCCTTCGGTTCGCGGGCGGCCTCCACCTGGTGAGCGGCCGCATCGTCATCGAGGCGGAGCTGGACACCGGGATCGCCGCCCGGCGCCTGCGCAAGGACATCCTGGAGATCTTCGGCCACTCCTCCGACCTCGTGGTCATGGCGCCCGGCGGACTGCGCCGCGGCAGCCGCTACGTCGTACGGGTGGTGGCCGGCGGCGACCAGCTGGCACGCCAGACGGGCCTCGTGGACGGCCGCGGACGCCCCATCCGGGGTCTGCCCCCCCAGGTGGTCTCCGGCGCCACCTGCGACGCCGAGGCGGCCTGGCGCGGCGCCTTCCTGGCCCACGGATCGCTCACCGAACCGGGCAGGTCCTCCTCCCTGGAGGTCACCTGCCCCGGCCCGGAGGCCGCCCTGGCCCTGGTGGGTGCCGCCCGCAGGCTGTCCATCGCCGCCAAGGCGCGCGAGGTGCGCGGCGTGGACCGGGTCGTCGTCCGGGACGGCGACGCGATCGGCGCCCTGCTGACCCGGCTCGGCGCCCACGAGTCGGTGCTGGCCTGGGAGGAACGGCGGATGCGGCGCGAAGTGCGCGCCACCGCCAACCGCCTGGCCAACTTCGACGACGCCAACCTGCGCCGCTCGGCGCGGGCCGCCGTCGCCGCGGGAGCCCGCGTCCAGCGCGCCCTGGAGATCCTCGGCGAGGAGGTCCCCGAGCACCTCGCCGCGGCCGGCCGGCTGCGCATGGAGCACAAGCAGGCCTCCCTGGAGGAGCTGGGCGCGCTCGCCGATCCGCCGCTGACCAAGGACGCGGTCGCGGGCCGGATCCGCCGCCTGCTGGCCATGGCGGACAAGCGGGCCCAGGACCTCGGCATCCCGGGCACGGAGTCGAACCTGGACCTCAGCGAGGAGATGGCCGACAACATGGCCGGCTGACGTTCCCCCGTACGGCGGGAAAGAGGCCCGGGCGGTCACCCGCGCGGGCCTCTTTCCGGCTGTGTCACCCGGAGGGCCCATTGACATGAGCACGGGCCTGTCGTGAGCCTGGCGTCCGAACGCTTTCGTGGCAGACGACGCCCAGGGGGGCACATGAGGCACCGCGCGAGATCGATCCTCGCCGCAAGCGCACTCGTCTTCGGAACCACACTCGCCGCGTTACCCGCAGCGGCCCAGTCCCAGCCCGCCACCGCGGGACCCTCCGGCGCCCCGGCCGCCGACGAGGTGCGGGTCTACGACGCCGACATCAGCAAGGAGCAGGTCCCGCTCGTCCTCGCCGCCGGCCAGGACGCGCACGAGCTCTCCGAGCGCGCACCGGAGACCGGGACCGCCCGCGTCGAGCTCTTCCTCACCGGCGGCCAGGCCGCCGAACTCGCCGCCCAGGGGGTCAGGCTCGCCGAGCGCAAGGTTCCCGCCAATGCCGCGGCCCACTCCCAGGCCGCCGGCGACGGGGTGTTCCGCCCCTACAGCGGCAAGGGCGGCCTCCAGGAGGAGATCCTGCGGACGGCCGCGTCGCACCAGGCCCTCACCAAGGTCGTCTCCCTCGGCAAGACCGTCCAGGGCAAGGACATCCTCGCCCTCAAGGTCACCAAGAACGCCAGGAAGAGCAAGGACGGCGACAAGCCCTCCGTGCTGTACATGTCCAACCAGCACGCCCGCGAGTGGATCACTCCGGAGATGACCCGGCGGCTGATGCACCACACGCTCGACAACTACGGCAAGGACCAGCGGATCACCAAGCTGGTGGACTCCACCGAACTGTGGTTCCTGCTGTCCGCCAACCCCGACGGGTACGACTACACGCACGCTCCCGACGGCCGGCGCCTGTGGCGCAAGAACCTCCGGGACAACGACGGGGACGGCCGGACCACCGCCGCCGACGGCGTCGACCTCAACCGGAACTTCTCCTACAAGTGGGGTTACGACAACGAGGGTTCCTCGCCCAGCCCCTCCAGCGAGACCTTCCGCGGCCCCAAGGCCCAGTCCGAGCCGGAGACCGTAGCCCTCGACCGGTTCCAGAAGCGCATCGGCTTCGAGTACGCGATCAACTACCACTCCGCCGCGGAACTGATCCTCTACGGCGTGGGCTGGCAGGTGGCCACCCCGACCCCCGACGACGTCGCCTACAAGGCGCTCGCCGGCACCCCGGAGAACCCGGCGGTCCCGGGCTACTACCCGCAGGTCTCCTCCGAGCTCTACACCACCAACGGCGAGGCCGACGGGCACGCCTCCAACGTCAACGGCATCATGATGTTCACGCCGGAGATGACCACCTGCCAGACGGCGTCGGAGATCGACCCGGACGACCGCTGGAAGCCCGAGGACTGCGCCTCCGGCTTCAACTTCCCGGACGACGAGAAGCTCATCCAGGCGGAGTTCGCCAAGAACGTCCCCTTCGCGCTGTCCGTCGGCGAGAGCGCCGCCCGCCCGGACCAGCCGGCGTCCGCCGTGGGCCTGAGCGCCGCGGACTTCACCCCCGACCCCTTCACCACCTCCTACGCCGCCCGCGGCGAGGAGCAGGAGGTCTCCGTCACGGCCCGCAAGTCGCTGCGCGACAAGGAGCTCAACTTCCGCATCAACGGCGGCCGTACCCATGACGAGGAGCTCAAGGCCTGGAAGGGCGGTGACGTCTACGGCGGCGAGGACAACAACTGGTTCGACGAGTACCGCGCCGAGGTCGACGGAGCCCGGCCCGGGGACGAGGTCGAGGTCTGGTTCACCGGCCGCGACCGCTCCGGCAAGCGGGTCTCCAGCGAGCACTTCACCTACACGGTGGCCGAGCGGCCGCGCGCGGACGTCCTGGTGATCGCGGAGGAAGGGGCCCCGGCCCAGCACGCGCAGACGTACGTGGCCGCCCTGCGCGCCAACGGCAGGTCCGCGGCGGTCTGGGACGTCGCCGTCCAGGGCACGCCGCACCACCTCGGGGTGCTCTCCCACTTCCGCACCGCCGTCCACTACACGGGGGCCAAGACCCCCGGCGGCGACACCCAGCTGGCGGTCCGCGACTTCCTGAACGAGGGCGGCAAGCTGATCGAGGCCGGCGAACTGGCGGGCGGCAACGCCCAGGTCGGCCGGGCCGTGACCAACGACTTCAGCCAGTACTGGCTCGGCGCCTACGGCCGTACGAGCGGCAGCGGAGCCACCGGCTTCACCGGCGCGGGCGCCCTCGCCGGGGCCAAGGGCGGCCTCGGGGACGCCGCGGGCAACCCGCTGAACGCCCCCGGCTCCTACACCGTGACCTCCGAGACCCTGGCCCCCGACACGTTCCCGCAGTTCGCGAGCGCGCAGACGGGCCGGTACGCGGGGGTCGCGAACCCTTACGCCCCGTACGCCGGGAGCGGGATGGCCTCGGCCCTCCACCACGACGACGACTGGAAGCGGCTGGTCCGTACGATCGACCTCACCGGCGTCAGCGCCGCGGACAAGCCGCAGCTGAAGATGGCCCTCAGCTGGAACACCGAGGAGGGCTACGACCACGCCGTCCTGGAGTCCCGTACGGCCGGCGGGGACGACTGGACGACGCTGCCCGACACGGGCGGCCTGACCGCCACCACCGTCCCCGAGGAGTGTGCGGCCGGGTTCTTCCTGAACGGCCACCCCTTCCTCGGCCGCTACCTCACCCTGGACGGCGGCGGCTGCACCCCCCGGGGCACCAGCGGGGCGTGGAACAGCTTCACCGGCTCCTCCGGCGGCTGGAAGCAGGTCTCCTTCGACCTGAGCGCCTACGCGGGCAGGACCGTCGAGGTCTCCCTCTCCTACGTCACCGACCCCGGCTCGGGCGGCCGCGGCGTCTTCGCGGACGAGGCCCGCCTGGAGGCCGGCGGCGCCGAGCAGGCCGTCGAGGGCTTCGAGTCCGCCCTGGGCTCCTGGGCCGCCCAGGGCGCACCTGCCGGAAGTCCCCAGGTCGCGGGGGACTGGTCCCGGACCGGGGAACTCTTCACGTCCTACGCGTCGGTCACTACGCGTGACACCGTCCTGCTGGGCTTCGGCCTGGAGCACCTCCCGGCCGCCGGAGACCGAGCCCTACTCGTCGGTAAGGCGCTCAAGGCTCTGCACCGCTGACTCAGCAGCCCTCCCGGCGCTCACGCTGAGTGACGGGCGCAAGGTCCCCGCGGTCCCGTACCGGTGCCCCCGGTACGGGCTGCGGAGGGGGTCCCCCCAGGAAGTGGGGGGAGTGTCAGGCCCCGGCCGATGTCACTCCGAAGCTCACGGAGAGGTAGGGTCGTAAGCGGTCGGGGACATCCCATACAGCTCGCCGGCGCACTGACCGGCGCACCAACGAGGAGATCGGTTCGTGACGATCCGCGTAGGCATCAACGGTTTTGGCCGAATTGGCCGCAACTACTTCCGGGCGCTCCTTGAGCAGGGAGCGGACATCGAGATCGTCGGTGTCAACGACCTGACTGACAACGCCACTCTGGTGCACCTGCTCAAGTACGACACCATCCTGGGCCGCCTCAAGGCCGAGGTCTCCCACACCGACGACACCATCACCGTCGGCGGCAACACCTTCAAGACCTTCGCCGAGCGCGACCCCGCGAACCTCCCCTGGGGCGAGCTGCGCGCCGACATCGTCATCGAGTCGACCGGCATCTTCACGAAGAAGGCGGACGCCGCCAAGCACATCGCCGCCGGCGCGAAGAAGGTCCTCATCTCGGCTCCGGCCAAGGACGAGGACATCACCATCGTGATGGGCGTCAACCAGGACAAGTACGACGCGGCCAGCCACCACGTCATCTCCAACGCCTCCTGCACCACCAACTGCGTGGCGCCGATGGCGAAGGTCCTCCTGGAGAACTTCGGCATCGTCAAGGGCATGATGACGACGGTCCACGCCTACACGAACGACCAGCGCATCCTGGACTTCCCGCACTCGGACCTGCGCCGCGCCCGCGCCGCCGCCGAGAACATCATCCCGACCACCACCGGTGCCGCCAAGGCCACCGCCCTGGTGATCCCGGAGCTTGCGGGCAAGCTCGACGGCATCGCGATGCGCGTCCCGGTCCCCACCGGCTCCGTGACCGACCTGGTGATCGAGCTGGAGCGCGAGGTGACCAAGGACGAGGTCAACGCCGCCTTCCAGAAGGCCGCCGAGGGCCAGCTCAAGGGCATCCTGGACTACACCGAGGACGCGATCGTCTCCTCCGACATCGTGAACTGGCCGTTCTCCTGCACCTTCGACTCCTCCCTGACGATGGTCCAGGGCAAGCAGGTCAAGGTCATCGGCTGGTACGACAACGAGTGGGGCTACTCCAACCGCCTCGTCGACCTCACGGTCTTCGTCGGTGGCCAGCTCTGAGCAGGCCGGGCTCCACGCAATACGAGGTCTAAGGCAAGGCACCACGATGTGAGCACAGGGTCCGGGCAGCGCGACGAAGCGCCGCACGGGCCCTGTTGCTTGTCTCGTTCTCCCTTCCTCGCCCTTAGGGTGAAGGGCTGACAAGGAGTAGAAACACATGAAGACGATCGACGAACTGCTCGCCGAGGGCGTCAAGGGCAAGCGGGTCTTCGTCCGCGCGGACCTCAACGTCCCGTTCGCCAAGGGCACCACCACCATCACCGACGACGGCCGCATCCGCGCCGTCCGGCCGACCGTCGCGAAGCTCGCCGAAGCCGGCGCGCGCGTGGTCGTCGCCTCGCACCTGGGCCGTCCCAAGGGCACGGGCGCGGAGCCGGAGTTCTCCCTCGCCCCGGCCGCCGCCCGCCTGGGCGAGCTGCTCGGTGCGGACGTCGCGTTCGCCACCGACACCGTCGGTGCCTCCGCCAAGGCGACCGTCGCCGCCCTCACCGACGGCCAGGTCGCCGTCCTGGAGAACCTGCGCTTCAACGCGGGCGAGACCTCGAAGGACGACGCCGAGCGGGGTGCCTTCGCGGACCAGCTCGCGGAGCTGGCCGACGTGTACGTCGGCGACGGCTTCGGCGCCGTCCACCGCAAGCACGCCTCGGTCTTCGACCTGCCCGCGCGCCTCCCGCACGCGGCCGGCTACCTCATCGCCACCGAGGTCGGCGTCCTGAAGAAGCTGACCGCGGAGGTCGAGCGGCCGTACGTGGTCGTGCTCGGCGGCGCCAAGGTCTCCGACAAGCTCGCCGTCATCGACGAGCTGCTCGGCAAGGCCGACCGCATCCTCATCGGCGGCGGCATGGCGTACACCTTCCTCTACGCCAAGGGCCACGAGGTCGGCATCTCCCTGCTCCAGAAGGACCAGGTCGACGTCGTCAAGGAGTACATGAAGCGTGCCGAGGAGACCGGCGTGGAGCTGGTCCTCCCGGTCGACGTCCTGGTCTCCGCGGAGTTCCCGGACCTGAAGACGAAGGCTCCCGCCGTCTTCGACACCGTCGCCGCCGACGCGATCCCGAAGAACAAGGAGGGCCTGGACATCGGCCCCGAGACGCGCGAGCTCTACGCGTCGAAGATCGCCGATGCCAAGACCGTCTTCTGGAACGGCCCCGTCGGCGTCTTCGAGCACCCCGACTACGCGGGCGGCACCACCGCCATCGCGCAGGCCCTCGTCGACAGCAGCGCCTTCACCGTCGTCGGCGGTGGCGACAGCGCTGCCGCGGTCCGCATCCTGGGCTTCGACGAGAACGCATTCGGCCACATTTCCACCGGTGGCGGCGCCTCCCTCGAATACCTCGAGGGCAAGACGCTCCCCGGTCTCGCCGCCCTGGAGGGCTGACCCCCATGTCTGCTGCTGACACCCGTACCCCGCTCATGGCGGGCAACTGGAAGATGAACCTCAACCACCTCGAGGCCATCGCGCACGTCCAGAAGCTCGCCTTCGCCCTCACCGACAAGGACTACGACGCCGTCGAGGTCGCCGTCCTGCCGCCCTTCACCGACCTGCGCTCGGTCCAGACGCTGGTCGACGGCGACAAGCTGAAGATCAAGTACGGCGCTCAGGACCTCTCGGCGAAGGACTCCGGTGCCTACACCGGTGAGATCGCCGGTCCGATGCTGTCGAAGCTGAAGTGCACGTTCGTGGCCGTCGGCCACAGCGAGCGCCGCCAGTACCACGCCGAGACCGACGAGATCTGCAACGCCAAGGTCCAGGCCGCGTACCGGAACGGCATCACCCCGATCCTGTGCGTCGGCGAGGGCCTGGAGATCCGCAAGGCCGGTCAGCAGGTCCCGTACACGCTGGCGCAGGTCGACGGCGGCCTCAAGGACATCCCGGCCGAGCAGGTCGAGTCCATCGTGATCGCGTACGAGCCCGTCTGGGCGATCGGCACCGGCGAGGTCGCCACCCCCGAGGACGCCCAGGAGGTCTGCGGGGCGATCCGCGGCCGCCTCGCCGAGCTGTACTCCCAGGAGCTGGCCGACAAGGTCCGCATCCAGTACGGCGGCTCGGTCAAGTCCGGGAACATCGCGGCGATCATGGCCCAGCCCGACGTCGACGGCGCCCTGATCGGCGGCGCGGCGCTGGACGTGGACGAGTTCGTCAAGATCGTCCGGTTCCGCGACCAGTGAGTGCTGCTGTGAGTATGCGGTAGGACGGATCCGTCGTACCCTTGCGGGGGCCAGGAGGCTGAACCACCAGCCACTGGCCCCCGTGCACTTCCCCGCAAAGCCGGAACGCCAGAAAGCCAGAAAGTAGGAATCAGCCGTGATTATGGGGTTCTCGATCGCCCTGATCGTCTTCAGCGCCCTGCTGATGCTGCTCGTGCTGATGCACAAGGGCAAGGGCGGCGGCCTTTCCGACATGTTCGGCGGCGGCATGCAGTCCTCGGTCGGCGGTTCCTCCGTAGCCGAGCGCAACCTGGACCGGATCACCGTCGTCGTCGGCCTGCTGTGGTTCGCGTGCATCGTGGCCCTCGGCCTGCTGATGAAGACGAGCAGCTGACCGTTCTGGCCATTCCGGCGGACCGGTCGGCTCCGCCCGGCCTATCATGAGGTTCGGCGCCCGATCGCGGAACAAGTAACTCCGTTCCCCGCCCCTCTGCGGGGTCGGTCCCTCCGTTCGCTGCAAGCGAGTTGGGCCGTACGTAGACCGGGCGCCCGCAGCGGACATTCCACTCACGCTGTGCGGCACCATCACGCAGGGAGTTACGACCGTGGCAAGTGGCAACGCGATCCGTGGTAGCCGGGTCGGAGCGGGGCCGATGGGTGAGGCCGAGCGCGGCGAGTCCGCGCCCCGCCTGCGCATCTCCTTCTGGTGCTCGAACGGGCACGAGACGCAGCCGAGCTTCGCCAGCGACGCGCAGGTGCCGGACAACTGGGACTGTCCGCGCTGCGGGTTCCCGGCCGGCCAGGACCGGGACAACCCGCCGGCACCGCCCCGCACCGAGCCGTACAAGACCCACTTGGCCTACGTACGGGAACGGCGCACCGACGCCGACGGCGAGGCGATCCTCGCGGAGGCGCTCGCGAAACTCCGCGGCGAGATCTGAATCCGCCCGGTGCGCACATGACTTGGGACCCGGTCCCGCAGGAATACCCTTCCTGCGGGACCGGGTCCTTTTCCTAGGTGACGCGTCGAATGCGGCGGTACCGCGCAGCCGCTTCCGATCCTTTAAGTTGGAGCCCGGCGGGGCACGACAGGACGGAAGAAGTGGGTTTATGTCGGAGATGAACGCAGAGGGACGTACGAAGCTCAACCGGACCCCGCAGTGGCAGGCACTGGGCAAGCACCGGGAGGAGTTCGGACAGACGCATCTGCGGGAGCTGTTCGAGGCCCAGCCCGGCCGCGGCACCGGTTACACCCTGCGGGTCGCGGACCTGCACATCGACTACTCGAAGCACCTCGTCACCGACGAGACGCTGGAGCTGCTGCGCGAACTGGCGGCGGCCACGGGCGTGGCGGAGCTGCGCGAGGCGATGTTCCGCGGCGAGAAGATCAACACGACGGAGGACCGGGCGGTGCTGCACACCGCCCTGCGCGCGCCGAAGGGCGCGGTCGTCGAGGTGGAGGGGGAGAACGTCGTCCCCGGGGTGCACGCCGTGCTCGACAAGATGGCCTCCTTCGCCGACCGGGTCCGGTCGGGGGAGTGGACCGGCTTCACCGGCGAGCGCATCACCAACGTCGTCAACATCGGCATCGGCGGCTCCGACCTCGGCCCGGCGATGGCGTACGAGGCCCTGCGGGCCTTCACGGACCGCGGGCTGACCCTGCGCTTCGTCTCCAACGTGGACGGCGCCGACCTCCACGAGGCGCTGCGCGGCCTGGACCCGGCCCGGACGCTGTTCGTCATCGCGTCGAAGACCTTCACCACGATCGAGACCATCACCAACGCGGAATCGGCGCGGGAGTGGCTGCTCGCCGGTCTCGGCGGCGACGCGCAGGCGGTGGCCCGGCACTTCGTCGCGCTGTCGACCAACGCGGAGAAGGTCACCGGGTTCGGCATCGATCCGGCCAACATGTTCGAGTTCTGGGACTGGGTCGGCGGGCGCTACTCCTTCGACTCCGCCATCGGACTGTCGCTGATGATCGCGATCGGCCCGGACGCCTTCCGGGAGCTCCTCGGCGGCTTCCACACCATGGACCAGCACTTCCGGACGGCGCCGCCGGAGGAGAACGCACCGCTCCTGCTGGGCCTGTTGGGGATCTGGTACAACGCCTTCTTCGACGCGCAGTCGCACGCGGTCCTCCCGTACAGCCACTACCTGTCGCGCTTCACCGCCTACTTGCAGCAGCTCGACATGGAGTCCAACGGCAAGTCCGTGGACCGCGAGGGCGATCCGGTGGAGTGGCAGACGGGCCCGGTGGTGTGGGGCACGCCCGGCACCAACGGGCAGCACGCCTACTACCAGCTGATCCACCAGGGCACCCGGGTGATCCCCGCGGACTTCATCGGCTTCGCCCGGCCGGTGGAAGAGCTGTCGCCCGCGCTGGCGGCCCAGCACGACCTGCTGATGGCGAACTTCTTCGCCCAGACGCAGGCGCTGGCCTTCGGCAGGACGGCGGACGAGGTACGGGCGGAGGGCGTGCCGGAGCCGCTGGTCCCGCACAAGACCTTCCGGGGCAACCACCCGACGACGACGATCCTGGCCGGCGAGCTGACCCCGGCCGTGCTGGGGCAGCTGATCGCGCTGTACGAGCACAAGGTGTTCGTCCAGGGCGCGGTCTGGAACATCGACTCCTTCGACCAGTGGGGCGTGGAGCTCGGCAAGGTCCTCGCCAAGCGGGTCGAACCGGCCCTGACCGAGGGCGCGGAGGTACCGGGCCTGGACGCCTCGACGAAGGCGCTCGTGGCCACGTACCGCGAGCTGCGCGGCCGCGGCTGAGGCCGACCGCCGGCAGGTATGACGGAGCGCCCCGCACCGGAAGGTGCGGGGCGCTCCGTCACGGGTCAGGCCGAGGCCGGCGGATACATGTCCGACGGGAGCCGGGCCGCCGCCGCGCGGTCCAGGAGCCACAGGGTGCGCGAGCGCCCGGAGGCGGCCGCGGCCGGGGCCTGGACCCCGCCGGCGCCGCCGAGGGCGATCGCCACCGCTCCGGCCTTGTCCTCGCCCGCCGCCAGGAGCCACACCTCGCGGGCCGCCCGGATGGCCGGGAGGGTCAGCGAGATCCGGGTGGGCGGGGGCTTCGGAGCGCCGTGCACGCCGACCACCGTGCGCTCGCTCTCGCGGGCCGCCGGGTGCTCGGGGAAGAGCGAGGCCACGTGGGTGTCCGGGCCCACGCCCAGCATGAGCACGTCGAACTGCGGGACCGGACCGTGGTCTTCCGGACGGGCCGCCTTCGCCAGTTCCACCGCGTACGCCGCGGCAGCCGCGTCCACGTCGGCCCCGTACGGGCCGTCCGAGGCGGGCATGGCGTGCACGCGGGCGGGGTCCACGGGGACGGAGTCCAGGAGGGCCTCGCGGGCCTGGACGTGGTTGCGCTCGGGGTCGTCGGCGGGGACGTACCGCTCGTCGCCCCACCACAGGTCCAGCCGCGACCAGTCGACCGCGTCCCGGGCCGGGGCGCAGGCGAGCGCCGCGAGGAGCCCGTTGCCGTTGCGGCCGCCGGTGAGGACCACGGAGGCGCTGCCTCGGGCGGCCTGCGCGTCGACGATCTTCGTGATGAGCCGGGCCGCTGCGGCCTGGGCCATCAGCTCCTTGTCCCGGTGGACGACGACCTGGGGA
Source organism: Streptomyces sp. NPDC058646 (assembly GCF_042716875.1). Classification (NCBI taxonomy): domain Bacteria; kingdom Bacillati; phylum Actinomycetota; class Actinomycetes; order Kitasatosporales; family Streptomycetaceae; genus Streptomyces; species Streptomyces sp. NPDC058646. Next base: position 95,525 of record NZ_JBHXRK010000004.1, on the reverse strand, counting down.
GTCGTCATACCCATGGGCTGCCGCCTTCTCGGTAGTGCGGGTGGTTCCGGTGCGGGTGCGGATGGTGCGGGGTGCCGCTGCGCGGGGCTGCCTTTCCCCCCTCCGCCCCGCCCCTTCCCGGGTCCGGGGCCGAACCCCGGGAAACGGCGAAAGGACGGGGGGAGAGCCCCGCAGGGGCCGGTTACTTGGCCGTGGGCTTCTTCGCCGGCTTCGGCGAAGCGGGCTTCGCGGCCGGGGCTTCGGCAGGGGCCCCGGCCTCGGCCTTCGGCTTCGCCTTCGCGGGTGCCTCCGCGGCCTCGGAGGCCTGTGCCGCCAGCTTCGAGACGCCGAACTTCAGCGCGGACTCGTACGTGTTGTCCGGGTCCAGCCGGCGCAGTTCCTCCGCCAGCAGCTCGGCCGTGTCACGGCGCTTGAGCGCCACCGCACGGTCGGGCTGCCCCGGCATGCACAGCGTGGCCAGGGCCCCGTCCGCACGGTCCAGGACGATCTCGCCGTCCTTCGTCTCCAGGCGCACGGCCGTGAGACCCGGGCCCGAGGACCGGGTGCGCCCGACGGGAACCTGGAGCCGGTCCGCCAGCCACATGGCCAGCAGCTCGCAGCTGGGGTTCTCGTCCTCGCCCTCGACGACCGCGGAGCGGACCGCGAACACCTGCTGGTCCAGCGCCGCCGCCAGCATGGAGCGCCACGGGGTGATCCGGGTCCACGACAGGTCCGTGTCCCCGGGGGCGTACGCCGCGGCCCGCCTGCCGAGGGCCCCGATCGGTTCCTCGCAGGAGTACGTGTCCGTGATGCGGCGCTGGCCCAGCGCCCCGAGCGGGTCGCCCGCCAGGTCCGAGGGAGCACCGTCCGGCCACCAGACGACCACGGGGGCGTCCGGAAGGAGCAGGGGGAGAACCACCGACTGGGCGTGGTCGACCAGTTCGCCGTGCAGGCGGAGCACCACCGTTTCACCGCTGCCGGAGTCCGCCCCGACGCGGATCTCCGCGTCGAGACGGGCGTCGCGGCGGCTGCGCGGCGAGCGGCTGACCCGCTTGATGACGACGATGATCCGCGAGGGGTGTTCGTGGGATGCGTCGTTCGCCGACCTGAGCGCGTCGTACGCGTTCTCCTCGTCGGTCACGATCACCAGCGTGAGGACCATGCCGATGGCCGGAGTGCCGATGTCCCGGCGCGCCTGCACCATCGCCGCATTGATCCTGCTGGAGTTGGTCTCCGTGAGGTCGATCTTCATGGCCGGCGCCAGCTCCGTCCGTCTCGTGCGAGCATCTCGTCCGCCTCGACCGGCCCCCAGGTGCCCGCGGGGTACTGAGCGGGCTTGCCGTGCTTGTCCCAGTACTCCTCGATCGGGTCGAGGATGTTCCAGGACAGCTCCACCTCCTGGTGGCGCGGGAAGAGGTTCGCGTCGCCGAGGAGCACGTCGAGGATGAGCCGCTCGTACGCCTCGGGGCTCGACTCCGTGAAGGACTCGCCGTAGGCGAAGTCCATCGTGACGTCCCGGACCTCCATGGAGGTGCCCGGAACCTTGGAACCGAAGCGGACCGTCACGCCCTCGTCCGGCTGGACCCGGATGACCAGGGCGTTCTGCCCCAGCTCCTCGGTCGCACCCGACTCGAACGGCAGGTACGGGGCCCGCTTGAAGACCACCGCGATCTCGGTCACCCGGCGGCCCAGGCGCTTGCCGGTCCGCAGGTAGAACGGGACGCCCGCCCAGCGGCGGTTGTTGATCTCCAGACGGACGGCCGCGTAGGTGTCGGTCTTCGACTTGGGGTCGATGCCGTCCTCTTCGAGGTACCCGACGACCTTCTCGCCGCCCTGCCAGGCCGCCGAGTACTGGCCGCGCACGGTGTAGTTGCCCAGGTCCTCGGGCAGCTCCACGGCGGTCAGCACCTTGAGCTTCTCGGCCACCAGCGCCTTCGGGTGGAAGGAGCCGGGCTCCTCCATCGCGGTCAGCGCGAGCAGCTGCAGCAGGTGGTTCTGGATGACGTCACGGGCGGCGCCGATGCCGTCGTAGTACCCGGCCCGGCCGCCGATGCCGATGTCCTCCGCCATGGTGATCTGCACGTGGTCGACGTAGGACCGGTTCCAGATCGGCTCGAACATGGTGTTGGCGAAGCGGAGCGCCAGGATGTTCTGGACGGTCTCCTTGCCGAGGTAGTGGTCGATCCGGAAGACCTCGTCACGGGGGAACACCTCGTGAACGATCTTGTTGAGCTCCTCGGCGCTGGCCAGGTCGTGGCCGAAGGGCTTCTCGATGACGGCGCGCCGCCAGGAACCCTCCTTCTGCGCCAGGCCGTGGTTCTTGAGCTGCTGGACCACCTTGGGGAAGAACTTCGGCGGCACCGACAGGTAGAAGGCGAAGTTGCCGCCCGTGCCCTGCGCCTTGTCGAGCTCGTCGATCGTCGCCTTCAGGGTCTCGAAGGCGGCGTCGTCGTCGAAATCGCCCTGCACGAACCGGCAGCCCTGCACCAGCTGCTGCCAGACCTCCTCCCGGAACGGCGTGCGCGAGTGCTCCTTGACGGCCTCGTACACCTCCTGGGCGAAGTCCTCGTGCTCCCACTCCCGTCGGGCGAACCCGATGAGCGAGAAGCCAGGCGGGAGCAGACCGCGGTTGGCCAGGTCGTAGACGGCAGGCATCAGCTTCTTGCGCGACAGGTCACCCGTAACGCCGAAAATGACCAGGCCGGACGGCCCCGCGATGCGCGGGAGCCGCCGGTCCTGTGCGTCACGAAGCGGGTTCGCTCCGTTAACAGACAAAGTGTTCAGGCCTCCGTGGGGGCGAGGCGCTCGAGCTCCGCCTCGGTCGACTTCAGCAGGTCGTTCCAGGACGCCTCGAACTTCTCGACGCCCTCGTCCTCGAGCAGCTGCACCACATCGTCGTACGAGATGCCCAGCTTCGCGACCGCACCGAGCTCGGCGCGTGCCTGCTCGTAGGTGCCGCGCACGGTGTCACCCGTGATGCGGCCGTGGTCGGCGGCGGCCTCCAGCGTGGCCTCCGGCATGGTGTTCACCGTGTTCGGGGCGACCAGGTCGTCCACGTACAGGGTGTCCTTGTACGCCGGGTCCTTGACGCCGGTCGAGGCCCACAGCGGACGCTGCTTGTTGGCGCCGACCCGCTCCAGGGCCGTCCAGCGGTCCGAGGAGAAGACCTCCTCGTAGGCCTCGTAGGCCAGCCGGGCGTTGGCGAGCGCCGCCTTGCCCTTGAGGGCCTTGGCCTCGTCGGTGCCGACGGCGTCCAGGCGCTTGTCGATCTCGCTGTCCACGCGGGACACGAAGAAGGAGGCGACCGAGTGGATCAGCGAGAGGTCCAGGCCGGCGGCCTTGGCCTTCTCCAGACCCGCCAGGTAGGCGTCCATGACCTCGCGGTAGCGCTCCAGCGAGAAGATCAGCGTGACGTTGACGCTGATGCCCCTGCCGATGACCTCGGTGATCGCCGGCAGGCCGGCCTTGGTCGCCGGGATCTTGATGAGGGTGTTCGGGCGGTCCACCAGCCAGGCGAGCTGCTTGGCCTCGGCGACGGTCGCTCCGGTGTGGTGCGCCAGGCGCGGGTCGACCTCGATCGACACGCGGCCGTCCTGGCCGTCGGTGCGGTCGTAGACCGGGCGCAGGATGTCGGCGGCGTCGCGGACGTCCGCCGTCGTGATCATGCGCAGGGCCTCTTCCACCGTCACCTTGCGGGTCGCGAGGTCGGCGAGCTGCTGCTCGTACCCCTCGCCGCCGCTGATGGCCTTCTGGAAGATCGCCGGGTTGGTGGTGACACCGACCACGTGCGACTGGTCGATGAGCTCCGCCAGGTTGCCGGACGTGATGCGCTTGCGGGACAGGTCGTCCAGCCAGATCGCCACGCCCTCGTCGGAGAGGCGCTTGAGTGCGTCTGTCATGGGAATTGCATCTCCTACTGTTCTTGTACCGGCGTCAGCGCGCGGCGGCGGCGAGGGACTCGTGGGCGGCGGCGGCCACGCGCTCGGGGGTGAAGCCGAACTCGCGGAACAGCACCTTCGCGTCGGCCGAGGCACCGAAGTGCTCCAGCGAGACGATCCGGCCCGCGTCGCCGACGTAGCGGTGCCAGGTCAGGCCGATGCCCGCCTCGACCGCGACACGCGCCTTGACCGACGGCGGCAGGACGCTGTCCTTGTACGCCTGGTCCTGCTCCTCGAACCACTCGACGGACGGCATCGAGACGACGCGGGTGGGGATGCCCTCGGCCTGGAGCTGCTCGCGGGCCTCCACGGCCAGGTGCACCTCGGAGCCGGTGCCGATGAGGACGACCTGCGGCTCGCCGCCGGTGGCCTCGAAGAGCACGTACCCGCCCTTGGCGGCGTCCTCGTTGCGCTCGTAGGTCGGCACGCCCTGGCGGGTGAGGGCCAGGCCGTGCGGGGCGCCCTTGCCGAACACCTTGGTGTGCCGCTTGAGGATCTCGCGCCAGGCCACGGCGGTCTCATTCGCGTCGGCCGGGCGGACCACGTTCAGGCCCGGGATGGCGCGCAGCGAGGCGAGGTGCTCGACGGGCTGGTGGGTCGGGCCGTCCTCGCCGAGACCGATGGAGTCGTGCGTCCACACGTAGGTGACCGGCACGTGCATCAGCGCGGAGAGGCGGACGGCGTTGCGCATGTAGTCGGAGAACACCAGGAAGGTGCCGCCGTAGATGCGGGTGTGGCCGTGCAGGGCGATGCCGTTCATGGCCGCGGCCATGGCGTGCTCGCGGATGCCGAAGTGGATGGTGCGGCCGTACGGGTCGGCCTCCGGCAGCGGGTTGCCCACCGGAAGGAACGAGGATTCCTTGTCGATGGTGGTGTTGTTGGAGCCGGCCAGGTCGGCCGAGCCGCCCCACAGCTCCGGGATGACCGCGCCGAGCGCCTGGAGCACCTTGCCGGAGGCGGCGCGGGTGGCGACGCCCTTGCCGGTCTCGAAGACCGGGAGCTGGTCCTCCCAGCCCGCGGGCAGCTCGTTGGCCTGGATGCGGTCGAACTCGGCGGCGCGCTCCGGGTTGGCGGTGCGCCAGGCGGAGAAGTCCTTCTCCCACGCGGCCTTGGCCTCGCGGCCGCGGTCCAGCGCCTTGCGGGTGTGGGCGATGACCTCGTCGGAGACCTCGAAGGTCTGCTCCGGGTCGAAGCCGAGGACGCGCTTGGTGGCCGCGACCTCGTCGTCGCCGAGCGCGGAGCCGTGCGAGGCCTCGGTGCCCTGGGCGTGCGGGGCGGGCCAGGCGATGATCGAGCGGGCCGCGATGAAGGACGGCTTGCCGGTCTCGGCCTTGGCGGCCTGGATGGCCGCGTACAGGGCCTTCGGGTCGAGGTCGCCGTTCTCCTGCTGCGCGACGCGCTGGACGTGCCAGCCGTAGGCCTCGTAACGCTTGAGGGTGTCCTCGGAGACGGCCGTCTCCGTGTCGCCCTCGATGGAGATGTGGTTGTCGTCCCACAGCAGGACGAGGTTGCCCAGCTTCTGGTGGCCGGCCAGCGCGGAGGCCTCGTGGGAGATGCCCTCCTGCAGGCAGCCGTCGCCCGCGATCGCGTAGACCATGTGGTCGAACGGGGAGGTGCCCTGCGGGGCCTCGGGGTCGAACAGACCGCGCTCGTAGCGGGAGGCCATGGCCATGCCCACCGCGTTGGCGATGCCCTGGCCCAGCGGGCCGGTGGTGGTCTCGACGCCGGCCGTGTGGCCGTACTCCGGGTGGCCGGGGGTCTTGGAGCCCCAGGTGCGGAACGCCTTGAGGTCGTCCAGCTCCAGCCCGAACCCGCCGAGGTACAGCTGGGTGTAAAGGGTGAGGGACGAGTGCCCAGCGGAGAGCACGAAGCGGTCGCGGCCCACCCACTCGGGGTCCGCCGGGTCGTGCCGCATCACCTTCTGGAAGAGGGTGTACGCGGCGGGGGCCAGGCTCATCGCCGTACCGGGGTGGCCGTTCCCGACCTTCTGGACCGCGTCAGCGGCCAGGATGCGGGCGGTGTCGACGGCCCGCTGGTCCAGTTCGGTCCACTCGAGCTCTGTGGTGGTCGGCTTGGTGCTCACCGTTGGTCAGGGCTCCTCTCCACATGTCTGTTCCCGGTGACGAACGGTGCACCGGCTGCGATTCCGAGCCTACCCCCGCCAGGGCGTGCAGCTATTCGAGTGTCCACAGTCCGTCAGTGCGTCGGCAGCCCGTGTTCACCTGCACGCCGGGGACGCGGTCCGCTCCGTCGTGGCTCCTCGGCCGCCCTCGGCGAGGGCTCCCTCCGCGGTCCGGCCGGTCCAACACGAAGCGACCCCCGCGCAGGGCCACGTAAGTGCAACGTCTACAGTGGCGTGGTACGCGCAAGCCTTTACCGGGCCTTCATGTGGTGAACGGTCCGAGTCGGAGCTTGCTGGATTCTCTCTCAGGGGTGCGTGTGACGGCCGTCGAATCCCGTCCAGCGGGGGTGCTCGGGACGAGCCCCGGTCACCGGCCGTTCGGGGCCAGGGTCATGGCTTTCGTGGCTTTGACCAAGCCTCGGATCATCGAACTTCTGCTGATCACCACAGTGCCGGTGATGTTCCTGGCCGAACAGGGTGTTCCGTCGTTGTGGCTGGTCCTGGCGACCTGCTTCGGCGGTTACCTGTCCGCGGGCGGGGCCAATGCGCTGAACATGTACATCGACCGCGACATCGACGCGCTGATGGACCGCACCTCCCAGCGTCCGCTGGTGACCGGCATGGTCAGCCCCCGCGAGTGCCTGGCCTTCGGCCTCACGCTCGCGGTGGTGTCCACCCTGTTCTTCGGCCTGCTGGTCAACTGGCTGTCGGCGGCGCTCGCGCTCGGCGCGCTCCTCTTCTACGTCGTGGTCTACACGATGCTCCTGAAGCGCCGCACCGCCCAGAACATCGTCTGGGGCGGCATCGCGGGCTGCATGCCGGTGCTCATCGGCTGGTCGGCCGTCAAGAACGAGGTCTCCTGGGCCGCGGTCATCCTCTTCCTCGTCATCTTCTTCTGGACGCCGCCGCACTACTGGCCGCTGTCGATGAAGGTGAAGGACGACTACGCGCGCGTCGGCGTGCCGATGCTCCCGGTCGTGGCCGGAAACAGGGTCGTGGCGCGCCAGATCGTCCTCTACAGCTGGGTGATGGTCGCGGTCTCGCTGCTGCTGACCCCGCTGGGGTACACGGGCTGGTTCTACACCGCGGTCGCGCTGGTGGCCGGCGGCTGGTGGCTGTGGGAGGCGCACGCGCTGCACGCACGGGCCAAGGCGGGCGTGACGGGCGCGAAGCTCAAGGAGATGCGCCTGTTCCACTGGTCGATCACCTACGTGTCGCTGCTCTTCGTGGCCGTGGCCGTGGATCCCTTCCTCCGCTGATTACTCGCCGGTAGCATGCCCTCCATGGCAGAGACCGCGAGCACCGCAGACACCACAGACAAGGCACAGCGCCGTACGGCCGAGAAGCTGGCCCGGCAGATCGGCGCGTTCGGCAAGGAGCACGGCGGCGTCGAGGGCCACCTCGCCCACATCGGCCAGGCCGGCACCCGGATCGTCCTCGTCGGCACCGACGGCGGCTGGGGCGACCTGGTGGCCCCGACCTACGCGGTGGCCGAGCTGGCCGCCGAGAAGGCCGGCCTCACCCTCCACGAGGAGTTCGACGGGGACGTGGCCGCCCGGGTGCGGACCGGCCCGTACGAGTGGACGCGCATGGCGGGCATCCAGGTCGGCGGCCCCGCGAACCCGGCCGCCTGAGCCGGTCCCCCGGCCCGAGGTGCCCGCTCGGTCAACAGCGCGAGCAACACCTCACACCCCGCTCACCCGTTAGGACGTGTGGAAGCCCCTTCCTCACGTCCGCAACGGGATGCCCGGATGATCGAAACGCCGCCCCTGGTGGACCAGTACTGCCACGGAGTGCTCCGTACCGAGCTGGGTCTCGGCACCTTCGAGACCCAGCTGGTCCGCTCGGCCGGCCCGCCCGCGGCGGGCACGACCTTCTTCGACACGCAGACCGGCTTCGCGGTGCGCCGCTGGTGCCCGCCGCTGCTCGGGCTGGAGCCGCACTGTGCGCCCGCCCGCTACCTGGCCCGGCGGCGCGAGCTGGGCGGGGCCGAGACCGCACGGCGCCTGCTGAGGGGGTCCAGGGTCGCCGCCTACCTGGTCGACACCGGCGTGCCCGGGGACCTGACCGCACCCGGGGAACTGGCGCTGGCCGGGGACGCCGAAGCCTTCGAGATCGTACGGCTGGAGCCGCTGGCCGAGCAGGTCGCGGACACCTCCGGGACCGTGGCCGCCTTCCTCGCCAACCTCTCCGGCGCGGTCCACGACGCCGCCTCCGCGGCCGCGGCATTCACCTGCGGCACCAGCCCGGGGTACGCCGCCACCCTCGCCTGCGCGCCCGGACCGCCCGGTCCCGGCGAGGTGCGCGCGGCGGCCGGGCGGTGGCTGGCCCGCAGGCCCCGGGGCGGAACCCTGCGGGACCCCGTACTCCTGCGGCACCTGCTGTGGAGCGCGGTGGCCTCCGGGCTGCCGCTCCAGCTGCACGCGGGCCCCGAGGAGCCCGGGGCACGGCCCGACGGGGCCGATCCGGCGCTGCTGGCGGACTTCCTGCGGGCCACCGCGGGTCTCGGCACCCAGGTGGTGCTGCTCGGGGGCCACCCCCACCACCGGCACGCGGCACGGCTGGCGGCGGCCTTCCCCCACGTCCACGCCGACGTGGGCGCGGCCCTCGGGCGGACCGGGGCCGGGGCCGCGGCGGTGCTCGCCGAACTGCTGGAGCTGGCGCCGTTCGGGAAGCTGCTGTTCTCCAGCGGCGGCGGGCGGCTGCCCGAACTGCACGCGGTGGGCGCCCTGGTCTTCCGCGAGGCGCTCGGCAGGGTGCTGGGCGGCTGGGTCACCGACGGGGCCTGGTCCTGGCGGGACGCGGACCGGGTGGCGGCCATGCTCGCGGCGGGCAACGCCCGCCGCGTCTACCGGCTGGACGGGGGCGGGTGAGCCCCGCCGCTCAGACCGCCGCGAGCCGGGGATCGTCCTGGGCCGGGACGTCCGCCCGGCCGGCCGGCCGCTCGCGCAGGCCGAGCGCGAGCCGCAGGGCCGCGATCCACACCAGGCAGGAGCCGAGCATGTGGGCGCCGACCAGGACCTCCGGCAGCTCCGTGAAGAACTGCACGTAGCCGATGCCGCCCTGGGCGAGCAGCACGATCAGCAGGTCGCGGGCGCGGGCCCGGGTGTCGGCGGGGGCGTCGACGACGCGCAGCACCAGCCACATGGCGACGGCGAGCGCGCACACCAGCCAGGCGGCGATCGCGTGCAGGTGGGCGGTGGTCTCCCAGTCGAAGGGCATGCGCTCGATCTCGCTGCTGTCGCCCGCGTGCGGTCCGGATCCGGTGACTACCGTGCCCGCCGCGATGAGGACGAAGGTCGACGCGAGCATCGCCCAGGAGAGCTTGCGCACGGGCCCCGGCACCCGGGGCCGGGGTGCGGCGTCGCCTTCGGCGGTGCGCTGCCAGGTGACGGTGGTCACGGTGATCAGCGCCGTGGCGAGCAGGAAGTGCCCCGCCACGCTGTACGGGTTGAGGCCCGTCATGACGGTGATGCCGCCGAGCACGGCGTTGGCCATGACGATGACGAACTGGGTCCACCCGAGCCTGGTCAGCACGGTGCGCCAGGGCTTGGCCGAACGGGCCGCGAGGATGACCCAGCCGACGGCCGCGCAGAGCACGTACGTCAGCATCCGGTTGCCGAACTCGATGGCTCCGTGGAAGCCCTGGGCCGGCGTCGCGATCAGACTGTCGTCGGTGCACTTGGGCCAGGTGTCGCAGCCGAGACCGGATCCGGTCAGCCGCACCGCCCCGCCGGTGACGACGATGGCCACGCTCATGAGGAGCGCGGCGAGCGCGGCGCGCCGGACGGTCCGGGGTGACGGAGTCCAGCGAGTGGCGAGGTATGCGAAGGGGTTCAACACGGCGACCATCGTAAACCGAGCCTTGTGCAAAGTTTCACGAGGGGGTGGTGCCGGATGCCTCCGGGCCGATGGTGCGGCGGAACCGGGCACCGGCGGGGTCGCCTTCCTCGTGCCACCACACTCGGACCCGCCACGGTGCGCCGTCGCGGGGGCACTCGGCCGCATCCGCGAAGCTCCGTACCAATGCGGTTCCTACGTCATCGGCTGTCCTGTTCCTTACGTTTGCCGAGCTGTGCCAGGAAGGCCCCGGTACGTCCCACAGTCCGTCAGGACCGCGCACCTCCACGCGCCAGACCGCACGCCACGGCGTCACCTCCAGCATCGTGCGCACCTGCTCGGCCCCGACTCCCAGCCCGGCCGCGATCGCCGGCTCCGCCACCCCCTGGATCCTGGCGGCCACCACCGCCTGCGGCAGCAGCCGCTCGGGCAGCAGACCCCGGGAGCGCAGGCCGGCGAGGGATGCGAAGCCCAGGAAGCGCAGGCGCAGTTCCAGCTGGCGGCCGATGTGGTCGAGGGCCGCCTCGGTCTCCGCGGACTCCTCCCCGCCGGGGTCCGCGAGCAGCAGGTGCCGGAAGTCCGACTCCGCGTCCACCGCCCAGGCCACCGCGTCCTCGGCACAGCCGAGCTCCGCGAGCCGGTCGCCGAGGAACACCTTGGCCTGGGCGAGGCCGCGCCGGTTGACCGCGTCGTACGGGTCCAGCCCCGCCCACACCTCGACGGCGGCCCGGGTCAGGTCACGGGCGCGTTCGCCGGCGGCCCGTTCCATCGCGCTCGGGCCGTCCGTGGCCGCCGGGCCCAGCGGGTGCCGGGGCAGCCGGGCCCCGTCGCTCAGCGGCCAGGCCAGCCACACCCCGTGGTTGATCAGCCCGCGGGCGTACCAGCGGGCGTACTCGGGGGAGCAGGGGGCGGCGCGCTCGGCGCTGCGCAGCGCCTCCTCGATGGTGGCGAGGGCGGTCGCGCGGTCCCCCTCGGCGAACCGCAGCGCGGCCCGGTCCGCCAGCCGCAGACCCAGCAGGGCGGTGCACTCGGGGTCGGACGGCCAGGCGCGCAGGGCGCCGATCAGCTCGTCCAGCAGCCGTTCGCGCTCCTGAGGTTCCGCCTGCGCGGCTCCGGAGCGGACCCGCGCCCACCGGTCGTCCAGCCGAAGAACTGCCTCTCGCTCCGCCATGTCCGCCCCCCGGCGTCGTGGTCCGCACACCTCACGGTGACGGCGTTCATCGTCGCGGGAAGGCGGACCTCAGCGGAAGGGTTTCATTCCCAGCGGAACAGTCGCGCGGCGGCGCCCAGCCCCAGGACGGCCCAGACCGCCAGGACGGCCGCGTCCCCCCACGGCAGCGCGGCCCCGTTCCGGAGCACCTCGCGCAGCCCCTCGGACAGGGCCGAGATGGGCAGCAGCTCCAGCAGGGACCGCACCCCGTCCGGGAACTTCTCCAGGGGCACGATCACCCCGCCGCCGACCAGCAGCAGCAGGAAGACCAGGTTGGCGGCGGCCAGGGTCACCTCGGCCTTGAGGGTGCCCGCCATCAGCAGCCCGAGCCCGGAGAAGGCCGCCGTACCCAGCAGGAGCAGCACGGCCACCGACAGCGGGTTCCCCTGCGGGGACCAGCCCAGTCCGAAGGCGATCACCGTCAGCAGGGCGATCTGGAGCACCTCGGTGACCAGTACCGACAGGGTCTTGGCGGCCATCAGCGCCCAGCGGGGCAGCGGGGAGGCCCCGAGCCGCTTGAGGACCCCGTAACGACGGTCGAAGCCGGTGGCGATGGCCTGCCCGGTGAAGGCGGTGGACATCACGGCGAGCGCCAGGACGCCGGGCGCGAGGAAGTCCACGGACCTGCCCTCGCCGGTGTCGAGGATGTCGACGGTGGAGAAGAGGGTCAGCAGCAGCGCCGGAATGATCACGGTCAGCAGCAGCTGCTCCCCGTTGCGCAGCAGCATCCGGGTCTCCAGTGCCGCCTGCGCGAGGATCATGCGGGACACCGGGGCGGCGCCCGGGCGGGGGGTGAACGTACCGGCGCTCATGCGCGCAGCTCCTTGCCCGTGAGCTCCAGGAAGACGTCTTCGAGGGTGTGCCGCTCCACCGAGAGGCTGTCCGGCATCACGCCGTGCTGTGCGCACCAGGAGGCGACGGTGGCGAGCAACTGGGGATGGACGTCGCCGGTGACCCGGTACGAGCCGGGCAGCAGTTCGGCGGCCTGGGTGCCGTCGGGCAGCGCCTTGAGCAGCGAGGCCAGGTCGAGGGAGGGGCGGCCGGTGAACCTCAGGGTGTTCTCGGCGCCGCCGCGGCACAGCTGCTCGGGACTGCCGTGGGCGATGACGCGGCCGGCGTCCACGATGGCGACCTCGTCGGCGAGCTGCTCGGCCTCGTCCATGTGGTGGGTGGTGAGCACGACGGTGACCCCGTCGGCGCGCAGTTCGCGTACGAGGTCCCAGGTCGCCCGGCGGGCCTGCGGGTCGAGGCCCGCGGTGGGCTCGTCCAGGAAGACCAGCTCGGGGCGGCCGACCACGGCCATGGCGAGGGCGAGGCGCTGCTGCTGGCCGCCGGAGAGCCTGCGGTAGGAGGTGCGGCCGCAGCTGCCGAGGCCGAGGCGCTCCACCAGGGTGTCCACGTCCAGCGGGTCGGCGTACAGCTTGGCCATGTGGCGCAGCATCTCGACGGCCCGGGCTCCGGAGTAGACGCCTCCGGACTGGAGCATCACGCCGATCCGGGGCCGCAGGGCGGCGGCCTGGGCGACGGGGTCGAGGCCGAGGACGCGGACGGTCCCGGCGTCGGGGCGGCGGTAGCCCTCGCAGGTCTCGACCGTGGTGGTCTTGCCCGCGCCGTTGGGACCGAGGACCGCGGTGACGGAGGCGCCGGGGACGGTGAGGTCCAGGCCGTCCACCGCGGTTCTGGGTCCGTACCGCTTCACCAGTCCGCGGATCTCCACGGCGGGGTCGTTGCTCATGGGGGCCCAGTCTACGGAGCCGGGGAGGGGCCGGGGTCCCGGGGTCGTAAGGGCTGCGGGCCCGTTCATCCATGACCTCTCGTGGTGTCCGGCCGGCGCGCGGTCCTGTGCCACATGCTCGTCCGCCCCGCTCGCGACAGGGATGTTTCACCCGGGAGCGGTGGCGGCCAAGATCTCCGTGCTCCGGCTGCGATGCGGTGATCGTGGCGGTCGGATTCGAACACTGCGTCGCGAACCCGGCTTTTTTCGGCCTGGCGGTCCCGAACGGCTCAGCGGGTTTCGGTGACCTTCCCCGGAATCTGATCTTGACCGGGGCCGGGGCGCGTCATGGGCGGAAATCTGCTGGTGGGAGCCTTGCAAGGGTTCACCGGAGGGGCTCACGGGGAATTCGGAGCATCCCCCTCCGCATAACTCCGGATAACTCTGCGTAGACAAATTAGGTGACCCTTAGTGATGGAGGCCACCAGGAGTGGCCTCCATCACGGCTTGTCCGGGCTCGACCAATTACGCAACAATGGCGTTGTGAAAAACGGCGAACGGCAGACCGAGGCCCCCCAGGGGGAACTCGCGACCGGGGAGCGGTCAACCCGCAACCGGGTCGCGCGGTCGATCCTGGACCACGGTCCGTCCACCGTCGCCGACCTCGCCGCGCGTCTCGGCCTCACCCAGGCCGCCGTCCGCCGCCACCTCGACACGCTCGCCGCCGACGACGTGGTCGCATCCCGTGAGCAGCGCGTGTACGGAGCGCGCACCCGGGGGCGGCCCGCCAAGGTCTTCGCGCTCACCGACTGCGGTCGCGACGCCTTCGACCAGTCCTACGACACGCTCGCCGCGGACGCCCTGCGCTGGATCGCGCAGTCCGTGGGCGGCGGTGCGCAGGGAGAGGCGGCCGTCGCCGCCTTCGCCCGGGCGCGGATGGAAGCGCAGGCGGAGGGCTACCGGGAAGCCGTCGAGGCGGCTGCTCCGGAGCGGCGTACGGAGGCCCTCGCCAGGGCATTGACCGCGGACGGGTACGCTGCTACGGCGAAGAGCGCTCCCGGTCCGCACAGCGGTGAACAGCTCTGTCAGCACCACTGCCCGGTCGCCCATGTGGCCGAGCAGTTCCCGCAGCTCTGCGAGGCGGAGACCGAGGTCTTCGGCCGCCTGCTCGGGACGCATGTGCAGCGCCTCGCCACGATCGCCCACGGCGACGGGGTGTGCACGACGTTCATTCCGCGAAGCGCCGCACAGACCGACACATCAGTATCTGCAAGTACGGCCGGGAGGAACCCCGCATGACCACGGAGACTGCTCACCCTGAGCTCGATGGCCTGGGCACCTACGAATACGGCTGGGCCGACTCCGACGCGGCCGGCGCGGCTGCCAAGCGGGGTCTGTCCGAGGAGGTCGTCCGCGACATCTCGGCGAAGAAGTCCGAGCCGGAGTGGATGCTGAACCTCCGTCTCAAGGGCCTCAAGCTGTTCGGCAAGAAGCCCATGCCGAACTGGGGCTCGGACCTTTCGGGCATCGACTTCGACAACATCAAGTACTTCGTGCGCTCCACCGAGAAGCAGGCCGCTTCCTGGGAGGACCTGCCCGAGGACATCAAGAACACGTACGACAAGCTCGGCATCCCCGAGGCGGAGAAGCAGCGCCTCGTCGCCGGTGTCGCGGCCCAGTACGAGTCCGAGGTCGTCTACCACCAGATCCGTGAGGACCTGGAGGAGCAGGGCGTCATCTTCCTCGACACGGACACCGCGCTGAAGGAGCACCCGGAGCTCTTCCAGGAGTACTTCGGCACGGTCATCCCGGTCGGCGACAACAAGTTCGCGTCGCTGAACACCGCGGTGTGGTCCGGCGGATCGTTCATCTACGTCCCCAAGGGCGTCAAGGTCGACATCCCGCTCCAGGCCTACTTCCGTATCAACACGGAGAACATGGGCCAGTTCGAGCGGACGCTGATCATCGTCGACGAGGACGCCTACGTCCACTACGTCGAGGGCTGCACCGCCCCGATCTACTCCTCGGACTCGCTGCACAGCGCCGTGGTCGAGATCATCGTGAAGAAGGGCGGCCGCTGCCGCTACACGACCATCCAGAACTGGTCGAACAACGTCTACAACCTGGTCACCAAGCGCGCCGTGGCGTACGAGGGCGCGACCATGGAGTGGATCGACGGCAACATCGGTTCCAAGGTCACCATGAAGTACCCGGCCGTCTACCTGATGGGCGAGCACGCCAAGGGCGAGACCCTGTCCATCGCCTTCGCGGGCGAGGGCCAGCACCAGGACGCCGGCTCCAAGATGGTCCACATGGCGCCGTACACCTCCTCGAACATCGTCTCCAAGTCGGTGGCGCGAGGCGGCGGCCGCACCTCCTACCGGGGTCTGGTCGAGATCGGCGAGGGTGCGCACGGCTCGAAGTCCAACGTGCTGTGCGACGCGCTCCTGGTCGACACCATCTCCCGCTCGGACACGTACCCCTACGTGGACGTCCGCGAGGACGACGTGTCCATGGGCCACGAGGCGACCGTCTCCAAGGTCTCCGACGACCAGCTCTTCTACCTGATGAGCCGCGGCATGACCGAGTTCGAGGCCATGGCCATGATCGTGCGCGGCTTCGTCGAGCCGATCGCGCGCGAGCTGCCGATGGAGTACGCGCTGGAGCTGAACCGGCTGATCGAGCTGCAGATGGAGGGCTCGGTCGGCTAGTACGGCCCCGACCGCCCGGCATCCCGCAGCACATTCTTTTGACGCAGGAAGAGAGCAAGACGACAGCCATGGCAGAGGCTCAGAACATTCCGGTGGGTTCGACCACCGCCGGCGCGATCGCGGTGGCCGCCGAGTCCACCGTCGCCACCCGCATGAGTGCGCCCCCGTCCTTCGACGTGGCGGACTTCCCCGTCCCGCACGGCCGCGAGGAGGAGTGGCGGTTCACCCCGCTCGCCCGCCTCAAGGGCCTGCACGACGGCACCGCGGTCGCCAACGGCACCATGAAGGCCCAGATCGACGCGCCCGAGGGCGTCACGGTCGAGTCGGTGGAGCGCGGCGACGCGCGCATCGGCAAGGCCGGCACGCCGGTGGACCGGATCGCCGCCCAGGCGTTCTCGTCCTTCGCCAAGGCCACGGTCGTCACCGTGCCCAAGGAGCAGGTCCTGACCGAGCCGGTGCGCGTCTCGCTGCACGGCGAGGGAGGCACCACCTTCGGCCACACGGTCTTCGACGTGCAGGCCTTCGCCGAGGCGGTCGTCGTCATCGACCACACCGGTGACGGCGTGCGCGCCGCCAACGTCGACTTCCTGGTCGGCGACGGCGCCAAGCTCACCGTGGTCTCCGTGCAGGACTGGGACGACACCGCGGTGCACGTCTCCCAGCACAACGTGCTGGTCGGCCGCGACGCGAGCTTCAAGTCCATCGTGGTCACCTTCGGCGGCGACCTGGTACGCCTCCACCCGCGCGTGACCTACGCGGGTCCCGGCGGCGAGGCGGAGCTCTTCGGCCTGTACTTCACGGACGCCGGCCAGCACCAGGAGCACCGCCTCCTGGTCGACCACAGCGCCCCGCACTGCAAGTCGCACGTGGTCTACAAGGGTGCGCTGCAGGGCCAGGACGCCCACGCGGTGTGGATCGGTGACGTGCTCATCGAGAAGACCGCCGAGGGCACCGACACCTACGAGATGAACCGCAACCTCGTCCTCACGGACGGCGCGCGGGTCGACTCGGTGCCGAACCTGGAGATCGAGACCGGCGAGATCGTCGGCGCCGGCCACGCCTCCGCCACCGGCCGCTTCGACGACGAGCAGCTCTTCTACCTCCAGGCCCGCGGCATCCCGGCCGACGAGGCCCGCCGTCTGGTCGTGCGCGGCTTCTTCGCCGAGCTCGTCCAGCAGATCGGTGTCGACGACATCGAGGAGCGCCTCCTCACCAAGATCGAGACCGAGCTCCAGGGTTCCGTCTGATGAATTACGTCAAGGCCTGTGCGCTGAGCGAGCTGGAGGCGGACACCCCCAAGCGGGTCGAGCTCGACGGCACGCCGGTGTCCATCGTCTCCACCGAGGGCGAGGTGTTCGCGATCAACGACATCTGCTCGCACGCGAACGTCTCGCTCTCGGAGGGCGAGGTCGAGGACTGCATGATCGAGTGCTGGCTGCACGGGTCGGCCTTCGACCTGCGCACCGGCAAGCCCTCGGGTCTGCCCGCGACGCGCCCCGTACCCGTATACCCCGTAAAGATCGAAGGGGACGACGTGCTCGTCTCCCTCACCCAGGAGTCCTGAGGTATCCATGGCAACGCTTGAAATCCACGACCTGCACGTCTCCGTCGAGGCCGAGAACGGCGCCCGCGAGATCCTCAAGGGTGTCGACCTCACGGTCAAGCAGGGTGAGACGCACGCCATCATGGGCCCCAACGGCTCCGGCAAGTCCACCCTCGCGTACTCGCTGGCCGGTCACCCGAAGTACACCATCACCGGTGGCACCGTGACCCTCGACGGCGAGGACGTCCTCGAGATGTCCGTCGACGAGCGCGCCCGCGCCGGCGTCTTCCTCGCCATGCAGTACCCGGTCGAGGTCCCCGGCGTCTCGGTCTCCAACTTCCTGCGCACCTCGGCCACCGCGATCCGCGGCGAGGCGCCCAAGCTGCGCACCTGGGTGAAGGAGGTCAAGGCCGCCATGGAGCAGCTCCAGATGGACCCGGCCTTCGCCGAGCGCAACGTCAACGAGGGCTTCTCCGGCGGTGAGAAGAAGCGCCACGAGATCCTCCAGCTGGAGCTCCTCAAGCCGAAGATCGCGATCCTCGACGAGACCGACTCCGGCCTGGACGTCGACGCCCTGCGCGTCGTCTCCGAGGGCGTCAACCGGGTCCGCGAGGGCGGCGAGGTCGGCACCCTGCTGATCACCCACTACACGCGCATCCTGCGCTACATCAAGCCCGACTTCGTGCACGTGTTCGCGAACGGCCGCATCGCCGAGTCCGGCGGCGCCGAGCTCGCCGACCAGCTGGAGGCCGAGGGTTACGACAAGTACGTGAAGGGTGGCGCGACCGCGTGACACAGCTGCCTGGCCTCCTCGACACCGAGGCGATCCGCAAGGACTTCCCCCTGCTGGATCGTGTGGTCCACGACGGGAAGAAGATCGTCTACCTGGACAATGCGGCGACCTCGCAGAAGCCGCGCCAGGTGCTCGACGCGCTGAACGAGTACTACGAGCAGCACAACGCCAACGTGCACCGCGGCGTACACGTGCTCGCCGAGGAGGCCACGGCGCTGTACGAGGGCGCTCGTGACAAGGTCGCCGCGTTCATCAACGCGCCGAGCCGCGACGAGGTCATCTTCACGAAGAACGCCTCGGAGTCGCTCAACCTGGTCGCGAACATGCTCGGCTGGGCGGACGAGCCGTACCGGGTCGACCGCGAGACCGAGATCGCCATCACGGAGATGGAGCACCACTCCAACATCGTGCCGTGGCAGCTGCTCTCGCAGCGCACGGGCGCGAAGCTGAAGTGGTTCGGCCTCACCGACGACGGCCGCCTCGACCTGTCCAACATCGAAGAGGTCATCACGGAGAAGACGAAGATCGTCTCCTTCACGCTGGTCTCCAACATCATGGGCACGGTCAACCCCGTCGAGGCGATCGTCCGGCGCGCCCAGGACGTCGGCGCGCTGGTGCTGATCGACGCCTCCCAGGCCGCTCCGCACATGCCGCTGGACGTCCAGGCCCTCGGCGCCGACTTCGTGGCCTTCACCGGCCACAAGATGTGCGGCCCGACCGGCATCGGCGTCCTGTGGGGCCGCCAGGAGCTGCTGGAGGACCTGCCTCCGTTCCTCGGCGGCGGCGAGATGATCGAGACCGTGTCGATGCACGCCTCGACCTACGCCCCGGCACCCCACAAGTTCGAGGCGGGTACCCCCCCGATCGCCCAGGCCGTCGGCCTCGGCGCGGCCGTGGACTACCTGTCCGCGATCGGCATGGACAAGATCGCCGCGCACGAGCACGCGCTCACGGAGTACGCGGTCAAGCGCCTCGCCGAGGTGACCGACCTGCGGATCATCGGCCCCACCACGGCCGAGGACCGCGGAGCCGCGATCTCCTTCGTCCTCGGGGACATCCACCCGCACGATGTGGGGCAGGTGCTGGACGAACAGGGCATCGCCGTCCGCGTGGGTCACCATTGCGCGCGCCCGGTCTGCCTGCGGTACGGAATTCCGGCGACCACGCGAGCGTCTTTCTATCTGTACTCCACTCCGGCCGAAGTCGATGCGCTGGTCGACGGGCTGGAGCACGTACGGAACTTCTTCGGCTGACGGCGAGGGCGACGAAGCAGTGAAACTGGATTCGATGTACCAGGAATTGATCCTGGACCACTACAAGCACCCGCACGGGCGTGGCCTGCGCGACGGCGACGCCGAGGTGCACCACGTCAACCCGACGTGCGGTGACGAGATCACGCTGCGCGTGAAGTACGACGGCGAGACGCTGACCGACGTCTCGTACGAGGGCCAGGGCTGCTCCATCAGCCAGGCCAGCGCGTCCGTGCTGAACGAACTGCTCGTGGGCAAGGAACTCGCCGAGGCGCAGAAGATCCAGGGCGTTTTCCTGGAGCTGATGCAGTCCAAGGGCAAGGTCGAGCCCGACGAGGCGATGGAGGAGGTGCTGGAGGACGCGATCGCGTTCGCCGGCGTCTCCAAGTATCCCGCGCGAGTGAAGTGTGCTCTGCTGAGCTGGATGGCGTGGAAGGACGCGACGGCCCAGGCACTGGGCGACGCGGAGAGGAAGACGGCATGACCGAGAACGCGACGCCCGAGGCGTCGATCAAGCCGGCCACCGAGGAAGAGGTCCGCGAGGCCCTCTACGACGTGGTCGACCCGGAGCTGGGCATCGACGTCGTCAACCTGGGCCTGATCTACGGCATCCACATCGACGACGCGAACATCGCCACCCTCGACATGACGCTGACCTCGGCGGCCTGCCCGCTGACGGACGTCATCGAGGACCAGGCGAAGTCGGCGACGGACGGCATCGTCAACGAACTCCGCATCAACTGGGTCTGGATGCCCCCGTGGGGCCCGGACAAGATCACGGACGACGGCCGTGAGCAGCTGCGCGCGCTCGGCTTCAACGTCTGATCGGCGCATGCGCGTGAGGGCCCCCGGCACGGTCGTGCCGGGGGCCCTCCCTGTTTCCGGGCGGGCCGGGCCACCCGTTCCCCGGGCCGCCGTTCTCCGCGCTGCCGTTCTCCGAGCGGCCGTTCTCCGAGCGGCCGTTCTCCGGGCGGACGGGTGCCGTGCACCGGGAGTCGGTCACGGCGGCCGAATCCTCTCGAGGGCCGTCACGCCGTGACGCAGCACCCGAGGGGTTCATCCACGACCGTTCGCCTTTCACCGGTTCGCCGTCTGGGCGCCGCGGGAGCAGCAGGGGCCGCGGCCCTGCTCCTCGCCGGGATGGCGGTGCCCGCGCAGGCCGCCGGGTACGCCGACCCGGTGATCTCGCTCTCGGCCACGCACCTCAGCGGCGCGGTGGGCGCGTACGGCGACCCCGCCGTGACGGTGGATGTCGAGCAGGCAGGCGTGCCGGCCGGTTTCCTGCGGCTGCGGGTGGTGTCCTCCAGCAACCCCGCCGTGGCGGGCGCGGGCGACGTACGCCAGGAACGCACCCGCTCCGGCGACCGCGCCCTGACGGTGCGGCCCCGCACCCAGGGCTTCACCGACCTGACCCTCGAGGTGACCGGGCGCGGCGGCAGGACGGCCAGGGCCACCCTCTCCTACGCCGCCTCGGCGCGGGTCGGCGGCGCGGCGGCCACCCGCTACCTCACGGGCTCCTCGGACGCCTCCGCCGCGGTGGACGTGGGACGGGACCACGTGCTGGTGGCCGGCGACGAGTCCAACGTGCTGCGCCTGTACGACCGTTCCCGCTCCGGCGGCCCGGTGAAGACCTGGGACCTGGGCGCCGCCCTGGGTCGGAAGAAGGAGGCCGGCATCGAGGCCGCGGCCCGGGTGGGCGACACGGTCTACTGGGCGGGGTCACTGGGCAACAACAAGGACGGCAAGGGCGAGGCAGAGCGGAACACCGTCTTCACCACGCGGATCACCGGCTCCGGGGCAGCCACCGAGGTCGTCTTCGGCCGTGCCTGCAAGGGGCTGCGCGAGGACCTGACCGCCGGGGACGCGGCGCACGGAAACCGCTACGGCTTCGCGGCCGGGACCGCGGCCGGGCAGACACCGAAGCAGATCGACGGGTTCGACGTGGAGGCGATGGAGTTCGCGCCGGGCTCCGCGTCCACCGCCTACCTGGGCTTCCGTGCCCCGCTGGCACCGGCGGTGCCCGGGGGGAGGGCCCTGGTCGTGCCGGTCGTCAACGTGGACCGGGTCCTCGCGCAGGGCGCCCGGGCCGAGTTCGGCGAGCCGATCGAGATGGACCTGGGCGGCCTCGCCGTCCGCGACATCCGCAAGAACGCCGCCGGCCAGTACCTGATCCTGGCCGGCCCCTTCGCCGCCGCCGACGACTCCGACCCGTACGCCCTCTACCAGTGGGACGGGATCCCCGGCCACGCCCCGAAGAAGCGGATGGACCTGCCCACCGCCGACCCGGGCGGCTGGGAGGCCGTGGTGGACGTGCCCGACCTGCGGCGCCCCGGCGCTCGCGTCCAGCTGATCACCGACAGCGGAGCCGCCGACCTGTACGGCGACGGCCAGGAGGCCAAGGACCTCGCCCGCCCCGAGTGGAGGAAGTCCCGGGCGGCCTGGTTCACCCTCCGCTGACGTGCGGCTGCGGGAAGGTCAGCGGCAGCGCGGGCGCGAGCCGCGCGCCGGGCGCTCCGAGCCGGGCCCCCGCGGCGTACGCGGCAGCCGCCGCGAGGGCCCAGGCGCCGCCGGTGACGCCCAGGGTCCGCCACCAGGCGCCGCGCACCAGGCGGGCGGAGCGGCGCAGCGCCGCCGCCGGGCCGGTCCCCTCGTACCCCGCGATCGTGGGGGCCAGGGCGAAGGGCACGCCCCGCCGCAGCGCGACCGGGGCGAGGGCGACGGCAGCCGGGCCGGCCAGGGCGAGCAGGGCCGCCAGCTGGGCCCCGAGCACCGCCGGGACGTGCGGCACGGCGGTGCGCAGCAGGCCCGGCACGGTCATGGGCCCGCCGGGGACGGGCGGCCGGATCAGGGCCGCGGCCAGGGCGGTGGTCGGCGCCCGGGCGAACAGCAGGAACAGGCTTCGATGTGTACAGGTGTACGCAACGATGTGTACCCTTGTACACATGCCCTACGCACTGCTCGCCGCGGCCATTGCGGCCGAGGTCGCCGGCACCACCGCCATGAAGTACAGCGACG
This sequence comes from Streptomyces sp. NPDC058646, assembly GCF_042716875.1. NCBI lineage: Bacteria > Bacillati > Actinomycetota > Actinomycetes > Kitasatosporales > Streptomycetaceae > Streptomyces > Streptomyces sp. NPDC058646. Next base: position 73,410 of record NZ_JBHXRK010000004.1, on the reverse strand, counting down.
GCTTCACGAAGCTGTGGCCCTCGCTCGGCACCCTGCTCGGCTACGCCATCGCCTTCACCCTGCTCGCGCAGACGCTGAAGACGATGTCGGTCGGCACGGCGTACGCGATCTGGGCCGGTGTCGGTACGGCCGCGATCGCCGCCATCGGCATGGTCTTCCTCGGGGAGGCGGCCACGGCCGCGAAGATCGCCGGGATCGCGCTGGTCATCGGCGGGGTGGTCCTGCTGAACCTGGGAGGGGCGCACTGATGGCCCCGGGACCGCGCCGCCGGTACGACCCCGAGCGGCGGCAGCGGATCATCGACGCCGCGGTCCGGGTGGTGGGCGCGCAGGGCATCGCGGGGCTGAGCCACCGCAGCGCGGCCGCGGAGGCCGGCGTACCGCTCGGGTCGACCACCTACCACTTCAAGACGCTCGACGACCTGCTCGTGGCGGCGCTGCACCAGGCCGACCAGGCCTTCGCGGAGGCGGTGGCCGCCTCGCCGGCCCTGGCCGATCCGCAGGCGGACCTGGCGCGGGCGCTGGCACGCACGCTGGGGGAGTGCTTCGCCGCGGACCGCGGCCGCATGGAGCTGGAGTACGAGCTGTACCTCGCCGCACTGCGCCGCCCCGCGCTGCGGCCGGTGGCGGCCCAGTGGTGCGAGTCGGTGGCGGCGGCCCTGGCCCCGCGGACGGACCCGGTGACGGCCCGGGCCCTGGTCGCGGTGATGGACGGGATCGGCCTCCAGGTCCTGCTGACGGGCACGGAGTACGACGAGGCGTACGCCTGCGAGATCCTGGGCCGGGTGCTGGGGCCCGCCTGACCGGCCCCGGCAGGGCGCTTCCTGCGGGCGCGCCCGGCCGGCGTCGCGGCCCTCTTCCCGTCGGAGCGCGGCGGCCTGCGGTGCGGCGGCCTGCGTGACGGCCTGCGGCGCCGAGGTTTCGGGCCGCGGCGGCTCACGGTGTGGAGGACTGCGGCGCCGAGGCCCGGGGCGCAGCGGGCTGCGGCGTCGAGGCGGCCCGGGGTGCGGCGGCCGTGCCGACGGCCGCGAGGGCCGTGGCCACGCTCGCCTCGATGTCCCCGATCGGGTAGATCACCTCGCGGACCGTGCGGTCGCGGTCCAGGACCAGCGTCAGGCGCTTGATCCGGCTCACCCCGGCGGCCCGGAAGGTGGGCAGCCGCAGCGCCGCGGTCAGGGCCAGGTCCGCGTCCGACAGGAGCGGGAAGCGCAGCCGCTCCTGCTCCGCGAACTCCCGCTGCTCGTCCGGCCGCTGGGTCGAGACACCGTGCACCGTGGCTCCCGCCGCGGTGAAGGCGGCGAGCTGATCGCGGTAGGTGCAGGACTCCAGCGTGCAGCCCTTGGCGCCCGGGATCCCGGCCCAGCCGGGCGGGTACGACCCGGCGCGGGCGTACGCGCCCGGGAAGCAGTACAGGACGGTGAAGGGCGTGTCCGCGACCGGGTCGCGCCGCTCGCCGAACCGGTCCGGCAGCAGCAGCTCCGGCAGCCGGGTGCCGCGCAGCGCGTGGACCCGCTCCGCCTCCCGCGAGGCCTCGCCGGTCGTCGCCGTCATCTCGCCATCTCCCAGGACCCAGGTGTCTCCCCAGTCCTGGAGGGCCACCAGGACCGGCAGCAGCGCCCGCCCGCGCGGGGTGAGCCGGTACTCGTGCCGCACCGGGCGTTCCTGGTACGGCTCGCGCGTCAGCACCCCGGCCTCGACCAGCAGCCTCAGCCGCTCGGCCAGCACCTTCCTGGACACGCCCAGCTCGCGCTGGAGCTCGTCGAAGCGGTGCAGACCGCGCGCCGCGTCGCGGACGATCAGGAGCGTCCACCAGTCGCCCACGACGTCGAGGGCCTGCGCGATGGAGCAGTCGGCGTCGCCGAGGTGTGTGCGCTGGGCCATGGCACTCCTTCGTCCGTTGACCCCAGGCTGTCATGCTGACATAGTCCGTTCCCAAAAGGAACTCACTACGGATGCGGGGGCACGGGTGTGCTGCAGGGGTTCAAGGACGTACCGAGGACTGTGTGGCTGCTGGCTGCGGGGGTGTTCGTCAATGCCGTCGTCAGCTTCACGTTCGTCTTCGTCTTCCTCTACCTGACCGGCCCGCGCGGCCTCGGTACCTTCGAGGCGGGCCTCGTCACCGGCATCGGCGGCGTCGGTCTGGTCGCGGGCAACTTCACCGGCGGCTGGTACGGCGACCGCTTCGGCCACCGCCGGGTGCTCCTCACGGCTTCCGCCCTCGGCGGGCTCGCCCTGACGGCCGTCCCGCTCCTGCCCACCGCACTGCTCTACGCGGCCCTGCCGCTGGCCCAGTACACCTCCGGCGTGGTGCGCGCCGCCAACGCCGCGCTGGTCGCCGTGACCGTCCCCGAAGGGGCCCGCCGCCAGGCGTTCGCCGTCGTGCGCTGCGTCTCCAACGGCGGCTTCACCCTCGGCCCGCCCATCGGAGCCCTGGTCGCGACCGGGGCCTCGTACGACTGGCTCTTCGTCGGCGACGGCCTCGGCACCCTCTTCTTCGCCCTGTGGACCGCGCGGGTCGTCCCGGCCCGCGGCGCGTCCCGCACGCCCTCCGCCGCCCCGGACGGGGGTCTGGGCGGCGGAGGGGGCGGAGTCCTGCGCGCACTGCGCGCCCGGCCCGCCGTCGTGGTCCTGCTCGGCGCGATCCTGGTCACTGACCTCGTCTACCGCCAGCAGTACGTGACCTTCCCGGTCTTCCTCGCCGACCAGGGCCTGGACGCGCGGTTCTTCGGCTTCGTCATCGCCCTCAACGGAGGGGTCATCCTGCTGCTGGAGCTGCCCGCCGCCGTGGCCCTGCGCAACCGGCCCGCGCTGCCGGTGATCGGCACCGGGCTGGTGCTGGTCGGCGCCGGGTACGCGGCGCTGCTGCTCGGGGCGGGGCTCGCGGGGGCCGTCCTGATGATGGTGCTGCTGAGCCTCGGGGAGATCCTCTACAAGACCACCGCCACCGCGTACGTCGCCGACCAGGCGCCCGAGCACGCCGTCGGGCGCTTCCAGAGCCTGTACGCGGGGGTCTCCGTCAGCGGCGTCGTCCTCGGCCCGCCGCTGGGCGGAGCCCTGTACTCGGCGGCGCCCGGGCTGCTGTGGCCGCTGTGCGCCGCGCTGGCGGCGGGGGCGGGCGGGGCGGTCCTGTGGGCGTCCCGGATCCGGCCGGCCGGGGCGGGGGCGCCGGAGCGGGACGGGGCGACGGCGCGGGCGGGAGCGGTGGGGGCAGTGGCCCGGGACGGGGCGATCGCGCGGGCGGGAGCGGTGGAGGCAGTGGCCCGGGACGGGGCTGCGGGTGGTGCGGTCCGGGGCGGGCCGCCCGGACCGGCTCCGGGCGTGGCGGGCGGTGCGGCAGGCAGTGCGACACGCGGTGCGACCGGCACATGAGACCGGTTCGCGACCGCGGCCCGTCGCCGGTTAGGTTTCAGGCATGACTGCTACGCGTACCACCGGCGCCGTCGCCGCCGGACTTGCCACCATCACCGCCGACGGCACCGTCCTCGACACCTGGTTCCCCGCCCCCGAGCTGGTCGCCGAGCCCGGCCCGGCCGGCACCGAGCGCCTCACCGCCGAGCAGGCCGTGGAGCAGCTGGGCGCCACCGCGCCGAAGGCGATCCGCTCGGACGCGGTGCGCGGCGTCGAGGTCGTAGCCGTCCGCACGGTGATCTCCTCCCTGGAGGACAAGCCGCTGGACGCCCACGACGCGTACCTGCGCCTGCACCTGCTCAGCCACCGCCTGGTCAAGCCGCACGGCCAGAACCTGGACGGCGTCTTCGGCCTGCTGACCAATGTCGCCTGGACCTCGCTGGGCCCGGTCGCCGTCGACCAGGTCGAGACGGTCCGGCTCAACGCCCGCGCCGAGGGCCTGCACCTCCAGGTCACCTCGATCGACAAGTTCCCCCGCATGACCGACTACGTCGCCCCCAAGGGCGTGCGCATCGCCGACGCGGACCGCGTCCGCCTCGGCGCGCACCTCGCCGAGGGCACCACCGTCATGCACGAGGGCTTCGTCAACTTCAACGCCGGCACCCTCGGCACCTCCATGGTCGAGGGCCGCATCTCCGCGGGCGTCGTGGTCGGCGACGGCTCCGACATCGGCGGCGGCGCCTCCACCATGGGCACCCTGTCGGGCGGCGGCAAGCAGATCATCTCGATCGGCGAGCGCTGCCTGGTCGGCGCCGAGGCGGGCGTCGGCATCGCGCTGGGCGACGAGTGCATCGTCGAGGCCGGCCTGTACGTGACCGCGGGCACCCGCGTCACCCTGCCGGACGGCCAGATCGTCAAGGCCCTGGAGCTCTCGGGCGCCAGCAACATCCTCTTCCGCCGCAACTCGGTCACCGGCGCCGTCGAGGCCCGCCCGAACAACGCGGTCTGGGGCGGCCTGAACGAGGTCCTCCACAGCCACAACTGATCTCCGCGGCCTGATCGCCGAGGTCCGGCTGCCCGAGCGCCCTCCCGCCCCCGTCGGGGCGGGAGGGCGCTCGGCGTACACGGGTCGGCGTACGCCGTCCCGGCGCGCATCAGCGCTGCGGCAGGCCCCGGATGACCTCGGCGAAGGCCTGCTGCTCCGCCTCGGTCAGCTCCACGGACTCCATCGGGTGGGCCGCGGCGCCGCGCTGCGCGGGGATCACCGAAAGGCCCTCGAAGGCGACCGGCTGCGGGTGGTGGAAGCGGCTGTCCCACAGCATGTGGCCGAGGCCGACGACCCAGACGAGGACGGCGACCAGCAGGACGGCGAGGCCGATTTCCTGGGCGAGCGAGATGGAGGGGAACACGCGGTCCTCCGGGGAGTGCGGCGGTACAAGCCGGGCAAGATCGGGCGTGGAGACACTCAACACCACAACCGGGCGATACGGCGGACGGATGTGGTGAGCCTCACGCCAGGGCCGAAGGTCCCGACCTCGCCCGGCAGCCGCGGGTCACCGCCCCAGACGGAGCTTGAAGCCCTCGTGGCTGCGCGCGAAGCCCAGCCGTTCGTAGAAGCGGTGTGCGGCCGTGCGCCGCTTGTTGCTGGTCAGCTGGACCAGGCCGCAGCCGCGCTCGCGGGCCCGTTCGACGGCGAGCCGCATCAGCTCCGCGCCCAGGCCGCCGCCCCGCCGGTCCGCGCGGATCCGTACCGCCTCCACCAGCGCCCGGTCCTGGCCGTCCTGCCCCAGACCCGGTACGTACGTCAGCTGGAGGCAGCCCAGGACCGTCGTGCCCGCGTCGTCCGTCAGGACCAGCAGTTCGTTGCGGGCGTCCGCCCCGATCGCGGCGAAGGCCCGCTCGTGCGCCTCGGCCACCACCGTCGAGGCCGGGTCCACGACCCGGTCCTCGTCGGCCAGCAGGGCGAGCACGGCGGGCAGGTCCGCCCGCGTGGCGGTACGGAAGATCATGGCCACGAGTGTGGCAGAGGGCCCGGCCGGGACGGCGGCCGGACCCCCTGCGGTCCGGGGGCTACGGGCGGAAGCGCAGCACCTGCGGGTCGTGGTCGCTGTTCTGGGCCGCGAACTCCGCGTTGATGTGGACGCTGTCGTACGTGAACTGCTTGATCGCCGGGCTGGTCAGGATCTGGTCCAGCACCTGGGCGTTGCCCTGGAAGACGTACGAGTACCGCTCCGACTTCGGCAGCGACTTGATCGCCGGGTACAGGGCCCCGCCGTCCGCCAGCGCGTCGGTGGTCGCGGAGAACTCGAAGTCGTTGATGTCACCGAGGACGAGGACGTTCGCGTTCTTCTCCGCCGCCAGGATCTCCTTGACGAAGCCGTTCACGGACTGCGCCTGGAGCAGCCGCTTCTCCTCCGACTTGCGCACCGGCGGCTGGTGGTGCGAGGTCAGGCCCTCGTCGCCGCCCTTGGAGCCGAAGTGGTTGGCGATCACGAAGACCTTCTTGCCGCGGAAGACGAACTCGCCCGCCAGCGGCTTGCGGCTGTCCGCCCACGCCGGGTTGGCGGGGTCGATCCGGCCGGGGGAGTGCGTCAGGGCGGCCTTGCCGTTCTCCTTGACGACGCCGGTCGCCGTCACCGCGTCGCCGGGGGCGCGCTCGGTGAAGGTGACCCGCGCCGGGTTGAAGAGGAACACCTGGCGGATGTTGCCGCCGGGCTCGCCGCCGTCCTTCTTGTCCTCCGGGTCGACGGTCCGCCACTGGTAGGCGGGGCCGCCCGCGGCGGAGACGGCCGCCGTGAACTTCGCCAGGGTCTGCCCGGCCGAGACGGTGCCGTCGTTCTTGGCGCCGTTGTCGTCCTGGATCTCCTCCAGGGCGAGGATGTCGGGGGAGGCGAGGTTCTCGACGACGGCCTTCGCGAGCGCGTCGAACTTCTCCTGCGGGTCGGTCGGGTCGAGGTTCTCGACGTTGTACGTGGCCACCGCGAGCTCGTTCGCGGCCTGCGGCTTGGTCTTCTCGGGGGCGATGGTGCCCGCCTTGACGGTGCCCAGGGTACGGGCCACCAGGGTGTAGCCGCCGAACTGGTTGAAGTCCAGCGGGCCTTCGGTGGTGCCCGTCAGCTTGTCGCCGACGTTGGCCACCGGGAAGGGCTGCTGTGCGACGGGCGCGAGCTGCTGGATCTGGAGGCGGCCGGTGTTCTGGGACTCGTAGGAGCCGTAGACCGTGCCACCGCGCTTGGCGGCGTTCTCCCAGCCCTTGACCGTGACCCACAGCTCGGAGTACGGGTCGGTGGCGCCGACGACGCGGGAGGTGCCGATCCTGACGTTCATGCCCTCCAGCGACTCGTAGAAGTCGAGCGCGTAGCGCGAGGGGTCCAGGGCCAGGCCGTTGATGCTGCCGTCGGCGGCCGGGTCGCCGGCCGGGGCGTACGCGGCGGGGACGGTGTACTCGTTGATCTCGGCGGCCTGGGGCAGCGCGTTGCCCGAGGAGACGACGGTGACCGCCGGCTTGGAGATCTGGGTCACCGACTGGTTGCCGGAGCTGACGCCGCCCGGGATGTACTCGCCGACCGTGCCGGAGACCTTGACGGCGTCGCCGACGGCGACGGTCGGGACGGAGCCGGTGAAGACGAACACGCCCTCGCTGGTGGCCTCGTTGTCGTCGGCGTCCGGGTCCTGGATCCAGAAGCCGCGAGAGCCGTACGTCCGCACGCCCGTGACGATGCCCTCGACGTCGGCGACCTGCTTGCCGTTGAGCGGGGATATCCGGGTGGTGCCCTGGATGTCGTGGATGCGTACCGGATCGGCGGACGCGGCGCCCTCGGCAGCGTCGGCGGAACCCACGAGCAGGCCGGTGGCCAGGGCAGAGGCGACGAGGGCCGCGACGGCGGCGGAACGGGGATGCGAGGAGCGCATGGTCAGGAACTCCGGTGTGTGGATGAGGGAAACGGAGATGGTGCCGGTGCCGCACGTGGCGCAGGTGCTTCACGTGCTTCAGGTGCTGCAAAGGATCCAAGTGGTGCAAGTCAGACATGTGGCGTGCGCGATCGGTGTGATCTGCGGAAACCTCGGGGTCCGCCCTATGTCTACGCGCGTCAATTTCCTGTGTGTCCAGCAAAGTTGTCAAGGCCTCCAGGGGATACGGATGCTGACTGTGGGATGAACCAAAGAGGATGGCCCGGCGGAAGCGCCATAAATGCGTCTACGCTGGACGCCGCAAGACCGTCACCACGGCGTCCACGGCGCCGGCGTGCCCCGGCCTTGCGGCGCCGCGGCGTCACCGGGCTCCGGCTCCAGGGCGCACCCGGCTCCACGACGCCGCCGCGTCGCAGTGCCACCGGCTCCCGGCCACCACCGCCCGACCGTCCCACCGCGTCCGCGAGGAGAACCGCCCCATGTCCGCAGAGCTGCACCCCTCGCTGCCGCCGGTACGGCTGCACTCCGATGCGGAGCTGGCCCGCGACGCCCTCGTCGCCCCGCTGTTCGCCCGCGCCGTGCGGCTGGCCCGCTGGGCCGGACCCGACACCCGCGTGGACACCGGAGGCGAACTCGTCGCCGCCCAGCTTCCCGAAGCGGTCCGGGCGCTCGGCCTCGACGCCGCCGACCCGGACGCCACGGCCTACGCGAGCCAGGCCTGGCGGGTGGCCGTGGACAGCGGCCTCGTGGACGTGACCGAGCCGGAGGAGGACGCCGGGCCGGACACCGAGGAGCAGTCCGGCACCGCCGCGCCCGGTGAGGACCTGGCCCTGGTGACGAGCGGGACCCCCGGCGACGTGCTCGACCTCTGGCTGGCGGCGGTGGACACCGTGCTCGCCGACGCCGCCGTGCCCGACCTGGACGACCTCGTCGACGCGCTGGACCGGGGCGGCGAGATCGACTTCGACCAGCTGGACTGGAACCCGCGCCGCGAGGCGGACTTCCTCGACGGCGTCCTCGCCAACCTCTACCTGCTGACGGTCACCGAGGGCGGGGCGGCCGGGGCCCCGGTGCCGCTGCCCGTGCTCGCTGCGTCGATGGTCGTGCCCGAGGGCATGGGCGAGCCGACCGACGCGGTGCTGGAGCAGGTCTCGGACGCGATGATGCGCCTGGACGACCAGTTCCGGCAGCTGGAGCCGATCGGGCTGGTCGAGTTCCGGCCCGTCGACGAGGAACTGATGGCGGAGGCCGACGAGCCGGGCGCGGGTGCGGCCGGGGGCGGCGGGATCGAGGACGAGGACGTCTCCCGTTACGGGATGGTGCGCCTGACCCCGCTGGGCCTGTACGGGGTCCGCGCCCGGATGCTGGAGGCGGGCGTGGTGGCCCCCGCTGTCGGCGAACTCGCCGACAAGGGCGCGGACGCCCTGCTCGACGCGGTGGCCTCGTACTCCGGGAGCGCCGCGCAGGCCGAGATCGAGCAGTGGCTGGCGGGCCGCGAACTGCCCGAGGCCGCAGCCGAACTGCTGGCGGCGGCCCGCGGTGACGACGAGGGCGCCCCGCTGCGCCGGCTGCGCTGCCAGCAGGCCCTCGCCCCGGCGGGTCCGCAGGCCGAGCCCGCGGTCCGCGCGGTGCTGGACGACGCGGAGCTGGGCGGACTGGCGCGGGTCTGGCTCTCCGAGCGCGGGGTGACCGACGTACCGGCGCCGGACCCGGCGATGGTGTTCTGGCTGACGGTCGACACGATCGCGGCGCAGCTCGCGGCGGACGGGGAGACCGAGGAACTGCCGCTCCTGATGGAGGGCCTGACGGCCCACCACGCAGGCTTCTTCGAGGAGGTGTGGCGGGTGGAACACCCCGCGACGGCGTACGTCCTGGAGTCGATGGGCCGCCTGCACCCGGACAAGAAGTCGGCGAAGGAGGCCCGCAAGGCCGCCTTCAAGGCCCGCTCCCGCCAGCCGTGGCCGGGATCCCCCGCCTGACGGCCCCCCGAGCCCCGGGGCCCTGCCCGATCCGTCAGCACGTGACGCTGCCCGGCCGTCGGCACGGCCCGCCGGACACCGGGCGCCGACTCCGTCCACTGCCTCCGCGCGCCTGAACCGGCTGCTGCCCCACGCGCCGATGCCCGGTGCTCGGTGCCGCCTCTCGGCCGCGGGCGTCGACCAGGGCGCCGGTACCGCGCGCCGGCTCCGGGGGCCCGCCGGCCGCTGACACCGCGCGGCGTCTGCGGGCGTCGATGCGGGGCGTGAGGGTCCCGCGCCGGCTCCGGGCGCCCGGCCCGGGCGCTGACACGGCGCGCGGTGGTTCCCGGAGCTGCCCCCGCGCCTCGGCGGCAGGGCGTCGGTGCCGGGCGTCGGGACGCCGGTCCGGCTGGGGGTGGCCGACCCGGGTGACGGCAGCTGCGCGGCGGCTCCGGGCGGCGACAACGCGCCGTTCCGGGGGCGGACTTGGCCATTCCGGGCTCCGGCAAGGGCTCGGCCGTTCTTCGTGGGTAGTTCAGCCGCCGTTCACGTGCGGGCGGGAGCGTGTCCGCCGACGACCGCACGACAGGCGCACCACCTCCCCACCCAGGAGACCCGATGCTGCTCAGCCGCAGAGACTTCACCGCCCGCACCGCCCTGGCCGGTGCGGGCGTCGCGCTCACCGGGACGGTCGCGGCCCTCGCCACCGCCCCGGGGGCACTGGCGGCCGAGGAGGGCGCGCGGCGCGACGAGCACGGCCGGCCCTGCGAGCCCGGCTACGGCCCCCTCGTCCCCGACCCGGCCGGACTCCTCGCGCTCCCCGCGGGCTTCACCTACCGCGTCATCACCCGGAGCGGCGTGACGAAGCTGGAGTCCGGCGAGAGCACCCCGTCGAACCACGACGGCACCGCCGCCTTCGAAGGCCACCGCGGGGTGACCCTCCTCGTCAACAACCACGAGCTCAAGGGCAGACGGGAGAACTGGGCCCACCCGGTCCCGCTCGCCGAGGGCCTCGTCTACGACCCGGCCGCGGCCGGCGGCTGCACGGTCGTCGAGGTCCGGCGCGGCGGCGAGGTCGCCGAGTGGGTGGGCATCGCCGGTACGTCGACCAACTGCGCGGGCGGCTCCACCCCCTGGGGCACCTGGCTGACCTGTGAGGAGAACTCCGACCTCGCGGGACAGAACGGCATGACCAAGGACCACGGCTACGTCTTCGAGGTCGACCCGCACGACCGCCGCGCCAACCGCTCCCCGCGCCCGGTCAAGGCCTTCGGCCGCTACGACCACGAGGCCGTCGTCATCGACCCGCGCCAGGGCCACGCGTACCTGACCGAGGACGCCTCCGGCCCCAACGGGCTGCTCTACCGCTGGACCCCGCCGAGCGGCTTCCGCCACGGACGCGGCCGCCTGCGCACCCTCGCGGCGGACGCGGGCGCGCTGCAGGCCGCGAAGTGCTTCGACAGCTCGGGCCGGCTCGTCGACGACCTGTCGCGCGCGACCAGGACCGGCACCGTCTACGGCGTGGACTGGGTGGACGTGCCGGACCGCGACGCGCGGACCGTACCGGTGCGCAAGCAGTTCGCGGACGGTGCGGTGACGCGGGGCCGCAAGCTGGAGGGCATGTGGTGGGGCGACGGCGGCGCGTACTTCGTCTCCTCCTACGCCCGTGACGAGAGCCCGGGCGGGGCGCACGACGGCCAGGTGTGGTTCTACGACCCCAAGCGGCGCACCATCCGGCTCACCGTACTCATCGGGGTGAACGCGGACCCGACGGCCGGCGGCGGCTACGACGGCCCCGACAACATCACCGTGTCGCCCTACGGCGGCCTCGTCATCGCGGAGGACGGCTCGGGCCTCCAGCACCTCTTCGGCGCGACCGGGTCCGGCCGCACCTATCCGCTGGCGCGCAACGAGCTGAACATCGGATCGGCCGAGGAGCCCGAGTACTCCGAGTTCGCCGGCGTCTGCTTCTCCCCGGACGGGCGGACCCTGTACGCCAACCTCCAGAACCCGGGGATCATGCTGGCCATCACGGGTCCGTGGCGGCGCGACCGCTGATCCCGCCGGACTCCTGACGCCGGGTTCCCCCGGTTTCCGCCGGCCCGGTGACCACGGGCGTCACTGGGCCGCGGGAACCTCCGGGCGGCTCGCGGCGGCCCACTCCTCCAGCAGGAACTCGTACGCCTCGGAGGGCCACTCGTCGTCCACCCGGGTTTCGACGAGGAGCCGGATCGCCTCGTTCGCCTCTGCGGCGGACGGACGGGCGGGACCCGCGGGAGGGAGTGTCTGATGCATGCATCCAGGCTACGGGCGGGCACTGACAGCCACTTGCGGATTACGGGTGGTCTCCATCACCCGTTACGGCCCGCTGTGGCCCCACGTGCCCGCCCACCTGCTCAGAGTGCCTGCGAAGCGGGCTTGACCATGCCGCGCACTGTGCGGGACTTCACAAACTCGCCCATGGCAGTCATCTCCCACTCGCCGGTGAACTGCTTGATGAGCTTCGCCATCATCACGCCGGTCTGCGGCTCGGCGCCCGTGAGGTCGAAGCGCACCAGCTCCTCGCCGCTCGCCGCATCGATCAGGCGACAGTAGGCCTTGGCCACCTCGGTGAACTTCTGGCCGGAGAAGGAGTTGACCGTGAACACCAGGCCGGTGGCGTCGGCGGGCAGCCGGCCGAGGTCCACGACGATCACCTCGTCGTCCCCCGCGCCCTCGCCGGTGAGGTTGTCCCCGGAGTGCTTGATGGAGCCGTTCAGGATGGACAGCTTGCCGAAGTAGCAGCTGTCGAGGTGGTTGCGCTGCGGGCCGTACGCGATGACGGAGGCGTCGAGGTCGATGTCCTTGCCGCGGAAGGCGGGCTCCCAGCCGAGGCCCATCTTGACCTGGGAGAGCAGCGGGCGTCCGCCCTTGACCAGGGAGACGGTCTGGTTCTTCTGGAGGTTCACCCGCCCCTTGTCGAGGTTGATCTTCCCCGCGCCGGCGGGGGCGGCAGCGGCGGGGGCGGGTGCCGCGGGGACCGGCGCGGCGGGGGTGGGCGTCGTGGAGCCGCCGAGCCAGGGGGAGGCCGGCCGGGTGACGGGCGGGGAGGGCGGCGCCGGGGGCATGGGCGGGGCGACGGGCGCGGGCGCGGCGGCCGGCTCCTCCTCCACCGAGACCCCGAAGTCGGTGGCGATGCCCGCCAGGCCGTCCGCGTACCCCTGGCCGACGGCACGCACCTTCCACACGCCGCCGCGCTGGTACACCTCGACCACGACGAGCGCGGTCTCGCCGCCCAGCTGCGGAGGGGTGAAGGTGGCGATCACCGCGCCGCCGTCCGCATTGCGCACGGTGGCGGTGGGCTCGATGCCCTGGAAGGTCTGCCCTGCCGCGTCGGGGCTGGCGGTGACCACGATCCGCTCGATGCCGGGCGGTACCGCACCGGTGTCCACGGTGATCGAGTCCGGCGCGGAACCGCCGCCCGACCGGTAGCTGACACCGGGCCCGGACGGCTGGTTGTAGAAGATGAAGTCGGCATCGGAGCGCACTTTGCCGTCCGCCGTGAGGAGGAGTCCCGATACGTCGAGCCGCACCGGAGCAGCCACGTCCACCGTCACCCGGACGGCATTGAGCGGCAGATTGGAACCAGGGGTCATAGCGGTCATGCCGGGAGAACGACCGGAGGTGCTTTGCCGTTCCCTTGCTCTTGCCGCGGATTTCCGGGCGCCGGACTCAGCGCCGGTTGCGCGGGTGGTTCCTCGCCGCCCGCTCGTTGCCGAACTTGTACGCGCCCGTCCAGCGGGCCATGACGAGCTGTGCGTCCCCGGACTCCACCTCGGCGAGGAACTTCTCGGCCCGGCCCCCGCGCAGGGTGCCCGCGGCGCGGCCCTGGTGGGTGAGGACGACGGAACGGTCGGCGCGCATCTCGTACGAGAATCCGTGGGGCTTCGGCATGGCCCGCAGCCTGCCCCGCCGGGGGCGGGACGGGCAACGGGTTTACCGGCGGCCGGGCGGCGGCGGGGCGGGCCCGGCCCGGGGCCTGGGGCTGCTCCTGGCGCGGGCGCCGGCGGGTCCCCGCGGGGCGGGCCGCGCGGGCCGGGCCCCGCGGGCGCGCCGGTTCAGCCCCCGGTGACCCGGCGCGGCAGCCCCAGCGGGTTGGCCTCGCGCAGCTCCGCCGGAAGGAGCGCGTCCGGCACCGACTGGTAGGCCACCGGGCGCAGCCAGCGCTCGATCGCCGTGCCGCCGACCGAGGTGGAGTGCGAGGTGGCCGCCGGGTACGGCCCGCCGTGGTGCTGGGCCGGGGCCACGGCGACCCCGGTCGGCCAGCCGTTGACCACGATCCGCCCGGCCAGCCCCGTGACCTGGCCGATCAGCTCGGCGGCCGGGCCCGGCGCGCCCCCGGTCTCGGCGGCGGACAGCTGGAGGGTGGCGCTCAGGTTCCCCTGCAGCAGGCCGAGGACCGCGGCGGCCTCGCCCTGGTCCGCGTACCGCACGACGACGGTGACGGGGCCGAAGCACTCCTCCAGCAGCAGGCCGTGCGCCCCGCCGCCGAGGAGGCTGCGGGCCGCCACGGTCAGGTAGCCGGCGCGCACCGTGTGCTCCCCGCCGCATCCCGGGGTGACGGGTGCGGTGACGCCGGGCAGGGCGGCCCGCTCGCGCACGCCGGAGACGAAGCCCTCCCGCATCCGGTGGTCGAGGAGCACCCCGGGCCCGGTCTCCCCGAGGGCCTTGGTGAGGGCGTCCGCGAGCCGGTCGCCGTCCGTGCCCTCGGGGACCAGGACCAGGCCCGGCTTGACGCAGAACTGGCCGACGCCGAGGGTGACCGCGCCCGCGAGCCCGGCGCCGATCTCCTCGGCGCGTTCGGCGGCCGCGGCGGGGGTGACCACGACGGGGTTGAGCGAGCCCAGCTCGCCGTGGAAAGGGATGGGGACGGGCCGCGCGGCGGCCGCGTCGAACAGGGCCCGCCCGCCCCGGACGGAGCCGGTGAACCCGGCGGCGGCCACCAGCGGGTGACGGACCAGCTCCAGGCCGGCGTCGAAACCGTGGACCACGGCGACCACCTCGGCCGGGAGCCCCGTGGCGATGGCCGCGCGGCGCAGCAGGGAGGCGCACAGCTCCGAGGTGGCCGGGTGGTCCGGGTGCACCTTGACGACCACCGGGCAGCCCGCGGCCAGCGCGCTGGCGGTGTCCCCGCCGGGGACGGAGAAGGCGAGCGGGAAGTTCGAGGCGGCGTACACCGCGACCACGCCCAGCGGCACCTTGTAGCGGCGCAGGTCCGGGCGCGGCGGGCTGAGGGAGGGGTCGGCGCGGTCGATCCGGACGTCGAGGTAGGACCCCTCCTCCACGGCGTCGGCGAAGCTGCGCAGCTGGCCGGTGGTACGGGCTAGCTCGCCGGTGAGCCGGCCCGGACCGAGTGCGGTCTCCGCGTCGGCGGCCTCGACGACGTGGGCGGCGGCCTCGTCGAGCAGCGCGGCGGCGGCCCGCAGGAAGGCCGCGCGGGCGGGGGCGGCGGCCAGTGCGGTCCGGGCGGCGTGGGCCGCGCGGACGGCTCCGTCCACCTCCTGGGGTGTGGCCTCCGCCGCAACCTGCTCGCGCTGCTTCCCGGTGCGGGGGTCCACACTCCAGACTGGTGTCGCCGTCATGGCCCGTCGCCTCCTGGATCGTTCAGTATTCTGAACGCTGTTCCGGTGGATGAATGATCACATCTGCTGCGGACTCTATTTCCGCGTCCCGCGCGTGACAAGAGGCGAGCAGAGGAGAGCAGGGGTATGACGACGACCGAGCCGGCGGGCCCGATCGCGGCAGCGCCGGTCAAATCGGCGGTGCGCACGGTCCTGTTGCTGGAGCACTTCGCGGCGCACCCGGGACTGCACAGCCTGGCCGACATCCAGAGCGACCTCTCCCTGCCCAAGTCCAGCCTGTACATGCTGCTGCGGACGCTGGTGGGCCTGGGATGGGTGGAGACGGACGCCACGGGCACGCGGTACGGCATCGGCGTACGGGCCCTGCTGGTGGGGAGTTCGTACATCGACGGCGACGAGGTGGTCGCCGCGGCCCGGCCCACCCTGGACCGGCTCTCCGACGACACGACCGAGACCATCCACCTGGCCAGGATGGACGGGACCAGTGTGGTCTACCTCGCCACCCGGCAGTCCCAGCACTACCTGCGGCCCTTCACCCGGGTCGGCCGGAGGCTCCCCGTGCACTCGACCGCGCTCGGCAAGGCGCTGCTCGCCACGCACACGGACGAGGAGGTGCGGCGGCTGCTGCCGCGGCGGCTGGAGGCGGTCACCGAGCACACCGTCACGGACCGGGAGCAGCTCATCGAGGAGCTGGCGCTGGTGCGGGAGCAGGGGTACGCGCTGGACCGGGAGGAGAACACCCTGGGGCTGCGCTGCTTCGGGGTGGCGGTGCCGTACCGGACGCCGGCGCGGGACGCGGTGAGCTGCTCGGTGCCCGTCGCCCGGCTGACGCCGGGGCACGAACAGGTCATCAAGGCCGCTCTGTTCGAGGCGCGGGACCGGCTGTCGGTGGTGACGCGGCGCATGTGAGGCGGGCGGGAGCGGACCGTCGTGTGTGCCCCGGTGGACGGAGGTGTTCCTCCCCCGGGCGGGGGAGGCGGATCCCCTTGGAGGGGGAGGTGGCGGGGCGGCGGACGCGGGATCGTTGATCCATGACCACACGAGAGGTTCACCCGACGTACGGGCTCGGACGCGCGGAGCCCGGGCCGCCCGGGTCCTGGCCGTCCGAGCCCGGGCCGCCTGACTTCCGCGCGTCCGAGCCCGGGCCGGCTGCGTCCCGGGCGGCCTCGCCTGGGACCGGGCGGGCGCGGCTGGTCCTGGGGGCGCTGGCCGTGGCCGCGACCGTGCCCTACCTGCTGCTCAAGACCGCCTGGGTGGCCGGGAGCCATGTGGGGATACCGGCCGGCAGTGTCCTGCGCGATCCCGGTCCGGTCCTCGTGACCGCCAATGCCGTCACCCTGGCCATGGACGCGTCCGTGATCCTGCTCGTGCTGGTGCTCACCCGGCCCTGGGGCATACGGGTGCCGGCCTGGCTGCTGACGGTCCCCGCCTTCGTGGCCACGGGGCTGCTGACCCCGATCCTCTTCGGGTTCTGCGGCCAGCTGCTCACGCGTGCGCTGGGCTTCGGTGCCGCGACGGGCGGGGGGAGCGGGCAGGAGGCCTTCCTGGACCCCTGGGTCCCCGACGTCGTCTATGCCGGGTTCACCGTCCAAGGTCTTGCCCTGGCAGGTCTGTTCGTGCCCTACGCCCGGGAGCGCTGGGGCCGGCTGTGGCAGGGCGTGCCGGGGGCGCGGCTGCCGTCGTCCACGGGGGTGATGGCGGCAGCCGCCGCGGCGGTGGGCGCGGCCGTGGGCGGGGCGCACTTCTACTGGGCCTTCGGGGGCACGGCCGGCCTGGGCGGGGAGCGGGCGGCTTCGTGGTCCGCCGAGGCGAGCGTGGGTTCCGCGGTGCACGGCCTGTGCACCGTGGTCGCCGGGGTGGTGGCGGTGCTGCTGGCCCGTGGGGGGAGGAGAGGAGCCTGGTGGCCGCCGGCCGTCGCCTGGACCAGCTCGGCCGCGGCGGCGTGCTGGGGCCTGTGGATGCTGATCGCCTCCGCCGGCCAGGACTTCGGGCCGGCCGAACAGGACACGTTGGTCATGTACCTGCCCTACGCTGGCCAGATGATCACGGGATTGCTCTCCGCCGCCGTCCTGACCCGCTTCCTGATATCCCGCCGTCCGGCGTGAGGCGGGACGTGTGAGCGGCTGGTGGGGGGCGAAGGGCCGGGCCGGGGGCCCGCGTCCGTGGGCGGGACGGGTGCTCGGGCCGCGGGCCCGGCTGCGGTGGGCGCACCAGATACTCGGCGGGGCCCTGCTGATGCCGTACTTCCTGCTCGCCCAGGTGGGGGTCGGCATGGCGGCCGGCGGGGGCAACGCGTTCACCTCCCTGCCGATGTCGCTCGCCGCCTACGCGGCGGCCCTGCCACTGGCCGCGGTCACCGCCGTCTTCGGACCGGTCAGGCCCTTGTCGGTGACTGCGGTGCGGGCCCTGTGCGACGTGCCGGGGGAAGGGCTCGCGGAGGGCCCCGCCCGGTCCTGGGCGGCGCGGGGGCGGACCTCGGCCTGGTGGACCCTGCACCTGGGGGTCGGTGCGGTGGTCAGCGGGATGACGCTCGCGGTGCCGCCGATGGCCGTGGCGCTGATCGGGCTGCCCTTCGTCGGCGGGTGGCGGGAGATCATGCTGGAGGCGGGGTGGCTGGGCGGGGGGACCGATCCGTACGCCGCGCCCCTGCTCGGACTCGCCCTGCTGGCCGGGCTCGCGGGCGCCGCGGCCGCGGCCGGGGCGCTGCTGGCCCGGCTGGCGCCCGTACTGCTGGGCCCGGCCGCGGCAGACCGGCTGGCCGCGGCCGAGGAACGGGCCGCCGACCTGGCGGTGCGCAACCGGCTGGCCAGGGAGCTGCACGACTCGGTGGGGCACGCCCTGAGCGCCGTCACCCTCCAGGCGGTCGCCGCCCGGCGGGTGCTGGACCGGGACCCCGCGTTCGTCCGGGAGGCGCTGGCCGCGATCGAGGACACCACGCGGCGGACGGTGGGCGAGCTGGACGCCGTACTGGGCCTGCTGCGGGACGGGGATCCGGCCCGGCCGGACACCGCGCCGGCGCCGACGCTGGCCGCCGACCTCCACGGGCTGCTGGCCCGTACCCGGGCGACGGGCACCACCGTCACCGCCCGGCAGGACCCCGGACCCGCCGGGGACTGGTCCTGGCTCCCGGCGATCACCTCCCGCGAGGCGTACCGGATCGTCCAGGAGGGCCTCACCAACGCCCTGCGGCACGGCACGGCACCCGTGGAACTGAGGATCTCCGTACGGGGAGGTAAGGCCGCAGGGCACCATGACGCCGGCGGGCGTGACGCCGGTGGAGATCGTGACGGACGTCAGGACCGTGACGGCCGGGAAGACCGTAGAGACCGTGAACTGGAGGTCGTCATGACCAATCCCCAGGCCCGGCCCGGGAGCCGGGAGGCCCGCACCACCGGGGGCCGCGGGCTGCGCGGGGCGGCGGAGCGGGCCGCGCTGCTCGGCGGCAGCGTCGAAGCGGGCCCGTACGGGGGCGGCTGGCGGCTGCGGGCCGTCCTTCCGCTCGCCGGGGGCGACCGGTGACCCCGGCGGCTCCGGAGCCCCGGCCGCCGCTGCGCATCGTGCTCTGCGACGACGAGCGGATGGTCCGTACCGCCCTGCGCGTCATCCTCGAGGCCGAACCCGACCTGGAGGTCGTGGGCGAGGCGGCCACCGGGGCCGCGGCCGTGCCGCTGGTCCGGTCGCTGGCCCCCGACGTGGTGCTGATGGACGTCCGTATGCCGGAGATCGACGGCATACGGGCCACCGAGCAGATCCTCGCCACCATGGCCGACCCGCCCCGCATCGTCGTCGTCACCACCTTCGAGAACGACGACTACGTCTACGACGCACTGCGGGCCGGAGCCTCGGGCTTCCTCCTGAAGCGGGCCGACCCCGACGAGCTGACCGGTGCGGTCCGGCTCGTCGCCCGGGGCGACTCGCTGCTCTTCCCGGCCGCCGTCCGCGGCCTGGCGTCGGCCCGGGCGCCGGGCGGCCGGTCCGCCGCCGCGCCGTGGGTGGCCCGGCTCACGGACCGCGAGGCGCAGGTGCTGCGCCTGATGGCCGCCGGTCTGTCCAACCAGGAGGTGGGCGGGACCCTCGGGGTGGGCGCGCAGACGGTCAAGACGCACGTCGCGTCGGTGCTCGCCAAGACCGGCGCCCGGGACCGTACCCAGGCGGTCATCGCCGCGTACGAGGGGGGCTTCATGATGAAGAAAGGCTGAGAACCCCGCCACAAACGGGGCAGAGCGGAACGGCCGGGGCCGCTGAAGCGTCCTTCCGGGGGATGAACAAGACGATCAGGCGTGCGTCGGTCTTCTGTCTGCTTCTGGTGCTGGCCCTGCTGGTCCGTGTCACCTGGGTGCAGGCATACCAAGGCCAGGCCCTCGCAGACGACAAGCACAACCGGCGGAATCTCATCGGGCAGTACGAGAACCCGCTGGGCAACATCATCGTGGGCGGGGAGGCGGTCACCGGTTCGACGAAAACGGGCGGCAAGGACTTCGGGTACAAGCGGACGTACACCGACGGTCCGCTGTACGCGCCGATCACGGGCTACAGCTCCCAGGCGTTCGGCACGAGCATGCTGGAAGGCGTCTACAAGAACGTCCTCAACGGCTCGGACAGCCGGCTGAAGACCGTGATGGACATGCTCACCAACAAGCGGGCCGATCCGGGTGACGTACTGACCACCATCGACCGGGACGTGCAGAAGGCCGGGTACGACGCGCTGCAGGGCAAGCAGGGCGCCGCCGTGGCCATCGACCCCGCGACGGGCGAGATCCTCGGCGTGGTCAACAACCCCTCCTTCGACCCGGGGAGCATCGCCGGGGCCAACGACGACAAGGCCTGGCAGGAACTCTCGGCCGACAAGGGCAAAGCCATGGAGAACGTGGCGCTGCGCAAGCCGCAGGCGCCCGGCTCCACCTTCAAGCTGGTCACGCTCGCCGCCGCGATCGAGAACGGCCTCGTGACCGACATCGACCGGCAGACCGGCATCCCGGCCCCGTACACGATTCCCGGTACCACGACCAAGCTGCCGAGCGAGGCCGGGGACGAGGCCTGCAACAACGTCTCCGCACGGACCGCCCTGAAGCTGTCCTGCAACAACGTCTTCGCCGAACTGGCGTACAAGCTCGGCCAGGACAAGATGCGCGCGACGGCCGAGAAGCTCGGGTTCAACGTGCAGATCGACACCCCGGTGCGCACCAACCCGCCGAGCAAGTACCCGTCCGAGAAGATGTCGGTCGACCAGGTCGCCCAGACGGGCATCGGCCAGTTCGACGTGCAGGCCACCCCGCTCCAGATGGCGATGGTGACGGCCGCGATCGAGAACGGTGGCAAGCTCGTCGCCCCGCACATGGTCTCGGAGGTCACCGACGCCAACGGCAACGTCCTGGAGAGCTTCAAGAACCCCAAGTCCCAGCAGGTCATGAGCGAGCGCACCGCCTCCATGATCCGGGACGCCATGAAGACGGTCGTCAGCGACGGCGGCGGCAAGCCGGCCCAGGTGGCGGGCGCCGAGGTGGGCGGCAAGACGGGCACCGCCCAGCGCGGCGTCAAGAACAGCCTCGCGCCGCTGGCCTGGTTCACCTCGTACGCGAAGCTGAACGGCAAGCAGATCGCCGTGGCCGTGGTCATCGAGAACTCGGACACCGACCGCTCGGAGATCGGTGGCGGCAGGCTGGCCGCCCCGATCGCCCAGAAGATGATGGCGGCGTGGCTGAAGAAGTAGCCGCGCGGGCCGCAGGGCGACGCGCCGGGAACCGCCAGGGGTCCCGGCGCGTTCCCATGTCCATGATCAGAGCCGCGCACACCGCCGACCTCGACGCCATCGCCGCCCTGCACACCCGGGCCCGCGCCACCTACTACCGGGGCCACATCCCCGAGCAGGCCTACGCGGGCGACGCCGAGATCCGGCGGACCCGTGAGGGGTGGTCCCGGGCCGTCGCCCGCACCGCCTCCGACGGCGGGGTGCTCTGCGCCGAGCGGGACGGCACCCTCACCGGGGTCGCCGCCTTCCGCACGAAGGACGGCGAGACCACGCTGACCCAGCTCCACGTCGACCCGGACCACTGGCGCCGCGGCACCGGCGCCGCCCTGCACGCGGCCTGCCTCGACGCCTGGCGCCGCGCCGGGATCCGCCGGGTCCGTCTGGAGGTCTACGAGAAGAATCTCCGCGCCCAGGCCTTCTACGCCGCCCACGGCTGGCGGCCCGACCCCGACGCCCCCGGGTCCGGCTCCCACCGCGTCCTCTGGCTCACGGTGGCGGAGGCGGACGCGGACGCGGAGGGGGAGGCGTCCGGGGAATGAGATGCGCCGCAGGGTAGTTGAAGCAGAAACTGTTTCGTTTCCCCCGGACCCGGAGAGAAGAAGGATCATGCGCGTCGAGATCTGGAGCGACATCGCCTGCCCGTGGTGCTACATCGGCAAGGCTCGTTTCACCAAGGGGCTGGCCGAGTTCGCGCACCGCGACGAGGTCGAGGTCGTCTTCCGGTCCTTCGAGCTCGACCCGAACGGCGCCAGGACCTCCCCGGTGCCCGTCGTGGAAATGCTCGCCAAGAAGTACGGCCGCACCCTGGAGGAGGCGCGCGACATGGAGGAACACGTGGCCCGCAGCGCCCGCGCCGAGGGGCTGGTCTACCGCACCGACGGGCGCGACCACGGGAACACCTTCGACATCCACCGCCTGCTGCACCTGGCCGCCGCGCGCGGCCGCCAGGAGGAGCTGCTCGACCTCGTCTACCGGGCCAACTTCGGCGAAGAGCGCTCCGTCTACGACCCCGAGGTGCTGATCGTGCTCGCCGTGGAGGCCGGGCTGGACGAGGCCGAGGCCCGCGCGGTGCTCGCCGACGGGTCCGCGTACGCCGCCGAGGTCCGGGCCGACGAGCGCGAGGCCGCCGAGCTGGGCGCCGGCGCCGTCCCGTTCTTCGTCCTCGACCGCCGCTACGGGATCTCGGGCGGGCAGCCCGCCGAGGTGTTCACCCGGGCCCTGGCGCAGGCGTGGGCCGGACGCGGACTCGCGCAGCCGGCGGCCGGGGCCGGGGCCTGCGAGCCCGACGGGGCGTGCGCCGTCCCCCAGGCCTGACTCCGCACCCGGGCGCTCCCGGGCCGTTCGCGGCCCCGGACCCCCCATTCATAAGGATGTCTTGGGTGGGTCACGAGAAACTCGGCCATGGACTTTGGGTCCGTCCTGGCGCAGAGTGGACGGCATGGATCTTTCGCTCCCCGAAGAGGCCCGTGCCGAGTTCACGCACTCCACCACCTACCTCAACACCGCCACGTGCGGGATCCTCCCCCGTTCCGCCGTCGCCGCCGTACGGGACATGGCCGAGCGGGCCGGGGCCGGACTCCCCGGCGGATTCGGTGACTTCGACCGGGTGAACCGGGTACGGGCGGCCTTCGCCCGCCTGGTCGGCGTCGACGCCGGACGGGTCGCCGTCGGCTCCGCCGTGGCCACCCATGTCGGCCTGATCGCGGCCTCCCTCCCGGCCGGCGCCGAAGTCCTGTGCGCCGAAGGGGACTTCGCCTCGGTGATCAACCCCTTCGTGGTGCGCGGCGACCTGAAGGTCCGCTTCGCACCGCTGGAGACCGTGGCCGAGGACGTCGGCCCGTCCACCGCCCTGGTCGCGCTCAGCGCCGTGCAGTCCGCCGACGGGCGCAGGGCGGACCTCGGCGCGGTGCGCGCCGCGACGGCCGCGCACGGCGCCCGCATGCTGGTGGACGCGACGCAGGCGGCGGGCTGGCTGCCCTTCGACGCCTCGCCCTACGCATACACGGTCACCGCCGGGTACAAGTGGCTGCTCGGCTCCCGCGGGGTCTCGTTCCTGACCGTCTCGGAGGAGGCCCAGGAGACCCTGACCCCGCTGCACGCGGGCTGGGTGGCCGCCGAGTCGATCTGGGACGCCAACTACGGCCCCGTCCAGCAACTGGCCCGCGGTGCACGCCGGTTCGACGAGGCCCCCGCCTTCCTCGCCTACCACGCGGCCGAACCCTCGCTGGCCCTGCTGGAGCGGATCGGCATCGGGGCCGTGCACGCCCACGACACCGCCCTCGCCGCCCGCTACCGGGAAGGCCTCGCCCGTCTGGGCCACGAGCCCGTGCCGGGCGACGCGCCCATCGTGTCGGTGCCGGGGCTGGCCGACCGGCAGCCCGCCCTGCTGGCGGCCGGGATCTCCACCGCCGCCCGGGCGGGCGGGCTGCGGGCCTCGTTCCACCTCTACACCACCGAGGCGGACGTCGACCGCCTCCTCGACGTCCTGTCGGGCTGAGGGGCTGAGGCCCGCCGGGACGGGGAGCGGGGACGGGATCGCCGTCCCGGCCGCCCCGCCCCGTCCCGGTCAGCGCAGGGTGTCCGCCCAGGCCGACTCCGCCGCGGCAACGGCGGCCTCCGCCGCACGCGCGGGCACCGCCAGCGCGACCGCCAGGGCCCGCAGGCTGTCCCGGACCACCCCGAGAGCGGCCGCCTGGCCGTAATGGTTGACCCGGAGCATCCGCTGGGCCGGCCCCCCGCCCCCCGCCGCCAGCGGCACGGCCGGGTCGGCCGCCAGGGCCTTGGCCGCCACCAGCGAGGCGTCGGCCACGCGCAGGGTGGTTGCCACCGGAGCGGCCTCTTGCACCCGGTCCACGTACGGGGCCAGTCCCAGCGCCGGCGCGCCCGCGCGGGTCGCCGCCGCGGCCGCCGCGTGGCGGGCCATGACCGCGGGCAGTCCCTCCGCCGCGATCCGGTCGAGGCAGGCCTCCAGTGCGAGCATCTCCAGCTGCGCCGGAGCGTGCAGCAGCGTCCTGCGGCCGCCGTCGATCCAGCGCTCCTTCCAGTCCAGCAGGGAGAGGTACGAACGGCGCGGCGCCGCCGGGTTCTCGGCGAACCGGGCCCACGCGCGGTCCGACACCGACACCGCGGACACGCCGGCGGGGCCGCCCATCGCCTTCTGGGCGCCGATCACGCACAGGTCCACGCCCCACGCGTCCGGGAGCAGCGGCTCGGCGGCCACCGACGCCACCGCGTCCAGCATGAAGAGCGCACCGTGCTCCCGTACGGCCTCACCGATCTCGGCGACCGGGTTGGTGTTGCCGGTCGCCGCCTCCGCGTGGACGAGCGACACGAAGTCGATCTCCGGGCGCTCGGCCAGGGCCCGGGCCACCTGACCGGCCGTCACCGCCGTGTCGAAGGGCACCTCCAGGTCCACCACCGTGGCGCCGCAGTCGCGCAGCCAGTTGCCGAAGGTGCTCCCGTAGGGGCCGGTGACCACGTTCAGGGCGGTCGAACCGGGCCGCGCGCCCGAGCGGATGCACCCCTCCAGCGGGAGCAGCGCCTCGCCCTGGGTGATCACCACGTCCTGCCGGGTGGACAGGAGGTCCGCGACCCCCCGTTCGATCGACGCGAAGCGTTCCGCCGTGAGCGGCGGGAGGTCCAGGAGGGGGTGGGTCACGGTGGTGCTCTCTTCGTCCGGGGCTACCCGCAGAGCGTACCGAGCACGCCCGTACAGTGCCGACATGGCCGATGCGAGCGATGTGAGCGACGGGAACGGCGTGGGCGGCGTGCTGCACGTGAAGGGACGGGTGCTGGTCGGGCCCGAGGAGGTCCGCGACGAGCTCTGGGTGGTCGGCGGGAAGGTCTCCTACGCGCGCCCGCCCACCGCCCGTGACGTCACCACGGTGAGCGGCTGGGTGCTGCCCGGCCTGGTCGACGCGCACTGCCACGTGGGACTGGACTCCCACGGCCCGGTCGACGCGGGGACCGCCGAGCGCCAGGCCCTCACCGACCGCGACGCGGGCACCCTCCTCATCCGCGACGCCGGTTCCCCCTCCGACACCCGCTGGATCGACGACCGCGAAGACCTCCCGAAGATCATCCGGGCGGGCCGGCACATCGCCCGCACCCGGCGCTACATCCGCAACTACGCCCACGAGATCGAGCCCGCCGACCTCGTCGCGTACGTCGCCCGCGAGGCGAGGCGCGGCGACGGCTGGGTGAAGCTGGTGGGGGACTGGATCGACCGGGAAGCCGGCGACCTGGCGGCCTGCTGGCCGCGCGCCGAGGTCGGGGAGGCGATCGCCGAGGCGCACCGGCTGGGCGCCCGCGTCACGGCCCACTGCTTCTCCGAGGACTCGCTGCGCGACCTGGTCGAAGCGGGCATCGACTGCGTGGAGCACGCCACCGGACTCACCGAGGAGACCATTCCGCTCTTCGCGGAGCGCGGGGTCGCCATCGTCCCGACCCTGGTCAACACCGCGACCTTTCCCGGGCTGGCGGCGTCGGGCGAGGGGAAGTTCCCGAAGTGGTCGGCGCACATGCGCCGGCTCCACGAGCGGCGGTACGACACCGTCCGGGCGGCCCACGACGCGGGCATCCAGGTGTTCGTCGGCACCGACGCGGGCGGCTCCCTGCCGCACGGCCTGGTCGCGGCGGAGGTCGCGGAGCTGGTGAAGGCCGGCATCCCGCCGCTGGACGCCCTGTCGGCGACCGCCTGGGCGGCCCGTACCTGGCTGGGCAGGCCCGGACTGACCGAGGGGGCCCCGGCGGACCTCGTGGTCTACGGGGCCGATCCGCGGGCCGACGTACGGGCGCTGGCGCAGCCGCTGCGGGTGGTCGTGAACGGCGTGGTCCGGGCCTGAGGTCCGCGGCCGTCCCCGTGTTGACGTCGCGTGACATCGGCGGCCCGCGGTCGTTGTGAACGCCGGTGCGGGCGCCACCTGTAGGCCGGACGTGTGAAGGGTGGGAACTCGCGTTCCTTCTGAGGCGTAGAGATTCGAATACCTGCGCGGAAACCACCCTTTGGGGTGAACTCACGCCAGGTCGCCTCTCGTTCACTCTCCGTGCGTAAGGATTCCGGGGTCGAGGCCGTCGGCGCGCGCAATGTCCCCCATTGGCGGCGCGACGGCACCCATCTCCCTGGGGGTTCCACCATCTTGAACAGCAACACCTTCCGCATGCCCGCGGCCGTCCTGCTCGCCACGGGAGCGGTGGCCCTGCTCACGGCTCCGCCCGCCATCGCGACAGGAGGCGGCGGCGCGGGGAGCGAGGGCAAGGCGGGCGCCGTCGTCCTGCGCACCGGACTGGACGTGGGCCTGCTCAACAAGACCGTGCACGTGCCGCTGAAGACCACCCTCAACGAGGTCAGCGCCCCGGCCACGGCCGGGAAGACGGCGCTGACCGTCACCCTGGACGGGGTCGAGGGAGGCGCGCCGGTCCGTGTCCTGAAGGCCGACGTGGCCACCTCGGAGGCGACCGCGGACAAGAACCGGGCGGAGGCGGAAGCCAACCTCGCCAAGGCCCGGGTGCACGTGCCGGGCCTGCCCGCCCTCTCCCTCATCGAGGTGGAGAAGGTCACCTCCAAGGCCGTCTGCGAGGCCGGGAAGAAGCCCGTCGCCAGCTCGAACGTCCTCGGGACGGTGACGGCCCTGGGCAAGAAGGTCACCCTGTCGGCGGGCGGCCCGACCAAGGTCGAGGTGCCCGGCATCGGTCTGGTCAGCCTGGAGCTCTCCGGTACGCAGACCACCTCCACCACGGCCGCGGCGGCCGCACTGCGCCTGAAGGTGTCCGTGAACCCGCTGAACCTGAACGTGGCGCAGGTGGACGGCGAGGTCGTGCTCGCCGAAGCGCACTGCGAGTCCCCGAAGGGCCCGGCCGCCACCCCGGACGCCAAGCCCGACGCCAAGCCCGACGTCAAGCCCCAGACGGTGACCGGTAGCGGGGCGGGGAGCGCCACCGGCGCCAACCTGGCCGAGACGGGCGGCGGTTCGCCGGCCCCGTACGTCGCGGGCGGGGCACTGGTCCTGCTCGGCGCCGGTGCGGCCGCGCTCGTCGTGACCCGCCGGGGCAGGGCCTCGTGACTGCGGCCCACGGTCCGGCGTACGGCCCACCCCACGGTCCGGCGTAGCCCTCGGCCCGCGGCCCCGGCCACCGCCCCGCGCGGTCAGCGCTCCGCGTGCGTCAGCCCCTGCCCGCCCGCACCGCGTGACATCACGGCCTCGGTGACCTGGCGGTCGATCCGGGCGTACTCGGCGCGCTTGGCCTCCGGGAGCGTGCTGTCGGAGGCCGAGCAGGAGGCGCAGACGACGCGGAAGGGCGGGCCCATGTCCGAGTACTGCGTGAGGTATTCGGCCTTCACCACCTCCCAGCGGCCCGGATGGGCCGCCGCCGGCGCGAAGGTGAAGCGGGGGACCGAGGACTGGTTGCCGCGCAGCTTGTCGGCCGGCGTGAAACTGGCGACCTGATCGCCCATGCCGAAGACCACCCAGGTGCCGTTGATCTTCTCGTAGAGCTGCGGCACGTGGTTGTGGGTGCCGATGATCAGGTCGATGTCGGCGAGTCCGTCGGCCCCGCGGGAGGCCGTCAGCGCCTGTGCCAGTTCACGCTGCTGCTGGTCGGGCGCTGTCTGCCACTCGGTTCCCCAGTGGATGCTGAGCACCACCACCTGCGCGCCGGCGGCCCGGGCGGCGCGGGCGTCGGCGATGATCCGGTCCCGGTCGATGAGGTTGACCGCCCACGGCTTGTCCGGCGGGAGCGGGATGCCGTTCGTGCCGTAGGTGTACGACAGCTGGGCGACCTCGGCGCCGCCCGCCGACATCCGGGCGGGGGCCTTGGCCTCCTCCGCGCTGCGGGCGGACCCGACGTGCGGGACGCCGACCCGGTCGAGGTGGTCCAGGGTGCGGGCGAGGCCGTCGTAGCCGTCGTCCAGGGTGTGGTTCGAGGCGGTGGAGCAGCTGTCGTACCCGGCGTCCTTCAGGGCGTCGGCCAGCTGGTGCGGGGCCTTGAAGGTGGGGTAGCCGGTGTAGGGGCCGCCGGGGCGCCCGTACGGTATCTCGTGGTGGCAGATGGCCAGGTCGGCCGCGGAGACCAGGGGTTTCACCCCCGCGAGTATCTTCCGGAAGTCGTGCTCCCCGGGCTTGTCCGCGTCCTGCGCGGACCGCGTGACGATCGAGGGGTACGGGATGATGTCGCCCGTCGCGACCAGCGTGAACGGCCGCCCTGCGGGGGCGGTCGCGCCCGGCTCCGCGGAACCGGCCTCCGGCTTCCCCCCGAGCCGCTGCTCCGCGGGGGGCGGGGCGCCGCGTTCGAGCAGCGTCGGGACGGCGTAGATCCCGCCGCCGACGAGCGCCAGCCCGGCCAGTGCCGCGCCCGCTCCGGTGGATGCCTTCATCGCCGACCCCCGTGTGATGTGCTCGTGCAGGAACGTCCCCTCGCCCCGGCTGGTCAGCCATCGTAGGCCCGCTCGCCGCCCCCCGCCCCCGCAACCGCCGGACGGGTGACACGGAGCCCCGCCGGACGGCAGCCGCCCGGAGGCCGGCCCCCTCGGCAGCCGCGGCCGGGGCGCGTGCCCCCCGCGGGGCCGGCGCGGGCGGGCTCAGGGCCTCGTCAGGGTCAGGGCGTGGTCCATGGCCTGGAGCAGCCGGCCCGTCGTGGCCCGGTCGCGGACCGCGAGGCGCAGCCAGGACCGGTCCAGCCCCGGGAAGGTGTCCCCGCGGCGCACCGCGAAGCCCAGGGCGCGCAGCCGGACGCGGACCTCGGCGGCACCCTCCACCTGGATCAGGACGAACGGGCCCCGGGCCGCTCCCGCCACCCGGATCTCGTCGAACTCCGCGAGCCCGGCCAGCAGGTGCTCCCGGTCCACCGCGATCTGCTGCGCGGCCTTCTCCGCCTCGGCGAGCGCCTCCGGAGCCACACAGGCCTCGGCCGCCACCAGAGCCGGGGTCGACACCGGCCACAGGGGCTGGGCCGCCGCCAGCTTCGTGATCACCTCGGGCTCGGCCAGCACGTAGCCGATCCGCAGCCCCGCCAGCCCCCAGGTCTTCGTCAGGCTCCGCAGCACCACCAGCCCCGGCACGTCCGTCCGCCCGGCCAGGGCCTCCCGTTCGCCGGGGACCGCGTCCATGAACGCCTCGTCCACCACCAGGAGACGGCCGGGCCGCGCCAGCGCGGCCAGGGTGTCCGCCGGGTGCAGGACGGAGGTGGGGTTCGTCGGATTGCCGATGACCACCAGATCGGCGTCCTCGGGCACCGCCGCCGGGTCCAGCCGGAAGCCGTCCTCCGGCCGCAGGACCACCCGGCCCACCCGGTGGCCGGCGTCCCGCAGGGCCGCCTCCGGCTCGGTGAACTGCGGATGCACCACCACCGGCCGTACGGCGCCCAGGGCGCGCGCGATCAGGACGAAGGCCTCCGCGGCCCCGGCCGTCAGCAGCACCCGCCCGACGGGAAGCCCGTGCCGGGCGGCCACCGCCGCGCGGGCCGCGCGTCCGTCGGGGTACGAGGCGAGGTCCCCGAGGGAAGCCGCGATCCGCTGCGCGAGCCAGGCCGGGGGCGTGCCCGCGCGCACGTTGACGGCGAGGTCCACCAGTGAGGCGCCCGCGTCCACCACCTCCGCGTCCCCGTGGTGGCGCAGGTCGTGCGCGCAGACCGTGGCCACCGCGCAGGTCGCCGCCATCGAGCGCCGCTTCGGGACGAGGAGCTCCCCGCCCCCGGCGAGCGCGGCCGCCTCCGCGACCGACGGGGTCCCGGCCGCCTCGCGCGCGGTCTCCGAGGGGTGCGGCACCGCGACGGCCGCCAACTCGTCGGCGGGATAGCTGAGGAGGGGCACGCCGAAACGTTTCGCCGCCCCGGTGATCCCGGCTTCGCCCGCCTTCGACTCCACCGTCGCCAGGGCCGCCACCGCCCCCGGGGCCAGCCCGGCCCCCCGCAGGGTCTCCTCGACCAGCGCGCAGACCTCCGCCACGGAGACCCCCGCGCGTCCGCCGACCCCGACCACCACCTGCGCCGCGTACCCGCCCACCGCCGGTCCTCCCTCCGTAGTCACCGTCACCTCGCTACCGCCGCCACCGCTGCCGCCGTGGCCGCGACCGTCCTGGTCGTCCCCATGGTCCCGGTCGTCGTCCCCGTCCCGTCCGTTCCGGTCGTCGACCGACCGGCCGTCAACCGGGCGCACCCCGCCACCCGCGCGCGGACGTGCACGCGGAACGCGGAGTCGGTATTCAGGGGCACATGGCCGTGATCGTGGCGTTGGGTGCGTTCCTGATGACCCTGGCGGGCGGATGGACGGCGCAGCGCGTCACCGACCGCCGCCACCTCGTGCTGGGTCTGGCCGGCGGGCTGATGCTCGGCGTGGTCGGCCTCGACCTGCTCCCGGAGGCGCTGCACGCGGCGGGGGGCCCCGGGAACGAGGTGTTCGGGGTCCCGCTCGCCCTGCTGCTCTTCGTGGCCGGGTTCCTCGTCGCCCACGTGGTGGAACGCGGCCTGGCGGTCCGCCAGGCCGCGCACGGCGCCGAGGACCACGCCCGCACCCCCCAGGTCGGGCTCACCGCGGCCGCCGCGATGGTCGGCCACAGCCTGGCCGACGGCGTGGCGCTGGGCGCGGCCTTCCAGGTCGGCGGCGGCATGGGCGTCGCCGTGGCACTGGCGGTCATCACCCACGACTTCGCCGACGGGTTCAACACGTACACGCTGACCAGGCTGTACGGGAACGCCCGACGCAAGGCGCTGTGGATGCTCTTCGCGGACGCCGTCGCCCCCGTGGTGGGAGCGGCGTCCACGCTGCTGTTCACCCTTCCGGAGGAACCGCTCGGCGCCTACCTGGGCTTCTTCGGCGGAGTCCTGCTCTACCTGGCCGCCGCCGAGATCCTCCCGGAGGCGCACCACAAGCACCCCGCCCTGTCCACGCTGATGTGCACGGTGGGCGGGGTGGCCGGGATCTGGCTGGTGGTGGGCATCGCGGAGTGATCTCACGGCCGGTTCGCCGCCGCTTCCACGAACCGGCGGGCGACGGAGGGCTCGGCCGTCCAGTGGGTGTGCAGGTAGCTGGCGTGCACGCCCGCCTGTACGAAGCCCTCGACGCGCCGCTCCGGACGGGTGAAGCCCCAGGCCGGCGCGGTCCCCGCACCCGGCTCGATCACGGTGCGGTGGAACTCGTGCCCGCGCAGCCGGGTACCGGCCGCGGCGAGCGCGCTGTCGGACACCGCCACCGCCTCGCGATAGCCCAGCGTGAGGCGCTCCGACATCCGGGCGTCGGCGTCCAGCACCCCGCACATCGGCTTCCCGTCCAGCGACCGGGCGAGGTACAGCAGCCCGGCGCACTCGGCGGCCACGGGCCCGCCCTGCTCGGCGAAGTGGGCCACGGCCTTGCGGAGCGGCTCGTTCGCGGACAGCTCCGGCGCGTACACCTCCGGGAAGCCGCCGCCGATCACCAGGCCGGCGGTCCCCTCGGGCAGCGCCTCGTCCCGGAGCGGGTCGAAGGTGACGACCTCGGCCCCGGCCGCGGTGAGCAGCTCCGCGTGCTCCGCGTAGGAGAACGTGAACGCGGGTCCCCCGGCAACGGCGACCACCGGCGCGGCCGACGTGCCCGGCCCCTGCGGCGTCCGCGGGGCGGGAGCCGGGGCGGCGCCCCGGCTGCGCGTCAGCGCGTCAGCCGCGGACCAGGCCTCGCAGTCCAGCGCCGGGGCCGTACGGGCCAGGGCCATCAGCGCGTCCAGGTCGCACCCCGACCGGACCTGTTCCGCCAGCGCCGCCACCGCGGCCAGCGCGTCGGACCGCCGCTCGGCGACCGGGACCAGTCCCAGGTGCCGCGAGGGCGCGGCCACCTGCGGGGCCCGCCGCAGGACGCCGAGCACCGGCATCCCCGCTTCCTCCAGTGCCTCGCGCAGCATCACCTCGTGCCGGTCGGAGCCGACCTTGTTCAGGATGACGCCGCCCAGCCGCACCTGCGGATCGAAGGAGGCGAAGCCGTGGACCAGCGCCGCCACCGACCGGGACTGCGAGGAGGCGTCGACGACCAGTACCACCGGCGCCCGCAGCAGCTTCGCGACGTGCGCGGTCGAGGCCAGTTCGCCCCGCCCGGCGGCCCCGTCGTAGAGACCCATCACTCCCTCGACCACGGCGAGGTCGCACCCGGCCGCCCCGTGCGCGAACAGCGGAGCGACCAGCTCCGGCCCGCACATGAAGGCGTCGAGGTTGCGCCCCGGCCGGCCGGTGGCCAGCGCGTGGTACCCGGGGTCGATGTAGTCGGGCCCGGCCTTGTGCGGGGACACGGCGAGGCCGCGCTCCGCGAAGGCCGCCATCAGGCCCGTCGCGACGGTGGTCTTGCCGCTGCCGGACGACGGGGCGGCGACGACCAGCCGGGGGACGTGGAGAGACGTCACCACTCGATGCCCTTCTGGCCCTTCTGGCCGGCGTCCATCGGGTGCTTGACCTTGGTCATCTCGGTGACCAGGTCCGCGAACTCCACCAGCTTCTCCGGGGCGTTGCGTCCCGTGATCACCACGTGCTGCGTGCCGGGCCGGTTGCGCAGCACCTCGATGACCTCGTCGACGTCGATCCAGCCCCAGTGCATCGGGTAGGCGAACTCGTCGAGCACGTACAGCCTGTGCGTCTCGGCGGCCAGGTCGCGCTTGACCTGCTCCCAGCCCTCCTTGGCCGCCTGCTCGTTGTCGAGCTGCGCGTCCCGCTGGACCCAGGACCAGCCTTCGCCCATCTTGTGCCAGACCACCGTGCCGCCCTCGCCGGAGGCGCCGAGCACCTTGAGGGCGTTCTCCTCGCCGACCTTCCACTTCGCCGACTTGACGAACTGGAACACCCCGATCGGCCAGCCCTGGTTCCAGGCGCGCAGCGCCAGCCCGAAGGCCGCCGTCGACTTGCCCTTGCCGGGGCCTGTGTGGACGAAGACCAGCGGGCGGTTGCGGCGCTGGCGCGTCGTGAGTCCGTCGTCCGGAACGACGGACGGCTGTCCCTGCGGCATTACGCGGCCCTCCTGTTGCTGCTGTGCGGTGCGGGGGATGTCACGGATGTGCGTACGTTCTTCACGAGCCCGGCCAGCGAGTCGGCCCGCAGGCCGTCCAGGGTGACGGCGGGCCCGCCGAGGTCGGCGGCCAGCGTGCCGGCGAGCCCCAGCCGGACGGGCCCGGACTCGCAGTCCACCACGACGGACGTGACCCCTTCGGAACCCAGCAGCCGGGCGCTGCGGGCCGCGAGCGCGCGCGGGTCGCCGTCGAGGGACCCGGCCGAGGTGGCCCTGCCGTCGGTGACGACGACCAGCAGCGGGCGCCGGCTCGGATCCCGCAGCCGCTCGATGCGCAGGACCTCGCGGGCCTTCAGCAGCCCGGCGGCCAGCGGGGTGCGGCCGCCGGTCGGCAGCCGTTCCAGCCGGGCCGCCGCGGCGTCCACCGACGAGGTGGGCGGCAGCGCCAGCTCGGCGCCGGCCCCGCGGAAGGTGATCAGCCCGACCTTGTCCCGGCGCTGGTAGGCGTCGAGCAGCAGGGACAGCACGGCACCCTTGACGGCGCCCATGCGCTGCCGGGCGGCCATGGACCCGGAGGCGTCGACGAGGAACAGCACGAGGTTGCCCTCGCGGCCCTCCCGGGTCGCCTGCCGCAGGTCGTCCTTGCGCACGACGAGCCCGCGGCCGCTGCGCCCCCGGGCCTTCTGGTGCGGGGCGGCCGCGTGGACGGTGGCGGCCAGGTGCAGCTTCGTCAGATGCCCCCGGGGCCGCTGGGCTCCGGTGGTCCGGCCGTGCGCGGTGCGGGCACGCGAACGCCGCCCGGCCGCGCCCTCGCCGAGGCCGGGCACGCTCAGCATCTTGGTGCGGAACGGCTCGGTGGCCCGTACGGCAGCCTGCTCGGGCCCCTCGGCACCCCCGGCGGAGGGCTGCGGGGTCTCGGGGGCGTCCGAAGCGGCCTCGGCGCTCTGCGGCGGGGAGTCCGGGGAGGTCTCGGCGTCCGACGGTGCCTCAGGGGCCTGCGGGCCCTCGCCCCGCGGGGGCACCCCGCCGCCACCGTCGTCGTCGGGGTCGGGGTCGGTGTCCGGACCGGGGCCGGGCTCCGGGTCGGGCTCGTCCTCCGGCTCCTCGTCGGGGAACCGGTCGAGGATCTCGTCCAGCTTGTCCTCGTCCAGGCCGGGTGCGTCGAAGGGGTTGCGGCGCCGCCGGTGGGGGAGCGCCAGCAGGGCCGCCTGCCGCACGTCCTCCTTGCGCACGTCGGTCCGCCCGGCCCAGGCGGCCAGCGCGGTCGCGGCCCGGGCCATCACGATGTCGGCCCGCATCCCGTCGACCTCGAAGCCCGCGCAGGCCGCGGCGATCTGCAGCAGCGCGGTGTCCCCTAGGCGTACCCGCGGCAGCAGCGTCCGCGCCGCCACCACCCGGGCCCGCACCTCGTGTTCGTCGTCGGCCCACCGGGTCGCGAAGCCGGCCGGGTCGTCCTCGTAGGCGAGCCGGCGGCGTACGACCTCGACCCGCTGGGCGGGCTCGCGGGAGGCGGCGACCTCGACGGTCAGCCCGAACCGGTCCAGGAGCTGCGGCCGCAGCTCGCCCTCCTCGGGGTTCATGGTGCCGACGAGCAGGAAGCGCGCCGCGTGCCGCACGGACACGCCCTCGCGCTCGACGTAGGACGCGCCCATCGCGGCCGCGTCCAGCAGCAGGTCGATCAGGTGGTCGTGGAGGAGGTTGACCTCGTCCACGTACAGGATCCCGCGGTGGGCGTCGGCCAGCAGACCGGGCTCGAAGGCCTTCACGCCCTCGGCGAGGGCCCGTTCGATGTCGAGCGCGCCGACGAGACGGTCCTCGGAGGCGCCCACCGGCAGCTCCACCATCCGGGCCGGCCGCGCGGTCCCCGGTCCGGCCTCGTGCGGCCCGTCCGGGCAGGCCGGGTCCGGGGCGCCCGGCGCGCACGAGAAGCGGCACCGGGGTACGACGTCCACCTGCGGCAGCAGCGCGGACAGCGCGCGCACGGCGGTGGACTTGGCGGTCCCCTTCTCGCCGCGCACGAGAACGCCACCGACCGCCGGGCTCACGGCGTTGAGCAGGAGCGCCAGCCGCAGGTCGGTCTGGCCGACCACTGCGGTGAACGGGTAGGGCGTGCTCACGTGTTGCTCACTCCTTCGAACGTGCGGACGGTCGGTGCGTACGGTGCGTACGGTGCGGTCGCCGGGGCCGGCGGTGCGGGAGAGCCCCGCAGGGCCCGGCCCGTCACGGCGCGCCCGGCGGCAGGAAGGGCAGGCCCGCCGGGGCCCCGCCCTCGATCAGCCGCAGCAGCGCGTCCGTGTCCGCGTGCTCCTCGATCAGATCTCCCAGCAGGTCCAGCTGTTCCTCGCGCAGGGCCTCGAACGAGGTGTCCGGGGCCGGGACGAAGCGCCGTCCCGCCGCCGAGGCCACCTCGCGCAGGAACGCGCGGCGGAAGCCGTCCGACTCCAGCGAGCCGTGCCAGTGGGTCCCCCACACCGCGCCGACGCGGCAGCCGTCCAGGAAGGGGTCCCCGCCCAGGACTTCGGCCACGCCGTGGTGGATCTCGTACCCCGAGACCTCCTCGCCCAGCGCCGAACCCACCGGCCGGGCCAGGGTCTTCTCCACCGCGAAGCGGACCCGTACGGGCAGCAGGCCGAGACCGGCCACGGAACCCGCCCGCGACTCGACCTCGTCCTCGATGTGCTCGCCCAGCAGCTGGAAGCCGCCGCAGACGCCCAGGACCGGACGCCCCTCGGCGGCCCGCCGCACCAGCGCGTCCGCGAGCCCGCGCTCGCGCAGCCAGGCCAGGGCCTTCACCGTCCCGCGCGTGCCCGGTACGACGACCAGGTCCGCGTCGGCCAGTTCCTCGGCGCGGTCCACGAACCGCACCACGACCCCCGGCTCCGCCGCGAGCGCGTCGACGTCCGTGAAGTTCGACATCAGCGGGACCGCGCACACCGCGACCCGCAGCACGTCCTCGCCGGCCGGCGGGGCCACCACGGACTCGCGGACGGCGCCCCGCAGGGAGACCCGCAGGCCGTCCTCCTCGTCGATGCCCAGGCCGTGCCGGAAGGGCAGCACCCCGTACGTCGCCCGGCCGGTCAGGCCGCGCAGCATCTCCATGCCCGGCTCCAGCAGCGAGACGTCGCCGCGGAACTTGTTGACCAGGTACCCCGCGATCAGGGACTGGTCCTCGGGCGACAGCAGCGCGGTCGTCCCGAAGAAGGACGCGAAGACGCCGCCCCGGTCGATGTCGCCGACGACCACCACCGGGAACCGCGCGGCCCGCGCGATGCCCATGTTCACGATGTCGGTCCGGCGCAGGTTGATCTCGGCCGGACTGCCCGCCCCCTCGCAGATCACGGCGTCATACGTGCCCCGCAGCTGCTCCAGACAGTCCGTGACGATGCCCAGCAGCTGCTCCTGCCGGCCGCCGTGGTAGCCGCGGGCGCTCATCTCGCCCACCGGCTTGCCCAGCAGCACCACCTGGCTGCTGCGGTCACTGCCCGGCTTGAGCAGCACGGGGTTCATCAGCGCGGTGGGCTCCACGCGGGCCGCCTGTGCCTGCATGGCCTGGGCGCGCCCGATCTCGGCGCCCTCCCGCGTCACGAACGAGTTCAGCGACATGTTCTGCGCCTTGAACGGCGCCACCTTGACGCCGCTGCGGGCCAGCCAGCGGCAGATGCCGGCCGTGACCACGCTCTTGCCCGCGTCGGACGTGGTCCCGGCGACGAGCAGTCCGCCGCCGCGCTTCGCGCCGCTCATCCGCGCCGCCCCTTCCTCGTACCCGTACGGGCGACCAGCAGCCGGGCACCCACGCAGACCCCCAGCGCCAGCCAGGTCACCTGCCGCGACAGCCGTACCGCCCGCTCGATGTCCGCGACCGCCACCGGTCGGCCGGCCGCACCGTTCAGCACGGGCCGGTGCTCGACCCGTCCGCCGTACGCGAGGGTGCCGCCGAGGCGGACGCCGAGCGCCCCGGCGAAGGAAGCCTCCACGGGTCCGGCGTTCGGGCTGGGGTGCCCGGCGGCGTCCGCACGCCAGGCCCGCAGCGCTCCGCGCCGGTCCGGGCCGACCGCCACGGCGGCCAGCGCCGTGAGCCGGGCGCCCGGCCAGCCCGCGGCGTCGTCGAGGCGGGCGGAGGCCCAGCCGTAGCGCAGGTAGCGGGGGGACTTGTGGCCGACCATCGCGTCCAGCGTGTTCACGGCGCGGAAGGCCAGCAGCCCCGGGACGCCGGCGACGGCGCCCCACACCAGGGCCCCGACCACCGCGTCGGAGGTGTTCTCCGCGACCGATTCCACGACGGCACGGGCCATCTGCTGCTCGTCCAGGGCGTGCGGATCGCGTCCGCACAGGTGGGGCAGGCGCTCCCGGGCCACTTCGGCGTCCCCGGCGGCGAGCGCCCCGCCGATGGCACGGGCCTCCCGGCCCAGCGAGGTCCCCCCGACGACGGCCCAGGTGGCGGCGGCGGTCAGGGCGATGCGGGCGGCCGCGGGCCGGGCGCGCACGGCCCGGGCGCCCAGCGCGCCCACGGCCGCGGCGCCCCCGGCGCATATCAGGGTGTGCAGGACGCCCCGGGCGCGGTCGTCGCGCCACAGGGCGCGTTCGACGGCGGCGGAGGCTCGTCCGAAAGCGGCCACGGGGTGCCCCCGGCGCGGATCCCCGAGGATCCGGTCGCCGATCAGGCCCGCCGCGGCGCCGTACGCGAAGACGCGGTCGGCACGCATGGTGACAGGTATGTCCTCACTCAGGGTCCGCGCCCTGGTTCGACGTGACGGGCGGCGAGAGTTCCTGGCTCCCGGGACCCGCGCACGGCGCGCTCCCCGGTGACAGTGGCGGGACCGCGCCGGATTCGCACCGGACTTCCTCTCCATGCCGCCGTACTGGCTCGCGCAGTCCACCACGCGCCGCGAAGGCCCGTCAACTCACCGTTGACCTGCGGCGGGGTATGGGAAAGCTCCCTCCGGGCGAACCCGGAGGGAGCTTTCACGCCGTGGCCGCCGCGGTGCGGCGGATCAGGCGACGATCAGATAGATCCCGTACGCCACGGCGGCCGTGACGAGCGCGAAGCAGGCGTACGCACCGCTGCGGGCCAGGGTGGCGGTACCGCCCTGCTCGGTGGCGGCCTCGTGCTTGGACAGGCCCACCAGGCCCAGGGTGAACAGGGCCACGAGGGCGACGGTGGCGGTGAGGCTGACCCCGAAGACGGAGCCGAGTGCTTCCCAGTCGATCTTCATGCTGCGGATACCTCTGTCGTTCTCGGGGTCGGCCCGGTCAAAGCGCTGCGGCCGGAGCCGCCGGGGCCGGGATGGTGGCCTTCAGGTCCTCGTCCGTGACCGCGGCGGTGGTACCGGCGGCGGCCGCGGTCGGCGGGACGGTGACGGCGGCCATGGCCGTGGTGACGACGCCCGCTTCCTCGGCGCCGGCCTGCCCGATCTCGTTGACGTTGGTGTGGTCGACGACCTGGCGGCGGGAGATGAGCCAGATGGCCAGGCAGGAGCCGACCAGGAAGACCGTGACGGCGGCGACGCCGATGTCACCGGTGCGCATGACCAGCTCGGCGCCCGCGGCGACGAGAGCGGCGGCCGGCAGGGTCAGGCCCCAGGCGATGAACATGCGGGTGGCGGTGGACCAGCGGACCACACCGCCCTTGCGGCCCAGGCCCGCACCCATGACGGCGCCGGAGCACGCGTGGGTGGTGGAGAGGGAGAAGCCGAGGGAGGAGGAGGCCAGGATGACGCTGGCGGCCGAGGTCTGGGCGGCGAAGCCCTGCTGCGGCTGCAGGTCGGTCAGGCCCTTGCCCATGGTGCGGATGATGCGCCAGCCGCCCAGGTAGGTGCCCATCGCGATGGCCAGGCCGGCGGAGACGATGACCCAGACCGGCGGGTTGGCGCCGGGGGAGAGGGCGCCGCCGGCGACGAGCGCCAGGGTGATGATGCCCATCGTCTTCTGCGCGTCGTTGGTGCCGTGCGCCAGGGAGACGAGACCGGCCGAGGCGATCTGGCCGGTGCGGTAGCCCTTGGCCGAGGTCTTCTCGCCGACCTGGTTGCCCAGCTTGTACGTGACCTTGGCGGCCAGCATCGCGGCCAGGCCGGCCACGAGCGGGGCGGCGATCGCGGGGATCAGCACCTTGGTGACGACCACGCTGCCGTTGACGGCGCCGATGCCGGCGGAGGCGACCGCGGCACCGATCAGACCGCCCATCAGGGCGTGCGAGGAGCTGGAGGGCAGGCCGACCAGCCAGGTGACGAGGTTCCAGACGATCGCGCCGACCAGGGCGGCGAAGATCACCTCTGGCTGGATGCCTTCCTCGTTGACCAGGCCCTTGGAGATCGTCTTGGCGACCTCCACGGACATGAACGCGCCGACGAGGTTGAGCACGGCGGACATGGCCACCGCCGTCTTGGGCTTGAGGGCGCCGGTCGAGATGGTGGTGGCCATCGCGTTGGCCGTGTCGTGGAAACCGTTCGTGAAGTCGAACACGAGAGCGGTGATGATCACGATCCCGAGGAGAAGCGTTATGTGCTCCATTTACCCAGGCTTCTGTTTGACGTCAGTGGCTCGGCGACCGTAGGCAACCTGAATGAACGGAAGATGAACTGACACAGACCGAACGGTGTACTGGCCTTCCGCGGAATCGGAATCTTTGTCCCGATTCTGCCGCAGATCCAGCGATTAATGCACGTCAAAGCCGGGTGAATGAACCCTTCCGCGCCGGAACCTCCGCCCCGTCGCCCCGCCCTCCGCGACCCCGAAAGAGACGGGGATCACTCCGGTCGCCGTCCCGCGACGGAACGATCTCCTCCGGTGGCCCCCCGGGTCGCGCGCCCCGACACTGGAGCGGTGCGTACCGCCACAGCGACGGCAGCGGCCGTCATCACCGCCCTCCTGGGTGCCGGCGCGGCCGCGGTCGCGGCAGGCCGGTACGCCGCCGACGCCGCCCTGCAGCCCCGACCCGGCCGTCCCCTGCCCGGCGGGACCCGGCTCAGCGTCCACTCGGCCGGCGACGGCCGGATCGCCCTGACCCGCTCCCTGGCCTCCCTGCGCCCCGGTACCTACGGACTGGCCGCCCCCGGGGTGCACGCCGTGGTCGGCCCGGTCCTCGCCGACGCCCCGCACGACCCCGACACCGTCGTACGGCGCCTCCTGGCCGTCACCCACGGCACTCTCCGCCCCGGCGCCCGGGTCACCCTCACCCCCCAGGTCCACCTCG
The DNA here is from genome assembly GCF_042716875.1 of Streptomyces sp. NPDC058646. Classification (NCBI taxonomy): domain Bacteria; kingdom Bacillati; phylum Actinomycetota; class Actinomycetes; order Kitasatosporales; family Streptomycetaceae; genus Streptomyces; species Streptomyces sp. NPDC058646. The sequence continues at coordinate 33,681 of NZ_JBHXRK010000004.1, read as the reverse complement.
GCGATCCGCGCACCGCCCTCGGCCTCGACCACGCCGACGTGGACGTGCCCGGGGAGCTCGGAGCCCTCCCGGCCTGGTTCGTCCCCGGCGCCCGGGACACCTGGGTCATCACCGTGCACGGGCTCGGCAGCAGCCGCGAGCACCCGATGGTGGTCATGCCCTTCCTCCACCGCCTCCGGCTGCCCGTTCTCGACCTGGCCTACCGGGGCGATCTCGGCGCCCCCGCCTCCCCGGACGGCCTCGGCCACCTCGGCGAGTCCGAGTGGCGCGACCTGGACGCCGCCATCCGCTACGCCCTGCGCTACGGGGCCCGCCGCGTGGTCCTGCACGGCTGGTCCACCGGCGCCACCATGGCCCTGCACGCCGCCGAACGCTCGGCGCTCGCCGGGCGGATCGCCGGACTGGTCCTGGACTCGCCCGTGCTCGACTGGCACGCCACCCTGCGCGGCCTCGCCGCGGCGCGCCGGACCCCGGCCGCGGTGCTGCCGCTGGCCGTCCGGGCCGCCGAGGGCCGGGCCGGACTGCGCGCCGACCGGCGGGCACCAGGAGCCGATCCGGGCGCCCTGCGGGTACCCGTACTGATCTTCCACGGCCCGGACGACACGCTCGCGCCCTGGGACGCCTCCCGCCGGCTCGTCGCGGCCCGCCCCGACCTCGTCACCCTGCACACCGTGCGCGAGGCCGGGCACGGCGCGATGTGGAACGCGGACCCGGCCCGGTACGAGGAAACGCTGCGCCGGTTCCTCACTCCTCTCATGTGAAGGGCCGTCACATGTGAAGGCCGTGTGGCGGACCGCGGTCAGGCGGGCGGGTTGTCCGGGTCTGTGACCCCGCCCGATCGTGGAAACGGCCGATTCCGTTTGGGCTTTCGGCCAGTGACGGGCGAGACTGCTTCCGTGACGTCCCGAAAGCCTGATGAGCAGTTGGCTCGCGACTCCAGACTCCGCCTCGTCTCCCCGCGTTCCGTCGCCACGGCCCGCAAGGCGGTGACCGACCGGCGGACCCGGCCGGCCCCGCGGCCCCCCGCCGGCACGCCCGCCACGGCCGACCTCGCGAACCGGGCCCGCGCCTCGCTCGCCGACGCCGTACGCCTGACCCGCTGGGCCGAGCGCAACCTCGGCGCCGGGGACGGGGGCCGGCCCGCACCGACGGGAGCCCTGCTCGCCGCGGACGTCGAACGGGCCGCCGGGGAACTGAACCTGACGCACGGCCAGATCAGGGTCGGCTGGGACCGCGCCCGCCTCGCCGGACTCGTCGAGGTGCACGGCGGCCACGCCCGGCCCGGCTGGCGGCTGCGCGCCTGGGACCGCGACGACACCGCCGTCCTGCGCGGCTGGGTCGCCCTCTTCGACGCCTGGTCGCTGGTCCACCCGGCCCCCGCCGACATCGCCCCCTCGGCCGTCGCCGAAGTGGTCGAGGCCATGCCCCAGCTCCTCTCCCTGCTCCAGCTGTCGGCCGGCCCCGTGACCGTCCCCGACCTGCTCGACCTGCTCGGGCAGCGGGTCACCGAGCTGCGCGACGAGCGGTGCGAGATCCCCTACGACGCCGCCCCTCAGCCGGCGTCCGCCGCACCCCCCGTACCCCTCGCCCGGCTGCTGCGCTGGGCCCTCGGCGGACTCGCCGCCGTGGACGCCGTCACCCTCGGCCCCGCCCGGGCCGCCCTCACCCCGCTGGGGAGCTGGGCCGTCTGGGTCAAGCTCGAACAGATCTGCGTCGCCGCGCAGAGCACCGCCGGGAACATCGAGCAGTCGGCCGCCGCCATGCTGCACGGCTGCGCCCGGCTCACCCCCGGCCCGGCCCGCGCCGAATACCGGGCCTGGCTCGCCGCCCGGCCCGTCGGCCACGCCGTCAGCGAGCTGCTGCACGCCGCCCGGGGCGAGGACGCCCTGCTGCGCGGCCTGGCCTTCGAGGCGCTGCGCGTGGTCGGCGCCCCCGCCGAACCCGAGGTGCGTGCCGCCGTGCGCGAGCCCACCCTGCGCCCCTACGCCCTGCTCTGGCTCGCCGAGCACGACGGGGTCGACCCCGACGAGGCGCAGGACGTGCTGACCGCCGAGGAGTCGACCTGGCTCTGGGTGGACACCGCTGCGGCCATCGCCGACCACGGCGAGGCCGAGCTGCTGGCCCGCCACCTGGACTCGGCCGTACGGACCACCGTGCCCCGCCTGCTGGACGAGGTCCGGGCGGTGGGACACCCGCGCACCGTGCAGGTCCTGGTCGCCCTGGCCGCTGCCCACCCCGACCCCGCCCTGGCCAAGGCCGTCCGGCGGGCCGCGTTCCAGGTCCACACCGGCGGCGTCTGAGGCCCGGCGCACCTCCGCGGGGGCCCGTACGCACGCCGTACGGGCCCCCGCGGCGCCTCCGCCTCGATCCGGCAGGGCCGGCCGGACGCGCGGTGCGTCCGTCTAGACCTGCGGTGCGTACGTGCCGAAGCTCCAGATGTTCCCCTCGCCGTCCCGGGCCATGTAGTCCCGTGAGCCGTAGTCCTGGTCGGTGGGCTCCATGAGGATCTCCACCCCGTGCTCCACGGCCCGCCGGTGATGGGCGTCCACGTCCTCCACGACGACGTACACCCCCGACGGTCCCGCGTCGCTCATGGCCTTGTCGAAGACCCCGCCGGTGCCCTTGCTCCCCAGCATCACCACACCGTTGCCGTAGGCCAGCTCCGCGTGTGCCACGGAGCCGTCCTCACCCTCGTAGACGGCGACCTGGCTGAAGCCGAAGGCCTCGGTCAGCAGTTTGATGGCCGCCTTCGCATCGCGGTAGACCAGCGTGGGACAGATGGACGGAACGCCTGCCATGACGATCACTCCCTCTCGTGACGGTGACCCGCGTCACAGCATGGCAGGCGCCGCCGACCGTCAGCGGAAGGTGTTGCACTGGGCCATGTCGCCGGTGCGGTAGCCCTGGTGGAACCACTGCTGGCGCTGCTGGGCCGACCCGTGCGTCCAGGCCTCCGGCGTCACCCGGGCCTGGAGCTTCTCCTGGATCCGGTCGTCGCCTACCGCCGCCGCCGCGTCCAGCCCGTCCCTGATGTCCTGGTCGGTCAGGCTGGTGATCAGCGGCCGGCCCGCCTCGTCCGGGGTGTTCGTCGCGTGGTGCGCCCACACCCCCGCGTAGCAGTCGGCCTGGAGCTCGACCTTGACCGCATTGCTGTCCGCACCCTGGCGCCCGTCCTGGGAGCGCTGGAGCGTCCCCGTCAGGTTCTGGATGTGGTGCCCGTACTCGTGGGCGACGACGTACGCCTGGGCGAAGGGGCCGCCGGTCGCGCCGAACTTCGTCCGCAGCTCGTCGAAGAAGTCCAGATCCAGGTAGACCTGCCGGTCGGCGGGGCAGTAGAAGGGGCCCACGGCCGCGGTGGCCGCGCCGCAGGCGGTGTTCACCCGGCCGGTGAAGAAGACCGTCGACGCGGGGGAGTACTGGCCCCCGCGCCGGGCGAACTCCTGCCTCCAGAAGTCCTGGGTGCTGTTGACCACGGCGACCAGCCGGCAGTCCTCCCGGGCGTTCGCGTCCTGCCCGGTCCGGCAGGCCTGCTGGACCTGGTTCACGGACGAGGAGGACGGCGCCGGCTCCTGGTCCCCGGACGACAGGCCCAGCTGCTCCGGCCCCACGCCGAACAGCAGGCCCATGACCAGCGCGATGAGGCCGATGATGCCGCCGCCGACCGTGGCCCTCCCGCCCGGGATCCGGCTCCCGCGCACGTCCTTGACCTCGGAGGTGTCCAGATTGGCGTTGTCGTCGAACTGCATCCCGCACCGCCCTCGGATCGTGAAAGCCGGGAGCCACGTGGACCGCCCATGCGGCGAGTATCAACCCATTCACCCCTCTACGCCCCCCGGCCCGGGGGTGCGGCCGCTGGGCCGTACGGGGGATGCGGCGGGCGGGGCGCGGGGCCCCGGGCGGCCCGGAAAGTAGTTGCGCACCCCCGGTAGAATGTCTGTCATGGCAAATCTCCTCGCGGATTAGCGGCGTCGAAGCTTCGCGTCCTGCCCCCCTTCCGCCGTCCCCACCGCCCTGGAGTATTTCCGTGATCACCGCCACCGGCATCGAGCTGCGCGCCGGCGCCCGCGTCCTCATCGAGTCCGCCTCCTTCCGCGTCGCCAAGGGCGACCGCATCGGCCTGGTCGGCCGCAACGGAGCGGGCAAGACCACCCTCACCAAGTGCCTCGCGGGCGAAGGACAGCCCGCCGCCGGCTCCATCGCCTGCTCGGGCGAGGTCGGCTACCTGCCGCAGGACCCGCGCACCGGCGACCTCGACGTCCTGGCCCGTGACCGGATCCTGTCCGCCCGCGGCCTCGACGTCCTGATCAAGAAGATGCGCGCCAACGAGGAGCGCATCGCCACCGGCTCCGGCGGCACCCGCGACAAGGCGATGAAGCAGTACGAGCGCCAGGAGACGGAGTTCCTGACCAAGGGCGGGTACGCCGCCGAGGCGGAGGCCGCCACGATCTCGGCCGCCCTCGGCCTGCCCGACCGGGTGCTCGGCCAGCCGCTGCACACCCTCTCCGGTGGTCAGCGCCGCCGCGTCGAGCTGGCCCGGATCCTCTTCTCGGACGCCGACACCCTGCTCCTCGACGAGCCCACCAACCACCTCGACGCCGACTCGATCGTCTGGCTGCGGGACTACCTGAAGAACTACCGCGGCGGCTTCATCGTGATCTCCCACGACGTCGACCTGGTCGAGACCGTCGTGAACAAGGTGTTCTACCTGGACGCCAACCGCGCCCAGATCGACGTCTACAACATGGGCTGGAAGCTCTACCAGCAGCAGCGCGAGGCCGACGAGAAGCGCCGCAAGCGCGAGCGGCAGAACGCGGAGAAGAAGGCCGCGGCGCTGAACTCCCAGGCCGACAAGATGCGCGCCAAGGCGACCAAGACCGTCGCCGCGCAGAACATGGCCAAGCGCGCCGAGCGGCTGCTGTCCGGCCTGGAGGCCGTCCGCGTCTCCGACAAGGTCGCCAAGCTGCGCTTCCCGGACCCGGCGCCCTGCGGCAAGACCCCGCTGACCGCCGAGGGCCTGTCGAAGTCCTACGGCTCGCTGGAGATCTTCACCGACGTCGACCTGGCCATCGACAAGGGCTCCCGGGTCGTCATCCTCGGCCTCAACGGTGCCGGCAAGACCACCCTGCTGCGCCTGCTGTCCGGCACCGAGAAGCCCGACACCGGCACGGTCGTCCCCGGCCACGGACTCAAGCTCGGGTACTACGCCCAGGAGCACGAGACCCTGGACCCGGAGCGCACGGTCCTGGAGAACATGCGCTCCTCCGCGCCCGACCTGGACCTGGTCGCCGTACGCAAGACGCTCGGCTCCTTCCTGTTCTCCGGGGACGACGTGGACAAGCCCGCCGGGGTGCTCTCGGGCGGCGAGAAGACCCGTCTGGCCCTGGCCACCCTGGTCGTCTCCTCGGCGAACGTGCTGCTGCTCGACGAGCCCACGAACAACCTCGACCCGGCCAGCCGCGAGGAGATCCTGGGCGCGCTGCGCACCTACAAGGGCGCCGTCATCCTCGTCACACACGACGAGGGTGCCGTCGAGGCCCTGGAGCCCGAGCGGATCATCCTGCTGCCGGACGGCGTGGAGGACCTCTGGGGCCCGGACTACCGGGACCTGGTCGCGCTCGCCTGACCCCTCCACGCGAGGTGATCCAGTTCCTTATGGATCATTCGGCTCAGACGTGATCCATCATCTGAGTGAGACGGTCTCGTACCGTTGCACGCTGTACGACGGCCCCGGCCGCGCCCGCGAGGGCGTTCCGCCGGGGCCGCTCCGTTTCCGGCGCCCGGCTCCTGACCTGGGGATTCCCGGCGCGAGTGGAGGAGTGTGACGGAGGTCATGCAGCGGAAGAGGAGATTCCGTTCTGCTCGTGCGTCCACTGGGTGAGAAATGCCGTTGCACCGACCTTGCTGAATGGGTGGCCAGGAAGCGTGGGAGGGGTGATCATGAGAAGTCCAGAGCGCACTTCCCATGAGGAGGCACGGGTGGCCGAGACTCTGAAGAAGGGCAGCCGGGTGACCGGCGCCGCGCGCGACAAGCTCGCGGCAGACCTGAAGAAGAAGTACGACTCCGGTGCGAGTATCCGGGCGCTGGCCGAAGAGACCGGCCGGTCCTACGGATTCGTCCACCGGATGCTCAGTGAGTCCGGGGTTTCGCTGCGCGGCCGCGGTGGCGCGACGCGCGGCAAGAAGGCGGCTACGGCCTGATCCTGGTCCAACCGTTCCAATGGCTTCACCTGTCCCAACGGTTCCTTCGGTGACCCCCGGCCGGCTGCGCGGCCGACCGGGTGGTTACTGTGCAGTCACTTAGGCCGAGTCCGCGGCCGACTGCACACCGGAGGCATACAGATGGCTCTGCTCGACAAGGACGGCGTACGGCTCATCGTGGACGACACGCTCGCCACGGTGACACTGACCAATCCGGCCAAGCGAAACGCTCAATCCCCTGCGCTCTGGCGGGCTTTGGCGGAGGCCGGAAGGTTGTTGCCGGGCACCGTCCGGGTCGTCGTGCTGCGTGGCGAGGGCAAGTCCTTCTCCGCGGGGCTGGACCGGCAGGCATTCACCCCCGAGGGCTTCGAGGGCGAGCCGTCCTTCCTCGACCTGGCGCGCGGTTCGGACGAGCTGCTCGACTCCACCATCGCCGAGTACCAGGAGGCCTTCACCTGGTGGCGGCGCAACGACGTCATCTCCGTCGCCGCCGTGCAGGGGCACGCGATCGGCGCGGGATTCCAGCTCGCGCTCGCCTGCGACCTGCGCGTGGTCGCGGACGACGTGCAGTTCGCCATGCGCGAGACCACCCTGGGCCTGGTCCCCGACCTGACCGGCACCCAGCCCCTGACCTCCCTGGTCGGCTATGCCCGCGCGCTGGAGATCTGCGCGACGGGCCGCTTCGTGCACGCCGAGGAGGCCGAGCGCGTCGGCCTCGCCAACCTCGTGGTGCCGGCGGACGAGCTCGACGCCGCCGTCCAGGACCTCGCCACCGCCCTGCTGGCCCCGCCGCGCGACGCGGTGACCGAGACCAAGGCACTGCTGCGCGGTGCGGCTTCCCGGTCGTACGAGGACCAGCGCACCGCCGAGCGCGCGGCCCAGGCCCGGCGCCTGCGCGACCTGGCGGGCCTCTCCGACTGACGCGGCGCGCCCCCGCGCGCCCCCGCTCCCGCCCCGCTTCCCCCGCCGGACGCGGGGCGGCGGCATGCCCGGGCCGGATCGGGGCAGGAAGCGGAGGCGGATCCGGCCGTCCGGCCCGGTCTCCGGGCGGCGACGGGGGTGCCCGCTTACCGTGGGTCGGGAGTCCGCACGCCGCGCGGACGTTCCCAGGCCCTCGATCCTGAAGGACGAGCGATGACCGAATCCGCAGCAGGAGGCGGGGCGAAGTCCCCCGCCGACCGGGGCCGTACGACCATCGCCGACGGGGTGGTCGAGAAGATCGCCGGACTGGCCGCCCGCGAGGTCGTGGGCGTGCACGCCATGGGCAGCGGCAGCGGCCTCGCCCGCACCTTCGGAGCCGTGCGCGACCGGGTCCCCGGGGCCCAGCGGCCGGCCGTCAGCCGCGGGGTGAAGGCTGAGGTCGGCGAGGTCCAGACGGCCCTCGACCTGGAGATCGTCGTCCACTACGGCGTGTCGATCCGCGAGGTGGCCCGGGCGGTCCGTGAGAACGTCGTCTCGGCCGTGGAACGGATGACCGGCCTGGAGGTCGTCGAGGTCAACATCGCGGTCAGCGACGTGAAGCTGCCCGACGAGGAGGACGAGGAGCCGGAGTCCCGGCTCCAGTGACCGGGAGGAGCCCGATGAGCATGGCGGCCGTCGGCCTGTTGGCCGGCATGGCACTGGGGTTCGCCGGGTACTTCGGCGGCTTCGGGGCCTTCCTGCTGGTGGCGGCCCTCGGCGCCGTCGGCTTCGTCGTCGGCCGGTTCCTCGACGGGGACCTGGAACCCGGCGACCTGTTCCGGCCGCGTGACCGGGGCGACCGCGACGACCGGCGCCGGTGAGGCCCCGGTGACCACGCCCCGGCCCTCACCGCCCAAGGTGCCCGCCGCAGACCGGGGGGCCACCCGCATCGCCGACCGCGTCGTGGCCAGGATCGCGGCCCAGGCCGCCCGGGAGGCGCTGACCACCGGGCCCGGCGCGGCCCCGTACGCCACCGTCACCGTGCACCACGACATCGCACGGGTACGGATCGGCCTGGAACTCGCCTACCCCTCCGACCTGGCCGCCCAGTGCGCGGCCGTACGCCGCGAGGTCGCCCGGCGCATCGAGGAGTGCGCGTCCATGGCCGTGCCCGAGGTGGACATCGAGATCGAGCACCTGCACGCCCCGCCCGCGCGGCCCGCCGCCGGGCAGGACCGGCGGCTGCGGTGACCGCCCCCGCCGCCCCGGGTGGGCCGCAGGCCCCGGCGCGGCCCGTGCGCCGGTTCCGCTCCGCCCGCCGGATCCCGGCCGCGCTCACCGCCCTCCTCGTCCTGGCGGCGGCGGGCCTGGCCCTCTACGAGCTGGCCGCCGTACGGGCCGGCCGCCCCGGCACGTACTGGCGCCGCGAACTCGCCCGGCAGCTGGACCGCCTCACCCCGGCCGACCCGGCGGTGCTGACCGGCGGCGGACTCCTCGTGGCCGCCGGGGCACTGCTCCTGCTGCTGGCCCTCACCCCGGGGCTCCGCCAGGTCCTGCCCATGCGGCCGCCCCCGGACCGGGACGCGGACCTGCGGGCCGGGCTCGGACGGAAGGCGGCCGCGCAGGTGCTGCGGGACCGGGCCATGGAGGTGGCGGGGGTGCGGTCGGTACGGGTCGAAGTGGGCCGGACCCGCATCGGGGTACGGGCCACCTCGCACTTCCGCGAACTGGACGACGTACGGGCCGACCTGGAGGCGGTGCTCGCGGTCGCCGTCGGGGAGCTGGGCCTCGCCCACCCGCCGCGACCCCGCGTACGGGTCGGCCGGGCCGCCGTGGCGAAGGGATGACGCGGTGACGGGAACGCTCGGAGCGGTGAACCGGATCCTGCTGGCGCTGACGGGCCTCGCCCTGCTGGCGACCGGGATGGCCGTGCTCACCGCGTCCTGGCCGCTGGGCGGCCGGCACGAACCGCTGCTGACGGCGCAGACCCGGAGCCGCTCCTGGCACGCCGACGGCTGGTGGTGGTGGGCCCTGTGCGCCGGCCTCGCGCTGGCCGTCCTGCTGGCCCTGTGGTGGTTCGTGGCCCAGCTGAGGCGGCCGAGGCCCGCCTCGGTGGCCGTGGACACCGGGGACGGCGCCTTCGCCCTGCTGCGCGGGCGGGCCCTGGAGGAGGCGGTGGCCGCGGAAGCCGAAGCCCTGGACGGGGTGGCCGGCTGCCGGGTCGTCCTGCGCGGCACCCGGGGCGCGCCCGCGCTGCGTATCACGCTGGAGCTGGAACCGTACGCCGTGCCGGCCGACGCCCTGGCCGGGCTGGCGGGCCCGGTCCTCACCCACGCCCGCAGCTCGGCGGGCCTCCCCGCACTGCCCGCGGAGGCCCGCCTGCGGGTCACGTCCCACCGGGCCCGGCGGGTGACCTGAGCCGGGCGGGAAGGACGGCGCCTCAGAAGCCGCGCCGGAAACCGCCGTCGACCGGGAGCATGACGCCCGTCAGGTACGAGGCCGCCGGCGAGAGCAGGAAGGCCGCCGTGCGGCCGAACTCCTCGGGCGTGCCGTAGCGCCGCAGCGGGATGCGGGACTCGTTCCCGGCCCGGGAGGCCGCCGCGTCCCCGGACAGCGCGTCGAGCTCGCGGACGCGGTCGGTGTCGATGCGTGCCGGGAGGAGGCCCACGACCCGGATCCCGCGCGGGCCGAGGTCCACCGAGAGGGACTTCGCGAAGCCCGCGAGGCCCGGGCGCAGGCCGTTGGAGACGGTCAGGCCTGGAATCGGCTCGTGGACCGAGCCGGACAGGACGAAGCCGATGACCCCGCCCTCACCCAGCTCGGCCGCCGCCGCGCGGGCCAGCCGGACCGCACCCAGGAAGACGGACTCGAAGGCCGCCGTCCACTGCTCGTCGGTGTTGTCCGCGGCCACGCCCGGCGGGGGGCCGCCGACGCTGATGAGGATGCCGTCCAGGCGCCCGAACCGTTCGCGGGCGGTGGCCAGGAGCGCTCCGGCCGCGGCCGGATCGGCGTTGTCGGCGGCCACGCCCACCGCATGGGGGCCGAGGGAGGCAGCGGCATCCGCCGCGCGCTTCCCGTCCCGGCCCGTCACGACGACCTTCGCGCCGTCGGCGGTCAGTTCACGGGCGGCGGCGAACCCGAGGCCGCGCGTGGCCCCGGTGACGACGTAGACACGGTCCTTCAGTCCAAGATCCATGCCGACACGTTACGCCGCTGTCGCGGGCTCACGTGCGGCGGATGCGGCCGCGGCCTCCTCACGGTCCCGCTTCTCCCGGCGGACGAGCACGATCCAGCCCACCGGCACCGCGGACGCGAAGAGCCACCACTGGACGGCGTACGCCATGTGCGCGCCGATCGAGTCGTGGTCGGCCTCGGGGACCGGCTCGGGTCCCCCGTCCGACGGGACCGGGGCGGTGAGTTCCAGGTAGCCGCCGAGCACGGGCCGGCCCAGGGACTGTGCCTGCTGCCCGCTGTTGATCAGCATCACCTGGCGGTCCGGCAGGCCCTTGCGGTCCTTGATGCCGCTGCCGCCGCTGGTCTCGTCGGCCTTCAGCCGCCCGGTGACCGTGACCTCGCCCGAGGGGGCGGCCGGCACCGGCGGGTACGCGCGGGGGTCGCCGCCGCCCGGTACCCAGCCGCGGTTGACGAGCACGGCCCGGCCGTCGGTGAGCAGGAGCGGGGTCACGACGTGGAAGCCGACCTTGTCGTCGCCCGAGGTCCGCATCCGTACGACGACCTCGTGCGCGGAGTCGTACGTGCCGGTCGCGGTGACGGCGCGCCAGTAGTCGGCACGCGGGACCACATGGCCGGGGGAGGTGACCTCCGTCAGGGGGACGGGCTGAGCCCGCAGGTTCTTCTCGATCAGCTCGTTCTGCGCGACCCGGTGCTCGTGGCGGTGGAACTGCCAGAACCCCAGCTTGATCATCGCGGGGATGAGGGCGAGGGCGACGAGGGTGAGGCACACCCACTGCCGGGTCAGTACAAAGCGGTACACGCCCACGACGGTACCCCCAGCCGAACCGACCCCGGCGGCCGGGTGGCCGTCCGGGGTCGTGGTGGACGGGACCGGGCACGGGGCGTCCGTTCGGGACACCGGGAGCCCGGGAGGGCCGGCCGTGGCCGCGGCCGCGGTCAGACGTGGTCCTTGACGCCCACCTTCCCCTCCGCCCGGGCGCAGTGCGCCCCGCAGAACCACTGCCCCTCGACCTCGACGCCCTGTCCGATGATCTGGACGCGGCAGTGCTCGCAGATGGGCGCCATGCGGTGGATGGCGCAGGAGAAGCAGTCGAAGACGTGCACGGCGCCCTGCGCGTGCACCTCGAAGGACATGCCGTAATCGTTTCCGCAGACCTCACAACGTGCCATGCGCGGCATGCTGCGCACCGCGGCGGACCGGAACAAGATCCAGCGGGGTGAGTCGCGGCGCCTGCACCCGGGCGGCGCAACGCGCGCAGCCGCGCACCGCTGCGGCCGCCCTACTCCCCGGCCGCCGCCACGTCCCGCAACAGCTGGGTGAAGGCCGCCTCGTCGACGACCGGCGTGCCGAAGGCCTTCGCCTTGACCGTCTTCGAGGTCGCCGAGTCGGGGTCGTTCGTCACGAGGAGGCTGGTGAGCCGCGACACACTCGTCGCGACGTGCAGGCCCGCCTCCACCGCGCGGTCCTCCAGCAGTTCCCGGTCGACCGAGGTGTCACCGGAGAAGGCGATGCGCATGCCCTGCTTCAGCGGCTTGCCGTCCTCGAACCGCCCCGGGTTCGGGTGCGGGCACGGCGGCCGCCTGCGGGAGGGCCGCCAGCTGCCGCCCCGGTACGAGGCCTGCTGGCCGATGCGCGGGCTGACGGGCGAGTCCGACCACTCCGTCAGCGGCCGGCACTCCAGCAGCGGCAGCCGTACGCCGTCCCGCGCGGCCGCGTGCAGCGACGGACGGAAGGCCTCGGCCAGCACCCGGGCGTCGTCGAGCGCGTGGTGGGCGCGCTGCTGGACCACGCCGAAGTGCGCGGCGAGCGACTCCAGCTTGTGGTTGGGCAGCGGCAGGTTCAGTTCCTTCGACAGGGCGATGGTGCACAGCCGCTGACGGACCGGGGCGGTCTCGGCGGCCCGCGCGTACTCCCTGGCGATCATCTGCCAGTCGAAGATGGCGTTGTGCGCGACCAGGACCCGGTCCGCGAGCCGGCCGGCGAACTCCTCGGCGATGTCCTTGAAGAGCGGCGCGTCCTGGAGCACCTCGCTCGTCAGACCGTGGATCCACACCGGGCCCGGGTCCCGCTGCGGGTTGACCAGGCTGTACCAGTGGTCCTCCACGTTGCCCCGGGCGTCCAGCCGGTAGACGGCGGCGGAGACTATCCGGTCGTCGCGAGCGAGCCCGGTGGTCTCCACGTCGACGACCGCGTACCCCTGTGGGTACGCGGTCGGCCACGTCGTCTCTGCGGTCGTACGGTCGTAGAGCATGGTCACATACGATATCGGCCCCCACCGACAGCCGTGGCCCCGATGCCCTCACGGCCCCCCGCGGAGCTCAGCCCAGGACGGCGACGAGGTCGCCCGCCGCCAGCTGTTCCGTACGGCAGCCGTCAACGGGCCCAGGCGGCGGGCGGTATACGGCGCCGCTCGCGCCGGGGCCGGGGCGACCTCGCCGTCCACCGGCGCGAGGAAGGCCGATCTGCCCGAGGCCGCGGTGGCCGCGAGTGCCTCGACCCGCGCCGACGGGAGCAGGCCGTCCGGGTCGCGCAGTCCGGCCGGCCGGCGAAGGCCGCGGGAACATCCGCAGCACCTCGCCGTCGGGCAGCGCCCGGAAGCTGCCCTGGGGGACGGTGGTCAGGGCCTTGGCCGCCGCCCGCGTGACCTCCCCGCGCGGGGAGAACACGCTGCGGGTGCCCGGCAGATGGCGGATCCGCAGCCGCCCTGGCGCGCACAGCAGGGGCCCCGGGCCGGCCTTCGGGAGCCGCCGCTCCAGCACCTCGGCCACCTGTGGCGGAAGGTCCTCGGCCGCGCTCGGCCACTACGGCGAGGGCCCGGTCGGGGTCTCCGCCGCGCAGGGCCGTGCCATGCGCGGTCCGCCTCCCCGCCGGACCACACGGCGAGCGGCCGCACGGGGGGCGGACCCGCGCACCCGGTTCACGGCGGCGGCCCGGACGGCGACAGCAGGGCTCGCACGAGAGCCCGTACGGACAGCAGGAAGAGCCGTTCCGGATCGGCCGGGCGGGCCAGGGAGCGGGCCAGCGCCGGGTCGTGGGGGGCGGCGGCGGGGTCCCACAGGTCGCTCTCGGCGGGGGACTGGGCGGGGGAGCGCTCGCGGTTGCGCTCGACGAGCAGGAAGCCGACGATCTGGAACTGGACGGCGCGGACCGCGTCGGCCGCCCGGGCCCCGCGCAGGCCCGCGGCGTGCACCTCGTGGACGAGGGCCTGCTGGGCGGGCAGGAACATCCGCTCGGTGAGCCCGCGTTCGTGGACCATCGCGATCAGGTGCGGCCGGGCGCGCAGTTCGCGGCGCAGGACGCGGGCCACCGAGAGGATCCGCTCGGCGGGGGTGCGTCCGGCCGGCCGGATCGCGCCCATCTCCTCGACCGTCCGCTCGACGAGGGCGTCCAGGAGCGATTCGCGGTTGCCGACGTGCCAGTAGATGGAGGTCACCGCGGTGCCCAGGTCCGCGGCGAGCTTGCGCATGGTGAGCGCGGCCGGTCCGTGCTGCCTGACCAGGGACGCGGCGGCGTCCAGGACCTCCGCGCGGGTCAGTGAGGATCTGGCCATGTCCACGGCCGCCAATCTGTTGGAACGTCAGTTCTCGTGCGTGCAGGGGTCTTTACCCTTCATCGGTAGCGGTGTAACTGTGTTACAGAGTCGCCCCCGGCTGCCGCCGGGAGGGGCCCCCGAAGGGTGGTGCGGTACATGGCACGCGTACGGTACGGAGCGCGAACCGAGGCCGAGATCGCGGCGGCGCGCGCGAAGAGCTCCACACTCCCCGACATCTGGTCCACCGGTGTCGTCGCCGTCTGGGAGAGCGACCCGGACGTGGTGGCGGCGGTCCTGCCGCCCCCGCTCAAGCCCGCCGAACGGCCCCTGGTGCGGGCCGGCATCAGCAAGGTCGACCTGCCCGGTTACCCCCTCGGCGCCGGCTCGGTGGCCGTCGCCGCCCGGCACGGCGCCGTCGAGGGCTGGTACCCGCTGGTCATGCCGATGACCCACGAGCGCGCCCTCACCGGCGGGCGCGAGGTCTTCGGCGAGCCGAAGAAGCTGGGGGAGGTCACCGTGGAGCGCGACGGGCTCGTCGTCCGCGCCGCGCTCGCCCGGCACGGCATCGCCTTCGTCGAGGTGCGCGGGGCGGTGGACCGCGCGCTGCCGCTGCCCGAGCCCGTCCAGAAGACCGACTTCTACTTCAAGTTCCTGCCCGCCGTGGACGGTTCGGGCTTCGAGGCCGACCCGGTCCTCGTGCACTGCACCCGCAACGAGAAGGTCCGCAAGCTGGAGCACATCACCGGTGACGTCGTCCTGCGCGAGTCGATGTTCGACCCGGTGGCCGACCTGCCCGTGCGCCGGATCGTGGAGATCACCATCGGCGAGAAGACCACCGACCAGAGAGGCCGCGCGGTCGAGCGGGTCAGCGCCCAGGCCCTGCTCCCCTACATCCACCAGCGCTACGACGACCCGATGCAGATCCTCGACGCGCCCCCGTCGGGCAGCACGGCGGGGAGCGCCTGAGATGCGACTCGAACCCGGACAGGTCGCCGTCGTCACCGGAGCCGCCGGCGGCATCGGCCTCGCGATGGCCCGCCGCTTCGCCGCCGAGGGGCTGAAGGTCGTCCTCGCCGACGTGGAGGAGGGCGCCCTGCGCAAGGCCGCCGGTGAACTCGCGGCGGAGGGGGCGCAGGTGCTGGCGCGCACCGTCGACGTCAGCGAGCGCGACTCGGTGTTCGCCCTCGCCGACGCGGCGTACGGGGCCTTCGGCGCCGTGCACGTGCTGTGCAACAACGCCGGCGTCGGCTCCGGAGCCGAGGGCCGCATGTGGGAGCACGAACCGAACGACTGGCAGTGGGCCTTCTCGGTCAACGTCTGGGGCGTCTTCCACGGCATCCAGGCCTTCGTCCCCCGCATGATCGAGGGCGGCGCTCCCGGCCACGTCGTCAACACCTCCTCCGGCGACGGGGGCATCGCCCCGCTGCCGACCGCCTCCGTGTACGCCGTCACCAAGGCGGCCGTGGTCACCATGACCGAGTCGCTGTACGCCCACCTCAAGGCGGAAGGGGCCGCGATCGGCGCCTCCGTCCTCTTCCCCGGACCGCACATGCTGCGCACCGGGCTGTGGGAGTCGCACCGCAACCGGCCCGAGCGCTACGCGAAGCAGCGCCCGCGCAGGACCCCGTACCGCAGCCTCGGCCAGTACGAGGCGGCGATGCGCGAGGCGGGGCAGGAGGTGCGGTTCACCCCCGTCGAGGAGGTCGCCGCGCACGTGGTCGACGGCATCCGCGCAGACCGGTTCTGGATGCTCCCCGCGAGCGAGCACAGCGACCGGCAGATCCGGGCCCGGTCGCAGTCGATGCTCGACCGGTCCAACCCCGCCTACCTGGAAAGCTTCATCCTCGACTGAGGGGCCTGACGTGAGCGAGACGCACGAAGAACGGCAGACGGGCCGGCAGCAGGCCCCGTACGAAGACCCGTACCTGATCATCTCCTCGGACTGCCACGCGGGCCTGCCCACCGAGCAGTACCGGCCCTACCTGGACTCCCGCTTCCATCCCCCGTTCGACGAGTTCCTCGGCCGGCGCGACGCCCGCCGCGCGGAGGCCACCCGGCTCGGCATCCGCAACGAGGCCTTCGCCGAGAAGTGGTTCCAGGACCACGAGGAGGGCCTCAGGGGCGGCTGGGACACGGCGCAGCGGCTGAAGGAGCTCGACGGCGACGGCGTGGCCGCCGAGGTCGTCTTCCCCGACGCGGACGCCGTCGACAGCCAGACCGCCGCCCCCTTCGGGGTGGGCCTGGGCCTCTCCGGCGACCAGGACCCCGAACTGGGCATGGCGGGCGCGCAGGCGCACAACCGCTGGCTCGCCGAGTTCGTCTCGCAGACTCCCGAGCGGCACTGCGGCGTCGCCCTGCTGCCCATCACGGGCGAGCCGGCGGCGGTCGTCGCGGAGATCCACCGGGCCAAGGAGTCCGGGCTGGGCGCCCTGATGATCCCCGCCATGTGGGTCGACAAGGCGCCGTACCACGACCGGCGCTACGACCCCGTCTGGGCCGCGGCGGCCGAGACGCAGATGCCGGTCGTCACCCACTCGGGATCCTCGCCGCGCCACGAGTACGGCGACCACCTGGGCATCTTCGTCTCCGAGGTCACCTGGTGGCCGGCCCGCCCCCTGTGGTTCCTGCTCTGGTCGGGGGTCTTCGAGCGGCACCCGGGCCTGAAGTTCGGCGTCGCCGAGTCGGGCTGCTGGTGGCTGCCGAACCAGCTGTGGTTCATGGACCGCCTCTACCTGGGGGCGCACGGGGGCAAGAAGCTCTCGCCGTTCGAGGAGCTCAAACGCCCGCCGAGCGAGTACCTGGACCGGCAGGTGTTCGTCTGCGCGACGAACACCAAGCGCCGGGAACTGGCCCAGCGCTACGAGATCGGCGTGGACAACATCCTGTGGGGCTCGGACTTCCCGCACCCCGAGGGCACCTGGCCCGCCACCCGCACCTGGCTGAAGAACACCTTCCACGACATCCCGGTCGCCGAGACCCGCCGGATGCTGGGCCTGGCGGCGGCCGAGGTCTTCGGCTTCGACACGCAGAAGCTGGCGCCGCTCGCCCGCCGGATCGGCCCCACCCCGGCCGAGCTGGGCCAGTCCCCGGACCAGGCCGCGGTGGAGGCTTCCTGGGCCCGCTCCCGCGAGACGGGCCGGCACTGGCTGACGGGCCACGACTTCCCGGTGCTGGGGGTGTCCGGATGACCGGCACCCCCGACCGCTACACGGTCATCTCGGCGGACTGCCACGCGGGCGCCGACCTGCTGGACTACAAGCCGTACCTGGAGAAGCGGCACCACGAGGACTTCGACGCCTGGGCAGCCTCGTACGTGAACCCGTACGAGGACCTCCTCGCCGACACGGCGGACCGGAACTGGAACTCCGGGCGCCGGCTCGCCGAGCTGGAGGCCGACGGCATCGTCGCCGAGGTGCTCTTCCCCAACACCATCCCGCCGTTCTTCCCCAACGCGTCCCTGATGGCGCAGCCGCCGGGCCCGCAGGAGTACGAGCAGCGCTGGGCCGGCCTGCAGGCGCACAACCGCTGGCTGGCGGACTTCTGCGCGGCCGCCCCGGGCCGCCGGGCGGGCGTGGCCCAGATCCTGCTGAACGACGTGGACGCGGCGGTGGGCGAGATCCGCCGCACCAAGGCGGCGGGCCTCACGGGCGGCATCCTCCTGCCCGGAGCCCCGCCCGGCTCGGGGGTCCCCGAGCTCTACTCGGCGGCGTACGACCCCCTCTGGGCGGTCTGCGACGAGCTGGACGTCCCGGTCAACCACCACGGCGGCTCGGCGTCCCCGCCGCTCGGCGACGAACCGGCGGCCCGCGCGGTGTTCATGGTGGAGACGACCTGGTTCTCGCACCGCGCCCTGTGGCACCTCGTCTTCGGCGGCGCCTTCCGGCGCCATCCGGGGCTCAAGCTGGTCCTGACGGAGCAGGGATCCGGCTGGATTCCGGGCGTGCTGGAGATGCTGGACTACTACCACGGCCGCCTGGTCGCGGCATCGGCGACGGCCGAGTCCAAGTTCGGGGCGGGCCTGGCCGATGCGATGGGCAAGGGCCCGAGCGAGGTCTGGCGGGACAACTGCTTCGTGGGGGCGAGCTTCATGCGGCCCCACGAGGTCCCCCTCCGGGAGCGGATCGGCCTCGACAAGATCATGTGGGGCAGCGACTACCCCCACGACGAGGGCACCACCCCCTTCTCCCGCGAAGGCCTGCGCATCGCCTACGCGGGCCTCCCGAGGGAAGAGGTCGCCGCGATGGTCGGCGGCAACGCGGCCCGGGTCTACGGCTTCGACCTGCCCCTGCTCGACGCGGTGGCCGCCGAGTGCGGGCCCCTGGTCACGGAGATCGCCGAGCCGCTGACCGAGGTCCCCCCGGCCGCCACCAGCCCGGCCTTCGCCCGCGGCGGCTCGGTCCGCGTCTGGTGACACCGGTCCCGCCGGGGCGGGTCACGTTCCGCCGGACGTGACTCGCCAAGGCCGGAACGGCATCCGGCGAACCCGCGGTAACCCCGATGGATACCGAACGGTAACAACCCCTAGCGCCCTCCCCGAAGGCGCCTCTATGGTGCGGACATGCCGAACCTGCCCGATGTCGTGCTGTGGTCCATACCGGCCTTCGTGCTGCTCACCGTCCTGGAGGTGGTGAGCTACCGGCTCCGTCCCGACGAGGACGCGGCCGGGTACGACACCAAGGACGCGGTCACCAGCGTCACCATGGGGCTCGGCAGCATCGGCTTCGACCTGCTGTGGAAGATCCCGGTCGTCGCGGTCTTCACCGCGGTCTACGAACTCACCCCGCTGCGGGTGCCGTTCCTGTGGTGGACCGTCCTGCTGATGCTGCTCGCCCAGGACTTCCTGTACTACTGGCAGCACCGCGGCCACCACGTCGTCCGGATCCTGTGGGCCTGCCACGTGGTCCACCACAGCAGCCGTCGGTTCAACCTCACCACCGCGCTGCGCCAGCCCTGGACCAGCGCCACCACCTGGTGGTTCTACCTGCCGATGGTGGCCCTCGGCGTGCACCCCGCGGCGATCCCGTTCTGCTACGGGATCAACCTCCTGTACCAGTTCTGGGTGCACACCGAGCGCATCGGGAAGCTGCCCCGCGCCTACGAGTACGTCTTCAACACCCCCTCCCACCACCGGGTCCACCACGCCTCCCAAGGCGGTTACCTGGACCGCAACTTCGGCGGGATCCTGATCGTCTGGGACCGGATGTTCGGCTCCTGGGTGGGGGAGACGGAGCGGCCCGTCTACGGCCTCACCAAGAACATCGACACCCACAACCCGCTGCGCGTGGCGACCCACGAGTACGCCGCCATCGCCCGGGACGTACGCGCCGCCGCGAACTGGCGCGAGCGCGCCGGACGGGTCTTCGCCGGCCCCGGCTGGCAGCCCCCGGCCGCGGCTGCGCCTCCGGCTCCGGCTCCGGCCGAGGCCCCGGCTCCGGCCGAGGCCCCGGCCCTCGCCGCGGACCCGTCGCAGACCGAGGCGGCGCCCCTCGCCGCGGACCCGGTCCGGGCCGCGGCCCCGGCCGCGTCCGCTGCCGCCGTACCCGCCGTCCCGGCCCGGGCGGCCGCCGATGCCCTGTCGCCCGTACGGGAGACCAGCGCGTGAGCACCGCGACGCCCGCCGGCCGGCCCGCCCCCGCCTGGGCCGGCCCCCGTCCGCCCGCCCGGGGCGAACTCCTCGCCCGGGCCGCCCTCGTGGCCTTCGCGGTGGCCGCCGCGGCCGACCTCGGGTCCCTGCTCGCCGACTGGCACCTCGGGCACGTCCTCGCCAAGCCCCTTCTGATGCCGCTGCTCGTCGCCCACGTGATCGCCCGCGGCGCCCCCCGGCTGCTGGTCGCCGCGCTGCTGTTCGGCTGGGGAGGGGACCTCGCCCTGCTCTTCGACGCCGAGGCCGCCTTCCTGATCGGCATGGGCTCCTTCGCCGTCGGGCACGTCTGCTACCTGGTCCTCTTCGGCCGGCGCTCCACCAGCCCGCTCCTCGGCGGCGCGTACGCCCTCGCCCTGATCGGCACCGTCGCCCTGCTCTGGGGCGACCTGCCCGCCGACCTGCGGATCCCGGTGGCCGGCTACAGCCTGCTGCTCACCGCCATGGCCTGGCGCTCCAGCGTCCTCGGCCTGCGGGCCGGGGCGGGAGGTGCGCTGTTCCTGCTCTCCGACACGCTCATCGCCACCGGCGTCGCCGCATGGCCGCAGCTGCCCCGCCCGGACTTCTGGATCATGGCCACCTACCTCGCCGCCCAGTACCTCCTGGCCACCGGCGTGAGCACCCGGAAGGCAGGCGTACGGTAGGACGGTCCTGAGGTCGTACAAGACCGAACGATCCCCGAGCCGGAGGACTGCACCACCATGCGCGCCACCGTCATCCACGCCCCGCACGACATCCGCGTGGAGGAGGTGCCCGACGCTGCGATCCAGCGCCCCGAGGACGCCGTCGTCCGCGTCCTGCGCGCCTGCATCTGCGGCAGCGACCTGTGGGCCTACCGCGGCGAGGCCGCACGCCAGCCCGGCCAGCGCATCGGCCACGAGTTCCTCGGCATCGTCGAGGAGACCGGCGCCGCGGTGTCCGGCCTGCGCGCCGGCGATCTCGTCGTCGCCCCCTTCATGTGGTCCGACGGCACCTGTGACTACTGTTCCGAGGGCCTCTACACCTCCTGCGAGCACGGCGGCTTCTGGGGCTCCGTCGGCCACGACGGCGGCCAGGGCGAGGCCGTCCGCGTCCCGCACGCCGACGGCACGCTGGTGAAGCTGCCCGCCGAGGCCGTCTCCGACGACCACTTGCTGACCGGGCTGCTCGCACTGTCCGACGTCATGGGCACCGGCCACCACGCCGCGCTCGGCGCGGGCGTGCGCGCGGGCTCCACGGTCGCCGTCGTGGGTGACGGCGCGGTCGGCCTGTGCGGGGTCCTCGCGGCCAAGCGCCTGGGTGCCGAGCGGATCATCGCACTGGGCCGGCACACCGTCCGTACGGACATGGCCAAGTTCTTCGGCGCCACCGATGTCGTCGCCGAGCGCGGGGAGGCCGCCGAGGCGGCCGTCCGCGAGCTCACCCGCGGCCAGGGCGCGCACGCCGTGATCGAGGCGGTCGGCACCGAGCAGTCCATGCGCACGGCCGTGAACATCACCCGCGACGGCGGGGCCGTGGGCTACGTCGGCGTCCCGCACGGCAGCGGCACCGGACTCGACCTCGGCGTCATGTTCGACCGCAACATCACCCTGCGCGGCGGCGTGGCCCCGGTCCGCGCCTACATCCCGGAGCTGCTGGAGGACATCCTCAGCGGCGCCATCGACCCGGCGCCGGTCTTCGACCGGGCCGTCTCCCTCGACGGGGTGCCGGACGGCTACCGCGCGATGGACGACCGCAGCGCGCTGAAGGTACTGATCAAGCCCTGATGCCGGACGGCCGGGAGGGCCGGGCGGGGTGACCCCGCCCGGCCCTCCCGGCGTCGTGCCGAAGGCTCCGGGACCGCCCGGAGCTGTTTCACCGTGTCAGCTCACGCGGGACTTCACCGCGTTACTTCACGGCCTTGAGCGCGTCGACCACGCCGTGGCCGTAGTAGCCGGTCTGGCCCCACTTGCTCTCGCAGGTGGTGGCGTCTATCAGGGCGCCGGTGGCGTCGTAGACCTGGGCCGGGCAGGCCGTCCTGGTGGCCTGGCCCTTGAGCATCGCCTGGAGCTGCGACGGGCCGGCCGACGGGTGGGCGCTCTTGAGCAGCGCCGCCACGCCCGCGACGTGCGGGGTGGCCATCGAGGTGCCCTGCTTGTAGCCGTAGCCGCCGCCCGGGACGGTGGACAGCACCCGGCCGTTGGCGTCCGGGGTGGCGGGGGTCTGCCACTTGTCGCCGCCGGGCGCGGACACGTCCGCGACGCCCAGGCCGAAGCTCGAGTAGTACGACTTGAAGCCCTTGTCGCCGGTCGCGGTCACCGTGACGACGCCCGGGAGCTGGGTGGGCACGTCGAGGCAGACCCGCGGGTCGATGGTGCGCGGCACCGGGGTGGTGTCGTTCGGGCTGGTGTCGTCGGTGATCGAGTCGGCCGACAGGTCGTAGTTCTCGTTCCCGGCCGCGGCGACGTGCAGCACGCCCTTGCGCTCGGCGTACTTGCTCGCCCGGCCGAGGGCCTCCACCAGGGCCTTCTGGTCGTCGTCCGTCTTGCAGTTGAAGTACCAGGGGTCGACGTAGTAGCTGTTGTTCGTCACCTCGATCCCCTTCTCGGCGGCGAACATGAAGCCGCAGACGACAGCCTCGGTGTAGAACAGGCTGGTCCCGGGCTCGCTCACCTTGATCGCGGAGATCTTCACGCCCGGGGCGACCCCGCTGATGCCGACCTCGTTGCGCGGGGCCGCGATGGTGCCCGCGACGTGCGTGCCGTGGTCGCTGCCGTCGACGTACGGGCGCCAGGCGCCCTCGGAGGTGTCCGCGACGCCGCCGACGCAGTTGGCCGACTGCTCCTTGGAGAAGTTCGCCGCGAGATCCGGGTGGGTGTCGTCCACGCCCGTGTCGATGACGCCCACCGTGACGTCGCGGCTGCCATCGTTGATCTGGTGAGCCTGATCGGCCTTGATCGCGCGCAGGTCCCACTGGTTGCTCTCCAGCGGCTCCTGTCCCGGCGCCGCGTCCGCCGCCGCCTTGGCGGCGTCCGCCGCGCTCAGCCGCTGCGTGGTGCCCTCCTCGGTCGTCTGCACGGTCTGCAGGGGGGCCGTACGGGTGGCGCCGACGGACACGAAGAGGCTGCGCTGGGCCCGCAGCTGCTGCGCGAAGTCCGGGTTCTGCGAGTGTGCGACGAGGACCCCGATCTGCTCATGGGCCTTCACCACCGTTCCACCGGCCCGCTCGACGGCCTTCTTCGCCTGCTTCACCGTGCCGTACGCCGTCAGGTTCGCGACGTACGACAGCTTGGGCCCGGTGGTGCCGGACCCGGCGGCCGTCGCCGCGTCCGCCGTGCTGCCCACCGGAGCGGCGGAGGCCGCGACCGAGGGCAGGAAGGCGAGCGAGGCGGTGAGCGCCAGGCCGAGCGGAACGGCGAGAGCACGGCGGCGCCCGTTGGCGGAACGCGACCCCAGATGAGCCATGGGTTCTCCACATCATCCATGAGGAACCCGTCCGGGCCGCGGTCGCGGCGGACGGGTTCATGACAGAGGGGAACCTAGTGCCGGTGTTCGCTCCTGCGCCATCAGTTCGAAGAATCAGTCGCTGAAGAAACAGCGGGTGTTGAACCGTCCCGACACGCCGGCCGTGCCGTTGACAGGGGGGATCAGCACCACCGTCCCCCCGCACGGAGGTTGTTTTGTCCGTCGTCCCCACCGCACCCGCGTCACAAGGAGAGCCCCCCGTGACCACCGAAGCAGCGCCGCCGCCCGGCAGTACGGGAGCGCCCCACGCCGCTCCCACGGCCGAAGAGTTCGGGCAGGTCCAGCGCAGTGCCGAGTTCGCCGACCTGCGCCGTTCGTACCGCTCCTTCGCCTTCCCCCTCACCGTGGCCTTCATCGCCTGGTACCTGCTGTACGTCCTGCTGTCGAGCTACGCCGGCGGCTTCATGGGGACCAAGCTCTTCGGCAACGTCAACGTCGCCCTCGTACTCGGCCTCGGCCAGTTCGCGACGACCTTCCTGATCGCCTGGCTGTACTCGCGCCACGCCGCTGCCGCGCTGGACCCGAAGGCCGCGGCCATCAAGGCGCGGATGGAGGCCGGGGAATGACCGACACCCTCCAGCTGACGACGACCGCGACGATGACGGTGGGCGCCGGGGCCTCCGAGCACCGTCCGCTGATCATCACCCTCTTCGGGCTGTTCGTCGTCGCCACCCTGATCATCACGGTCTGGGCCGGCCGCCAGACGAAGGACGCCGCCGACTTCTACGCGGGCGGCCGCCAGTTCACCGGCTTCCAGAACGGCCTCGCCATCTCCGGCGACTACATGTCCGCCGCGTCCTTCCTCGGCATCGCCGGAGCCATCGCCCTCTTCGGCTACGACGGCTTCCTCTACTCCATCGGCTTCCTCGTCGCCTGGCTGGTCGCCCTGCTGCTCGTCGCCGAGCCGCTGCGCAACTCCGGCCGCTACACCATGGGCGACGTCCTCGCGTACCGGATGCGCCAGCGGCCCGTCCGCACCGCCGCCGGTACCTCCACCATCGTGGTCTCGATCTTCTACCTGCTCGCCCAGATGGCCGGCGCCGGTGTGCTCGTCTCGCTGCTGCTGGGCATCACCAGCGACGCCGGCAAGGTGGCCGTGGTCGCGCTGGTGGGCCTCCTGATGATCGTCTACGTGACCATCGGCGGCATGAAGGGCACCACCTGGGTCCAGATGATCAAGGCGGTCCTGCTCATCGCGGGGGCCCTGCTGATCACTTTCATGGTGCTGCTGGAGTTCGACTTCAACGTCTCCGACCTGCTGGGCAAGGCCGCGGAGAACAGCGGACAGGGCGTCAAGTTCCTGGAGCCCGGGCTGAAGTACGGCAAGGACGGGATCACGAAGCTGGACTTCATCTCCCTCGGCCTCGCCCTCGTGCTCGGCACCGCGGGCCTGCCGCACATCCTGATCCGCTTCTACACGGTCCCCACCGCCAAGGCCGCCCGGAAGTCCGTGAACTGGGCCATCGGCATCATCGGCGCCTTCTACCTGATGACGATCGCCCTCGGCTTCGGCGCCGCCGCCCTGCTCGACCGGGCGGCCATCCTCGCCTCGAACAAGGCGGGCAACACCGCCGCCCCGCTGCTCGCCCAGGAGATCGGCGGCGGCCCGGACTCCACCGGCGGAGCGATCCTGCTCGCCGTGATCTCCGCGGTCGCCTTCGCCACCATCCTCGCGGTGGTCGCGGGCCTCACCCTGGCCTCCTCCTCGTCCTTCGCCCACGACCTCTACGTGAACGTCATCCGCAAGGGCGAGGCCACGGAGAAGGAGGAGGTGAGCGCCGCCCGCTGGTCCACCGTGGTCATCGGCGCTGTCGCCATCGGCCTCGGGGCGCTGGCCCGGGACCTGAACGTCGCCGGCCTGGTCGCCCTGGCGTTCGCCGTCGCGGCCTCCGCCAACCTGCCGACGATCCTCTACAGCCTCTTCTGGAAGCGCTTCACCACCCAGGGCGCGCTCTGGTCGATCTACGGCGGCCTGATCTCGGCGGTCGGCCTGGTGCTCTTCTCCCCGGTCGTCTCCGGGAAGCCCACCTCGATGTTCAAGGACGCCGACTTCTACTGGTTCCCGCTGGAGAACCCGGGCATCATCTCCATCCCGCTCGGCTTCCTGCTCGGCTGGCTGGGAACCGTCCTGTCCAAGGAGAAGGCGGACCCGGGCAAGTTCGCCGAGCTGGAGGTCCGCTCCCTCACCGGAACAGGGGCGCACTGACATCCTCCGAACACGCGGCGTGGCCGCGTCGTAGATCCCTACGACGCGGCCGCGTCACGTCTCGTTCATTCGGGCACCCCTACCTGACACACGCGTCGCGTAGTCTCGGAAGAGAACGCGTGGATCGGATCCAATGACGCGCGTACCTCGGAATCCGGACAGGGAGGGGGCCCACAGTGCTTCTCGACACCTACGGCCGCGTGGCCACTGACCTGCGCGTCTCACTCACCGACCGGTGCAATCTGCGCTGTACCTACTGCATGCCCGAAGAGGGCCTGCAATGGCTCGGCAAGTCCGATCTGCTCAGCGACGAGGAGATCGTCCGGCTCATCCGCATCGCCGTCACGCAGCTCGGCATCACCGAGGTGCGCTTCACCGGCGGCGAGCCGCTGCTCCGTCCCGGCCTGGTCGGGATCGTCGAGCAGTGCGCGGCCCTGGAGCCCCGCCCCAAGATGTCGCTGACCACCAACGGCATCGGCCTCAAGCGCACCGCGCAGGCCCTCAAGGCCGCCGGACTGGACCGGGTGAACGTCTCCCTGGACACCCTGCGGCCCGACGTCTTCAAGACGCTCACCCGCCGCGACCGGCACCGGGACGTCATCGAGGGCATGGCCGCGGCCCGCGAGGCAGGCCTCACCCCCGTCAAGGTCAACGCGGTCCTGATGCCCGGGCTGAACGACGACGAGGCCCCCGACCTCCTCGCCTGGGCCGTGGAGAACGCGTACGAGCTCCGCTTCATCGAGCAGATGCCGCTCGACGCCCAGCACGGCTGGAAGCGCGACGGCATGATCACGGCCGGCGACATCCTGCAGTCGCTGCGCACCCGCTTCACGCTCACCGAGGAAGGGGCCGACGAGCGCGGCTCCGCCCCGGCCGAGCGCTGGGTGGTCGACGGCGGCCCCGCCACGGTCGGCGTCATCGCCTCGGTCACCCGCCCCTTCTGCGGCGCCTGCGACCGTACCCGGCTCACGGCCGACGGCCAGGTCCGCACCTGCCTGTTCGCCACCGAGGAGTCGGACCTGCGCGCGGCTCTGCGCTCCGGCGCCGCGGACGAGGAGATCGCCCGGCTGTGGAAGGTGGCGATGTGGGGCAAGAAGGCCGGCTCCGGCCTCGACGACCCGTCCTTCCTCCAGCCCGACCGCCCGATGTCGGCCATCGGCGGCTGAGCCGCTCCGGCCCCGCGCACCCCGCCGTCCCTGAGCCCCGGCCCCGGCCGGGGCTCAGCCGCGTCCGGGTTCAGGGGCTCCCGCTCACCTGCGTTCCGAGCCCTCCGGCTGGACCCACTCGTCGAGCTTCACCACGTCCTTGAGGAAGCCGCGGACCCCGAGGAACCGGGAGAGGTGCTCACGGTGCTCCTCGCACGCCAGCCAGGTCTTGCGGCGTTCCGGCGTGTGCAGCGCCGGGTTGTTCCACGCCAGGACCCAGACGGCCGCGTCGCGGCAGCCCTTGGCGGAGCAGGTGACTGCGTCGGCACGGGGGGAATCGGGGGAGATCACGCCTCAACCCTACAAAGCCCCGGACCGGAAGGGCGACGCCGGGCAGCCACGGGGGGAGCTGCCCGGCGTCGGTCCGTCGCTCCGACGGGGGATGCGGAGCGCGTAGGCAGTATGTCACGCAGGACCCGGTGCAGTGCACCGGAACTTCATGATTGATCTGAGCTTTTCTTGAGGTTTCCCGCTCCCAGCGCCGGACGGACCGGGGCCGGGACGAAGTGCGAGGGCAGGGACGGTGTCGACTCGCGGCCCGCGTTGGCGATGACCACGGCGATGTAGGGGAGCAGCGCACCCGCGACGAGCGTCACGATCGCCACGTGCCGCTCCACGTTCCACAGGACCACGGTCGCGATGACCGACAGGGTCCTGATGAGCATCGAGATCACGTACCGGCGCTGACGGCCCCGCACGTCCTCGGCGAGCCCCATCCGCGCCCCGGTGATCCGGAAGACCTCGGCCCCGCCCTGCTTCCGCCTCTTCGTAAGCCGCATGCTCTCCACCACCTGATCGCCCGCCGGGCGCTCCCCGGCCCGGACTCCCTCCACGGTACGCCGCGCGCCCGGAGGCGGGGAGAGTGGGTGCCCCCGTACGGCTCTGTCCGAAATGCGCCGTGCACCGGATAGGCCGAGACTGGCCGGACATGCGCACATCGCGCCGGAGGAGGCGACATGCATTGGTTGTGGGCGATCATCGTCGGTTTGGTGCTCGGGCTGATCGCCCGGCTCATCCTGCCGGGCAAGCAGCACCAGCCCCTCTGGCTGACCGCGATCTTCGGCATCCTCGGCGGCGTCCTCGGCAACGCCGTCGCCACCTGGATCGGGGTCAACGACACCCGGGGCATCGACTGGATCCGGCACCTGCTGCAAGTGGCCGGCGCGGTCCTGCTCGTCGGGGTCGGCGACATGGTCTACATGGCGCTGAGAGGGAACAAGCGGACCGCCTGAGGCCCTGAAGGCCCGGGCCCCGAGGGTCCCGGGGCACGACGCGGGGGCCGGTACGGACAGTGCGTCCGTACCGGCCCCCGCGCCCGTGTCCGCGTACCGCGGCCCCGGAGGGTCAGCCCGTGACCTCCACGGCGGCCAGGTTCTTCTTGCCCCGGCGCAGCACCAGCCAGCGGCCGTGCAGCAGGTCCTCCGCGGTGGGGACCGCGTCCTCGGCGGTGACCTTCACGTTGTTCACGTAGGCCCCGCCCTCCTTCACGGTCCGGCGCCCGGCCGACTTGCTCGCGACCAGGCCGGTCTCCGCCAGCAGGTCCACGACCAGGCCGGGTTCGGCGACCTTCGCGTGCGGCAGCTCGGACAGGGCCGCGGCCAGCGTGGCCTCGTCCAGCTCCGCCAGCTCGCCCTGACCGAACAGCGCCTTCGACGCGGCGATGACGGCCGCGCACTGGTCGGCGCCGTGCACCAGGGTCGTCAGCTCCTCCGCCAGCGCCCGCTGGGCGGCGCGCGCCTGCGGCCGCTCGGCGGTCTGCGCCTCCAGCGCCTCCAGCTCCTCGCGGCTCAGGAAGGACAGGATCCGCATGTAGGTGGAGATGTCCCGGTCGTCCACGTTCAGCCAGAACTGGTAGAACGCGTACGGGGTGGTCATCTCCGGGTCGAGCCAGACGGCCCCGCCCTCGGTCTTGCCGAACTTCGTGCCGTCCGCCTTGACCATCAGCGGCGTCGCCATCGCGTGCACGACCGCGCCCGGCTCCACCCGGTGGATCAGGTCGAGACCGGCCGTCAGGTTGCCCCACTGGTCGGACCCGCCCTGCTGGAGCACGCAGCCGTGGCGCCGGTACAGCTCCAGGAAGTCCATGCCCTGGAGCAGCTGGTAGCTGAACTCCGTGTAGCTGATGCCCTGGTCCGACTCGAGGCGCTTGGCGACGGAGTCCTTCGTCAGCATCTTGTTGACGCGGAAGTGCTTGCCGATGTCCCGCAGGAATTCGATGGCGGACATGCCCGCCGTCCAGTCCAGGTTGTTCACCAGGACCGCGGCGTTCTCGCCCTCGAAGGACAGGAACGGCTCGATCTGCGAACGCAGCCGGTTCACCCATTCCGCGATGACCGCCGGGTCGTTCAGGGTGCGCTCTGCGGTCGGGCGCGGGTCACCGATCTGACCGGTGGCCCCCCCGACCAGCGCCAGCGGCCGGTTCCCGGCCAGCTGGAGCCGGCGCATCGTGAGGACCTGGACCAGATGCCCCACGTGCAGCGAGGCCGCGGTCGGGTCGTAGCCGCAATAGAACGTGACAGGACCGTCCGCGAACGCCTTGCGCAGCGCTTCTTCGTCGGTGGACTGGGCGAAGAGCCCGCGCCACTTCAGTTCGTCGACGATGTCCGTCACGGTTTCTCGACTCCTTCTAAGGATGGAATTGCGACACTCCGGGGATTCAGTCTAGGTGGGTCAGACACCCTTGCTGACCGAGCTCATGTTGAAGTCCGGGATGCGCAGCGCGGGCATCGCGGCCCGGGTGAACCAGTCGCTCCACTCGCGCGGCAGCGTCTGCTCGGTCCGGCCCGCCTCCGAGGCCCGCGACAGCAGGTCCACCGGGGACTCGTTGAACCGGAAGTTGTTCACCTCGCCCACGACCTGCCCGTTCTCCACCAGGTAGACGCCGTCGCGGGTCAGCCCCGTCAGCAGCAGGGTGGCCGGATCGACCTCGCGGATGTACCAGAGGCAGGTCAGCAGCAGACCCCGCTCGGTGCCCGCCACCATCTCGTCGAGGGACTTCTCCCCGCCCGCGTCCAGGACCAGGTTCCCGAAGCCGGGGGAGAGCGGCATCCCGGTCAGGGCGGCGCTGTGCCGGGTCGTGGTGAGCCGCTTCAGCTCGCCGTCCCGGATCCACTCGGTCACCGGTACCGGAAGCCCGTTGTCGAAGACGGAGGCGTCGTCGCCCGAGCTGTGGGCGATCACGAACGGCGCGGACTCCAGCCCCGGCGCGTCGGGGTCGCTGCGCAGGGTCAGCGGGAGCTGGGAGAGCTTCTCGCCGAGCCGGGTCCCGCCGCCGGGCTTGGAGAAGACCGTCCGGCCCTCCACCGCGTCCCGGGCCGCCGCCGACCACATCTGGTAGATCAGCAGGTCGGCCACGGCGGTCGGCGGCAGCAGGGTCTCGTACCGGCCCGCGGGCAGGTCGATCTTCCGCTCCGCCCAGCCCAGGCGTACGGCGAGCTCCGCGTCCAGGGCCGTCGGGTCCACGTCCTTGAAGTCCCGCGTCGAACGGCCCGCCCAGGCCGAGCGCTGCCGGTCCGGGGACTTGGCGTTGAGCTCCAGCGTCCCGTTCGGCTGGTCGTGGCGCAGCCGCAGGCCCGTGGACGTGCCCACGTACGTGGAGACCAGCTCGTGGCTGGCGAAGCCGTACAGCTCCCGGCCGCCCGCGCGGGCCCGGGCGAAGGCCTCTCCGAGGGCCGGGGCGAAGTCCGCGAACACGGCCGAGGAGGTCTCGGCGGGGGCGTCCGTGAAGTGGGGGGAAGCCGGGGTGCCGGTCACCAGCGGCTGGGCGTCCTCCGCCGGCCCGGCCCCGCGCGCGGCCGCCTCGGCGGCCCGTACCAGCGGCTCCAGGTCGTCCGCGGTGACGGCCGAGCGCGACACGACCCCCGAGGCCGTGCCCTCCTTGCCGTCGACCGTGGCGATGACGGTCAGGGTCCGGCCGCGGGTGACGCCGTTCGTGGTGAGCGCGTTGCCCGCCCAGCGCAGATTGGCCGTGGACTCCTCGTCGGCGATGACGACGCAGCCGTCGGCGGTGGACAGCTCCAGGGCCCGCTCCACGATCTCGTGGGGCCTGTTCGTACGGATCGACGAGCTCATCGCCCGGCCTCCTGCGTGGTGTTCAGGATGTTCACATCGCGGAAGAGTGCGGACGGGCAGCCGTGCGAGACCGCCGCGACCTGGCCCGGCTGGGCCTTGCCGCAGTTGAAGGCGCCGCCCAGCACGTAGGTCTGCGGGCCGCCCAGCTTCTCCATCGAGCCCCAGAACTCGGTGGTCGTGGCCTGGTACGCGACGTCGCGCAACTGCCCGGCCAGCCTGCCGTTCTCGATGCGGAAGAACCGCTGCCCGGTGAACTGGAAGTTGTAGCGCTGCATGTCGATCGACCAGGAGCGGTCGCCGACCACGTAGATCCCGCGCTCGACCCCGCCGATCAGGTCCTCCGTCGAGAGCCCGCCCGGGTCCGGCTGGAGCGAGACGTTCGCCATCCGCTGCACCGGGACGTGCCCGGGGGAGTCGGCGTAGGCGCAGCCGTTGGAGCGGCCCAGTCCGGTCAGCTTCGCGATCCGCCGGTCCAGCTGGTAGCCGACCAGCGTGCCGTCCTTGACCAGGTCCCAGCTCTGCGCCTCGACGCCCTCGTCGTCGAAGCCGACGGTGGCCAGCCCGTGCTCGGCGGTGCGGTCGCCCGTCACGTTCATGATCGGGGAGCCGTACTTCAACGTGCCCAGCTGGTCGAAGGTGGCGAAGGAGGTCCCCGCGTACGCCGCCTCGTAGCCCAGCGCCCGGTCGAGCTCGGTGGCGTGGCCGATGGACTCGTGGATGGTCAGCCACAGGTTGGACGGATCCACGACCAGGTCGTAGCGCCCGGACTGCACGCTCGGCGCCCGCATCTTCTCGGCGAGCAGCCCCGGGATCTGCTCCAGCTCGGAGTCCCAGTCCCAGCCGGTACCGGTCAGGTACTCCCAGCCGCGCCCGGCGGGCGGGGCGATCGTGCGCATCGAGTCGAACTCGCCGGTGGTGCCGTCCACGGCGACGGCCGTGAGCTGCGGGTGGATCCGTACCCGCTGCTGCGTCGTCGAGGTGCCCGCACTGTCGGCGTAGAACTTGTTCTCGTGGACGGCGAGGAGCGAGGCGTCCACGTGCGCGACCCCGTCCGCCGCCAGCAGCCGTGCGCTCCAGTCGGCGAGCAGCGCCGCCTTATCCGCGTCCGGTACCTCGAAGGGGTTCACGTCGTAGGCCGAGACCCAGGTCCGGTCGGAGTGCACCGGCTCGTCGGCCAGCTCCACCCGCTCGTCCGATCCGGCGGCCTTGATCACCTGGGCCGACAGCTTCGCCATGGCCACGGCCTGGGAGGCCACCTTGGCCGCGCCGTCCATGGTCAGGTCCACGCCGGAGGCGAAGCCCCAGCTGCCCCCGTGCACCACGCGGACCGCGTACCCGAGGTCCGTGGTGTCGGACCCGCCGGAGGGCTTCGCGTCGCGGAGCCGCCAGGAGGCGTTGCGAATGCGTTCCAGCCGGAAGTCGGCATGCTCGGCACCCAGCGCGCGCGCCCGGGCGAGCGCCGCGTCGGCGAGCGCCCGCAGGGGCAGCGCGGTGAATGCCGCGTCGATGGAATGGGCCACGGAAGTCCTCCCGGGGTCGGGGCCGGTCGCCCCGATCATGTCGCGCTCGGGGCTCTTGTGCCTACATCTTTCTGTAGGGACTCGACAGAGCCCGTCCCGAGGCCCTGTCGGAGCCCGATTCTCCGTACGGGCGGTGCGACCTATAGGTTTTTGGTATTCAGACCGCTGAGCGAAAGGGTGATCAGTTGAGCCGCTCGGTTCTCGTCACCGGAGGAAACCGGGGCATCGGCCTCGCCATCGCCCGTGCCTTCGCGCAGGCCGGTGACAAGGTCGCCATCACGTACCGGTCCGGCGAGCCGCCGGAGGCCCTGACCTCCCTGGGCGTGCTGGCGGTCCGCTGCGACATCACCGACTCCGAGCAGGTGGAGCAGGCCTACAAGGAGATCGAGGAGAAGCACGGCGCGGTCGAGGTGCTGGTGGCCAACGCCGGCATCACCAAGGACACGCTGCTGATGCGGATGTCCGAGGAGGACTTCGCCTCGGTCGTCGACACCAACCTCACCGGCACCTTCCGCGTGGTCAAGCGCGCGAACCGTGGCATGCTCCGTGCCAAGAAGGGCCGCGTCGTCCTGATCTCCTCGGTCGTCGGGCTGCTCGGCTCGGCGGGCCAGGCCAACTACGCCGCCTCCAAGGCGGCCCTGGTCGGCTTCGCCCGGTCGCTCGCCCGCGAGCTGGGCTCGCGCAACATCACCTTCAACGTCGTGGCCCCGGGCTTCGTGGACACCGACATGACGAAGGTGCTCACCGATGAGCAGCGCGCGGGCATCGTGGCGCAGGTGCCGCTGGCCCGCTACGCGCAGCCCGAGGAGATCGCGGCCGCCGTCAGCTTCCTGGCGTCCGACGACGCCGCGTACATCACCGGAGCCGTCATTCCCGTTGACGGCGGATTGGGCATGGGTCACTGATCACCATGAGCGGAATTCTCGAGGGCAAGCGCATCCTCATCACGGGTGTGCTGATGGAGTCCTCCATCGCCTTCCACACGGCACGGCTGGCCCAGGAGCAGGGCGCCGAGGTCATCCTCACCGCGTGGCCGCGCCCGTCGCTGACCGAGCGCATCGCCAAGAAGCTGCCCAAGCCGGTCAAGGTGATCGAGCTCGACGTCACCAACGACGAGCACCTGGCCCGCCTGGAGGGCCTCGTCCGCGACGAGCTCGGCGGCCTCGACGGCGTCGTGCACTCCATCGGCTTCGCCCCGCAGGACGCCCTCGGCGGCAACTTCCTGAACACGCCGTTCGAGTCGGTCGCCACCGCCATGCACGTCTCGGCGTTCTCGCTGAAGTCGCTCGCCATGGCCTGCAAGCCGCTTTTCCCGGCGGAGGGCGCGGCCATCGTCGGCCTGACCTTCGACGCGCAGTTCGCCTGGCCGCAGTACGACTGGATGGGGCCGGCCAAGGCCGCGCTGGAGGCCACCAGCCGCTACCTCGCCCGTGACCTGGGCAAGGAGAACATCCGCTGCAACCTGGTCTCGGCCGGTCCGATCGGCTCGATGGCCGCGAAGTCCATCCCGGGCTTCGGCGAGCTGGCCGAGGTGTGGAACTCCCGCTCCATGCTGGAGTGGGACATGAGCGACCCGGAGCCGACCGGCAAGGGCGTCGTCGCCCTGCTGTCGGACTGGTTCCCGAAGACCACCGGCGAGATCGTCCACGTGGACGGCGGCCTGCACGCGATGGGTGCCTGACGGCTCCCGCGTCCGAACGGCGGCGGCCGCGCCTCCCCTTCCGGGAGG